>CAJXNJ010000001.1 GCA_913057145.1 uncultured Ectothiorhodospiraceae bacterium
ATACCCCGCTCGCGCTCGAGGTCATTCGAGTCCATGACCCGCTCCTGCGCCTCGCCACGGGATTCAAGGGTGCCCGACTGCTGCAGCAGCTGATCCACCAGGGTGGTCTTGCCGTGGTCGACGTGGGCAATAATGGCGATGTTGCGCAGCTGGCGGACATCCGCGGTCGATTGATTTGCGGGCATGGTTTTCTCGTCGTGCAAAAAAGACCGAGAGTATACGGCTATCGACGCCCGAACGCCCAACCGGCGAGCACCAGAAGCGGAAAAATCTCAAGCCGGCCGAGCAGCATCAACACGCTGAGCACCACGGCTGCCCCGGTATTCATGGCCGGCCCGGCGATGCCGGTGGAAAGACCGGAGTTGAAAAGTGCCGATGCGGTATCAAAAAAAACATGCGCAAGGCGCACATCATCCGGCAGCAGATGCAGCATGACGAACACACCGAGCAGCCAGAGCAGCATGAAAAGCCCGACTAATCGGGCAGCAATCCGGCCGAGCTCGGCAATGTGGTGCGGGGACACGCGAGCGCCTTCGTAATGCACCATCACGAGCTCGTGGCGACTGGCACGAAAACCCCGCAACTGGCCCTGCAAATCCTTGAGCAGCAGGCCCACCCGCAGCAGCTTCACACCACCACTGGTTGAACCCGCCATGCCTCCCATCAATACCGCCACCAGCACCAGCAATAACGGGCCATCCATCCAAAGCGCCAGATCCGAGCTCGCAAAACCGGCCGTGGTGAGCGCCGAGAGCCAGACAAAGGCCGTTGCCACACCGCCTGTCTCACCAATTGAAAACCAGCGCTCGGCCCAGAGCAGCAGAACACCACCGAGCGCAATCCAGAACAAAAGCCTCAGCTCCGTGCTCTGGCCGATCACCCGCCAGCCGGGTCGCTCCACCAGCAGCCGATAATGCACCAGAAAACTGATCGCGCCGATCAGCATAAGCGGCATATAGGCAAGCTGGACCGAGGCCGATGTGCTCATCAGGCTGTCATCGGTGATGGTAAAGCCGCCTGTGGCAATGGCCGTCATGCCATGATTGACGGCTCGCCAGAGCGGTTCTCCGGCGAGCCACAGCAGACCGATACCAAAGAGTGTAAACCCAAGATAAATCAACCAGATGGCTCTGACCGTGGACTTCACCGTCGGCAGTATTTTCTCTTCCCGCGCCTCGGAGAAATAAAGATTGAGCGCTCCCCGCTCGGCCGGCAGGATCGCGACCAACAGGAGAATCACCCCGATGCCGCCGATCCACTCACTCAAGCTCCGCCACCACTGAATATGCGCTGGCAGCTCGGATGCCCGGGCCACCACGGTCAATCCGGTGGAGGTAAAACCACTGGTGGATTCAAATAATGCGAAAACCGGTGCCTGAAACACATCCATGGCCGCCGACGCACTCGATGCGGCAGGTGCCAGCAACGCCGAGACGAAAAACGGTATTGCGCCCAGAATGGCGATTAACAGCCAGCTGATGCCGGCAATCTGCATCGACTGATAACGATGAAAGGTCTGCGCGCCACGGCCGAGCAGGCGCAGGCCCTGCCCGATAACCAATGCAAGTGCCGCAGTCAGCCCGAGACCGGTCAACCCCCAGTGCTCACCGGCAAAAAACGCAACCGGCATCGACAGCAGCGCCATCACGGCCGGTATATGCAGCAGAAAGCCGACGCCGCGAGCGACTTCTCGCAAGATCAGGGCTCCGTCATATTCAACAGGTGCTCGGCGATCAAGCGCTCCGGGTCGGCCAGAACCCGCACACCGAGGCGTCGAAAAATGGCCAGATGGCTATCCTGATTCACGGTACTGGTGCGCTGCTCCACGCCGGCCTCCTGGGCAATCAGCATCGCAAGCAGATTGGTGGCGTCATCAGAAGTGGTGGCAATCACCGCATCGGCCTCGGCCAAATGACTCTCCGCGACCACATCCTCATCACCGATGGCCATCTCAAGGACGCGTATGTCATGGCGCTCGGCGACCGCCTGAGCGAGCGTGCTATCCGGTTCGATAACAGCGGCTGTGTGGCCTGCCTCCAGCGCCATTTCCACCAAATGATCTCCAACCGGGCCCGCGCCCACGATCACCAGATACATGACTGTCTACTCCCTGTCCGCCTGCGTTTCTCGGGCATCATACGACAAGCGGTGGTTCCTGCATCGCCGCCGCCTGCTCACGCAGGGCAAGGACATGTTCTTCCCAGTAGCGATCGGTCGCAAACCAGGGAAAGGCAGCCGGGAAGGCCGGATCATCCCAGCGCCGCGCCAGCCAGGCGGCATGATGCATCATGCGCAGGGTCCGCAGAGCCTCGATCAGGTTGAGCTCACGCGGGTCAAAGTCATAAAACTGCTCATAGCCGGCGAGGATGTCCGCAAGCTGCAGACTGCGCTCGGCTCGATCTCCCGAGAGCATCATCCATAGATCCTGTACCGCCGGCCCGGTCATGCAATCATCAAGATCAACCAGATGCGGCCCGGCGTCTGTCCAGAGAATATTTCCCGGATGGAAATCGCCATGCAGCCTGATGCCCTGCCAATCGCCGGCACGCTCAAAAGCCCCGGCGATATCGGCAAAAAGCCCCTCGGTGACGGAGTGATAGGCCGCTTCAATGTGCGCGGGAATCCACTGGTGCTCCAGGAGATAATCACGACTGCGCTGCCCGGAGAGGCTTGCCGCGAGATCGCGGCGATGGGTGAAAGCCCGGGTTGCCCCGATCTGATGCAACCGGCCGAGCATTCGCCCCAGCCACTCGCGGGTATCGGCATTATCCAGTGGCGGTGCATGTCCCCCACGCCGCGGATAGACGGCAAAGCAGAAATCACCGAGGACATGCAGCGACTGACCGTTGACCAAAAGCGGCGGCACCACCGGTATGTCAGCTTCGGCCAGCTCCAGGGCGAATGCATGTTCCTCGGCGATGGCCGCCTGCGACCAGCGCCCGGGCCGATACACTTTGAGTATCACCGGCTCGGCCTCTTCAATCCCCAGCTGATAAACCCGGTTCTCGTAGCTGTTGAGTGCCAGCAGCCGACCGTCCGGCTCGAGCCCGACCGCTTCAAGCATATCGAGCAATGCCCCGGGGTCGAGCACTGAAAACGGATGGGCCGATGGTTCAGCCGGCATCATGAAACCCCCAGGCCTGCCAGACGGGCTCAAGGTCGCGGGGAAGCGGCGCGAGCCGCCCGATTTCAACCCAGGGGAATTCGGGATCATGAAAATCCGAGCCCATTGAGGCTTTCAGGTTGTATCGACGGGCCAAGGCAGCAGCACTGGCCGGGTCATCACGACCGCCACCGCCATTGCAGACTTCGATCGCCTCGCCGCCGGCCTCGCAGAACGCCTGCACCGCGGCGCGCAGCGCACCCCGGGAGAGATGGTAGCGCAGCGGATGGGCGAAGACCGCAACACCGCCTGCTGCATGAATCCAGTCAACCACCGCCTCCAAACGGGCCCAGTGCACCGGCGCATAGCCGCGACGGCCGCGCTGCAGATAGCGATCAAAGGCCTGCTGCATGGTCTTTGCATATCCGGCTGCTACCAGATCGCGGGCGAAATGCGCACGGCCCGGCACGCCATCGCCCACCGCCGCCATGACCCGAGTCGCTACTCCTTCACAGCCGGCGCGCTCCAGGCGCTCGGCAATCTGCTCGGCGCGCCGGCGTCGCTCAGCCTGTTGCGCCCTCACACCATCGCGCAGCGCTGTCGCTGTTGGATCGAGATGGAGCCCGACGATATGCACCACGCCGCGAGCCCAGCGGGCCGAGAGTTCAATACCGGCAAGGCACTCAATACCGGCCGTCCTGGCGGCACCCATGGCTTCCTCAAGCCCATCAAGGGTGTCGTGATCGGTCAGCGCCATGAGTCTTACACCCTTGTCGGCTGCCCGCTGCACGAGCGCCGTCGGCGATAGCCGCCCGTCCGAGGCGGTGCTGTGCATGTGCAAATCAACGGGGCTTTGCGGCATATTGAGCTTGCTTGTGGCCGGATTTGCCCCATCCTATAATGAATGGCTCGGCAGCCGCAGGCTGCCGTTTGTTTTTTGGAGCAGTCTCATGACCTCAGCGCTGATGCCTACCTACGCCAGGCTACCGGTTGCCTTTCGCAGAGGCACGGGCGCGTGGCTGGAAGACACCGACGGCCGGCACTATCTGGATGCCCTCTCAGGGATCGCCGTCTGTGGTCTTGGCCATGCCCATCCGGCGATTGCCGAGGCATTGAATGACCAGGCAAGGACATTGATCCACACCTCCAACCTGTATGAGGTCCCACTGCAGGAGAAACTCGGTGGGTGGCTGTGCAAGCTCAGCGGGCTGGAGCAGGTATTTTTTGCCAATAGCGGCGCCGAGGCCAACGAAGCCGCCATCAAGCTTGCGCGGCGATACGGGCATGAAAAGGGCATTACGCGCCCGGAGATCATCGTCGCTGACAACGCATTTCACGGCCGCACCCTCGGGGCGCTGACGGCAACCGGTAACAGCAAGGCACAGAAAGGCTTTGGCCCGCTGCCGGAAGGCTTCGTGCGCGTACCCTACAATGATGCAGCCGCTATTGAGGCCGCCGGCAACAAGAACACCGTCGCGGTTCTCATTGAACCCATCCAGGGCGAAGGCGGCATCCGCATCCCGGATAATGGCTATCTGAAAGCACTCCGGGCGCTCTGTGACCAGCATGGCTGGCTCTTGATGCTCGATGAAGTACAGGCCGGTATTGGCAGGACAGGCCTGTGGTTCGGCCATCAACACGAAGCGATCAGTGCCGATGTCATTACCGTGGCCAAAGCCCTTGCCAATGGAGTTCCGATCGGCGCCTGCATCGCAGGCGGCCCGGCAGCCGGCATTCTCGGCCCCGGCACTCACGGCACCACCTTTGGCGGCAACCCGCTTGCCGCACGCGCGGCACTGGCCGTCATCGAGACCATCGGCCACGATGATCTGCTGGCACGGGCAGCCACACTCGGCGAACGGATCTTGAGAGGCTTTCAGGATGCGCTAAAAGGCACACCGGGGATTACGGAGATTCGTGGCCGCGGCTTGATGCTTGGCATCGAACTCGAGGCCCCCTGCCCCGACCTGGTCGAGAAGGCACTGGATGCCGGGCTTTTGATTAACGTGACAGCCGGATCGGTCATCCGACTGCTGCCACCATTGATTCTCACCGACGACGAGGCCGATCAGCTGGTCTCGACCCTGGCGCCGCTTATCGATGAGACGGCGCGTACGCAGGCCGGTCAGCGTCCGGCCAGCGCTTAACCCCCCATCCGGGAGGTACCTCTGACATGACCACAAGACATTTTCTCACCCTGGCCGATCTCAGCACCGAGGAGCTCGAGCAGCTGCTGCGCCGGGCCGCCGAGCTGCGAGCGGTCCAGCACAACGGCGATATTCACGAACCACTCCGCGGCAAAGTCCTTGGCATGATCTTCGAGAAGTCGAGCACCCGCACCCGCGTCTCCTTTGAGGCCGGCATGGCACAACTCGGCGGCCACGCCATTTTTCTCTCTCCGCGCGACAGCCAACTCGGCCGTGGTGAGCCCATTGAAGATACCGCCCGTGTGCTCTCCGGCATGGTGGATGCGGTGATGATCCGCACTTTTGCCCATGAGAATGTAGAGCGGTTTGCTTCGGCCGCCACCGTGCCGGTGATCAACGGCCTCACCGATGATCATCATCCCTGCCAGCTGCTGGCCGATTTACAGACCTGGCAGGCCCATCGCGGCGAGATCGCCGGGCGACGGGTGGCCTGGATGGGGGATGGCAACAATATGTGCCGCTCCTGGATGCAGGCCGCTGAGCGGATGGATTTTGACCTGAATATCGGCTGCCCCGATGGCTATGCGCCCGATGATCTCAGCGAATACCCACGCAGCCGGCACTGTGTCGACCCGCTACAGGCGTCTGAGGGAGCCGATGTAGTCGTCACCGACGTCTGGGCAAGCATGGGCATGGAAGATGAGCAGGCCGAGCGTGTTCGCGCTTTTGAGCCCTATCAGGTGAATGCACGAGTGATGCAGGCAGCCGATGACAGGGCCATTTTCATGCACTGCCTGCCGGCGCACCGCGGCGAAGAAGTCACCGCCGAGGTCATTGACGGGCCGCAGAGCGTCGTCTGGGAGGAAGCAGAGAACCGCCTTCATGCCCAGAAGGCGCTGCTGGAATGGTTAATCGCAGGCGCTTGATAAGAAGCGCCTGCGCATTCAACTAGCGACGATCTCCAGTCGCTTCTTCGGCCATCTGCTCGAAGCTTGTGTGGCGGACATCCTTGCCGCGGACAAAATAGATCACGTACTCACAGATATTGCGCGAGCGATCCCCGATACGCTCCAGTGAGCGCGTGGCCCAGACGATATCGAGGACCGGCGGTACCGATTTCGGGTTGTCTTCCAGGTACTTCACCAGATGACGAATGATGGAGTCGTACTGGGCATCGGCCTTGATGTCTTCCTGCGCCACACGCACCGCCTGTTCGGCGTCCATGCGGGTGAAGGCATCGAGGGCACCGCGCAGCATGCCCTTGACCTGCTCGCCCAATGCGGCGATCTCCGCCATCGGGCTTCGCTGCCGGTCTTCTTCGAGCAGATGCAATGCCATCCGGCCGACACGCTCGGCCTCATCACCAATGCGCTCAAGATCGGTAATGGCCTTGATCACGGCCACCACCAGGCGCAGATCGCTGGCGGCCGGCTGCCGGCGCGCAAGAACATTGGTGCAGGCCTCATCCAGCTCGACTTCCATGGCGTTAATCCGATAATCGGAGGTCACCACCTGCTCGCCTTTCTGCTGATCACCATTGACCAGCGCATCCAATGCGGCTTCTAGCTGTTGCTCCACCAGCCCGCCCATGGTCATCACGCGGGTGATGATCTGCTCGAGATCCTCGTTGTACTGCCGCGAGATATGCTGCGAGAAACCTTTTTTATCCATGGCGTTTGCCGCTCCTGGGTACTCAGCCGAACCGGCCGGTAATGTAGTCTTCGGTACGCTGTTCTTTCGGGTTGGTGAACAGCGTGTCGGTATCGTTGAACTCCACCACCTTGCCCATATGGAAAAACGCCGTATAACCAGCCACCCGCGCGGCCTGCTGTAGGTTATGGGTGACGATGACGATCGTGTAATTATCCTTGAGCTCATGGATGAGCTCCTCGACCGTCGCCGTTGCCAGAGGATCCAGCGCCGAGGCCGGCTCGTCCATCAGAATGACCTCCGGATTAACCGCAATGGCGCGGGCAATGCACAGACGCTGCTGCTGCCCGCCGGAGAGCTCCGTGCCCGGCGTGTCGAGACGGTCGGCCACCTCATTCCAGAGCCCGGCACGCTTCAGCGAGGATTCCACCAGGTCATCGAGCTCGGAGCGCGAAGTCCCGGTGCCATGCAGACGCGGTGCGTAGGCAATATTTTCATAAATGCTCTTGGGGAAGGGATTGGGCTTCTGGAAGACCATCCCCACGAAGGTACGCAGCTGGACCACATCAACGCTGTGATCGTAGATGTCCTCACCGTCGAGGGTGACGTTGCCCTGCAGCTTTACCTGCGGGATCAAATCATTCATTCGGTTGAGGCAACGCAGAAACGTCGATTTACCGCAGCCCGACGGCCCGATCAGCGCGGTGACCTCGCGCGAGTACATATCGAGATTGATGTCGTAGAGCGCCTGGGTGTCGCCGTACCAGAGATTGAGCTGACTGGCGCTCATCTTCACATCCGGCCGCGTTGATTCATCCACCGCCGGCGTATTGTTCACATCCTGGGACATGGTCTGCGCCCCTGCTGTCGTTTCTGTTTTCACTTCAGTTTCCATGAATCCCTCGCCCGCCGCTACCAGCGACGCTCAAATTTACGCCGCATAAACACGGCCAATGCGTTAAGGGTAAGCAGCACAGCGAGCAACACGATGATGCCCGCAGCGGTTTTCTCGACGAATGCCTTGCGGGGCTCGCTGGCCCAGGTAAAGATCTGTGCCGGCAGCACGGTGGCAGACTCGAAGATGCTGCCCGGTGCCTCCGGAATATAGGCGATCATGCCCACGATGATCAGCGGTGCGGTCTCGCCCATCGCCTGCGCCAGCCCGATGATGGTGCCGGTGAGAATGCCGGGCAGAGACAATGGCAGAACATGATCGCGGACCACCTGCCAGCGTGAACAGCCCATGGCGAAAGCGCCCAGACGAATCGGATCCGGCACCGCGCGCAGCGCTGCCCGGGTACTGATGATGATGATCGGCAACGTCATCAATGCCAGTGTCAGGCCGCCCACCAGCGCCGAGGACCTCGGCACACCGAAGGTGTTGATGAAAACCGCAAGGCCAAGTAGGCCAAAGATAATCGAAGGAACAGCGGCCAGATTGTTGATGTTGACTTCGATAATCTGCGTGAGCTTGTTATCCGGCGCAAACTCTTCGAGATAAATCGCCGACATTACGCCAATGGGGAAAGCCACAATCAGCGTGACAAACAACACCAGAATGGAACCCACCATCGCAGAGAAAATACCGGCAAGCTCCGGCAGCTTGGAATCTCCCGAGGTGAAAAACGCCCAATTGAAAGTCGTGCGAATAATACCGGCTTCTTTCAGTGACTCCACCTGGGCTGCCATCTCCGGTGGCAACTCTTCATTACCCTTGAAGTACTGATCAACACGACTGTAGGTCGGCACCCAGGCCTCACGTGTCGTGCCCGCAAGTTCGGGGTTGTTTCGGATTTCCAGCGGGATTGAACGCGTCGCACCGCGCGAGACGATATCGCGTAAATCCTCAGCAAGCGCAAATTGACCGATACGCGCCGCCCGCTCGTTGTAATCGAGCGTCACTTTGATCTCGGTCTTCCAGAACGCTGTATAGCCCTGGCTGATGATGTCGGTAAAAAACGCAATGATGATGGCAAAGGCCACAAAAAGCGCGGTCACGGTATAGGACTTAAAGCGCTTTTCACTGCGATACCGCGCCTTGATGCGTGGGTCTTCGGCAGATCCTGTCAGACGTCGCTGCATGAGTACTTATTCCCGATCAGTCGTATCGCTGCTTGAAGCGGCGTACCAGATAAGTGGACACCAGATTCAGCAGCAGGGTAACGGTAAAGAGCACCAGACCAAGCGCGAAGGCGGACAGGGTCTGCGGGCTGTCGAAGGCAAGGTCACCGGTGAGCGAGTAGACGATACTCACGGTCACGGTGGTCATGTCCTCGAGTGGATTCCAGGTCAGGTTGGGCCGAACACCTGCCGCCATGACCACGATCATGGTCTCTCCGAGCGCACGCGAGACGCCGAGCAGGAATGCCGATATCACACCGGGCAGTGCTGCTGGCAGGATCACCTGGCGAATGGTCTCCGATTTCGTGGTCCCGAGCGCATAGGCACCCTCACGCAGGGTCTGCGGAATGCTGTTGATCACATCGTCAGACAGCGAGGAGATGAACGGAATGATCATGATCCCCATCACGATGCCGGGTGAAAGAATGTTGCTGTAGGAGGCATCCAGTCCGAAGAATGCCGCGATATCCACAATAATCGGGGTGACGGTGATCGCTGCAAAAAAGCCATATACCACTGTCGGGATGCCGGCCAGGATCTCCAGGATCGGCTTGGCAAAGCCGCGTTGGCGATGCGTGGCGTACTCGGACATGAAGATGGCTGACAGCAGCCCGATTGGCAGGGCCGTCGCCATGGCAATGGCCGTCACCATGAACGTACCGGCAAAAAGCGGGACTGAACCAAAGAAAGATGTGCCCTCGCCCACCTCATCGCCACGGCCGGCGGCCTCGAGGAACGTGTCACCAGGCGACCACACGGTGCCGGTCACAAATTCCCAGACGCTCACCTCGCGGAAGAAGCGCATGGCCTCGAACAAGATGGACAGAACAATGGAAATGGTGGTGATGATTGAGATCAATGCCGCGCTCAAGAGCAGCAGGCGAATGACCCGATCCAGCGCGTTGCGCGCACGCACCTCCGGGCGGATGGCCCGTAGCCCGTGGGCAAGCCCAAGCGCTGCCACTGCAATAGAGACAATCAGAACGAGCTCACGTGCCGGTGCGATAACACCAAAGACGCTCAACAGTGCAGCTGCGATGGCCACACCCAGTGCCGGCAGCCCCATCCAGACCACGGAATACCAACCGTACTGCTGGGGACGTGAGTGCATGCTGATGCCGGCCGCCATCGCCGTGAGCGCCTTGCCACGGCCCAGCCGATAAGCCAGAAATCCAAGCGGAGTCAGTACCGCGATTAACAACAGTGTTGTAGTTCCAATACCCAAGGGGACACCCTCAATCTCTGGCTCTTAAAATCCAAAAGATCGCCGCCACCAGACTGGCGACGGCGATCATTTAAGCGCGAATCCTCACCCGGGTGGATGAGGATTGCAACGCTTTAGCCGCCCAGGTCGCTGCGCTGCAGGTTGACCCGGTTCTCGACACGATCACGCCACTCAGCCAGCGCATCGGCAGGCAGCGGGATCAGGCCCTCGTCCTTGAGCAGGCCGTCCTGGCCAATGAGGATCGGATCCATGAACATGCTGACGTATTCGTCGATGCCCGGAATCACGCCCTCGTGGGCCTCTTTGATGTAGAACCACAGGCTGCGGGCAACCGGGTACTCACCGCTACCGATCGTCTCAGGGCTCGGCTCGACACCGTCGATGGTGGCCGCCTGAATGATGTCGGTGTTCTCGACGAGGAAGCCGTAACCGAAGACGCCAATGGCATCAGCATTTTCGTTAATCCGCTGCACGATCAGGTTGTCGTTCTCACCGGAGTCGACATACACGCCGTCTGCGCGGATCTCGGTGTACTCCTCAGGGAAGCCCAGATCCTCAGCGGTCTCTTCCATGACCATCTCTTCAAACGCGTCACGCGTACCGGAAGTGGTCGGCGGGCCGAGAATCTCAATCTCACGATCCGGCAGGCTGGAATCAATCTGGCTCCAGTTGGTGTAAGGGTTATCAACCATCTCACCGTTCTGCGGGATCTGAGCGGCAACAGCCATCATGATCTGCTCGCGGGTCAGTGCCAGCGGCTCGTTGTCGTTGCTCTGGGCAAGAACAATGCCGTCGTAGCCGATGGTGGCCTCAGTGATGTCGGTGACGCCGTTTTCCATGCAACGATCGAACTCACTGACCTTCATGCGACGCGAGGCGTTGGTGATGTCCGGGGTGTTGGCGCCGACGCCCTCACAGAAAAGACGCATACCACCGCCCGAGCCGGTGGACTCAATCACAGGAGTCGGGAAGTTGGTGGTGGCACCGAACTCTTCAACCACGTAGCTCGCAAACGGATAAACCGTGCTGGAGCCAACGATACGGATCTGGTCACGGGCCTCGGCGGCGGTGACGGCGGTCATGCCAACAGCCGCAGCAACGGCAAGGGCAGTCGTCTTCCAAGTCTGCATGAGGTAACTCCTCGTTAGTGCTTTCAGGTAAGTGCACGGGAGAGGCTAGAGGAGAAATGTGACAGAACTGTGAAATCTGTCACAAACAATCAGCGCTCGGAGGCTTCACGCACCGAAGGGGCTTTGCCGAGCCGCGTGTAAAGCGGGAAAACCGCGGTAAACGTGCTGCCTTCGCCCACCTCACTGGTGACCTCGAGCCGGGCGGAATGCCGGGATAACACATGTTTGACGATCGCAAGGCCCAGCCCCGTCCCGCCATCCCGGGAGGCACGGCCACTGTCGACGCGATAGAAACGCTCTGTAAGTCGAGGTAGATGATGCAGCGGTATTCCGCGGCCGGTATCCGCGACCGACAGACAGGCCGCACCTGCGGCCTCAAACCAACGCACATCAATGCTGCCGCCCGGCTCGGTGTATTTCACCGCATTACTCAGAAGGTTGGAGAACGCGCTGCGCAACTCCTCATCCTCACCGGCAATGCCCAGCCCCTCATCAACCGTCAGATTGATCACATGGTTGCCCTGACTCATGGCGCGCGCCTCGTCCACCACATCCTCGAGCAGCTCATTGATATTGACCGCACCCCGACGGGCCTGCGGCCTCTCGGTCTCAAGCCGTGAGAGCAGCAGCAGGTCATCCACCAGACGCGTCATGCGGTCAACCTGTTGCTCCATCAAGGCAAGCGGTCGCTCCAGATCGGCCGGGGCCAGATCATCCATCTCCGCGAGCTGCTCAGACATCCCGCGCAGAACGGTCAGCGGGGTGCGAAGCTCGTGACTGATGTTGCCAACGAAGTCCCGGCGCATGGTCTCCAGCCGATGCAGCTCGGAGACATCCCGCGCCAGCAACAGCTGCTGGTCCTGGCCATAGGGGACAATACGGATCTCGAGGGTGCGGCGTGAATCCTGCGGCGAGGGGATTTTGACCGCTGTCTCCCAATCGCCCTGCTCAAGATATTCGGCAAAATCCGGATGCCGGATCAGATTGGCAATCCGCTGACCGCGGTCCTTCGGCCAATGCAGGCCCAGATAGCGGGTCGCCAGCTGATTCCACCAGTCCATCTCGCCGCTGCCGGTGAGCAGAATGGTGCCATCCGGCATGGCATTGACACTTTCGCGGAATCGCCGCAGCAGCCGGACCAGTCGATAGCGGCGCTCACGCTGTCGCTGATACTGACGGTCAAGCCCATCGAAGATATTGCCCCAGATGCCACCGGCCCGCGGCGGGCGGCGTTTCCTCGATCGCCGCAGCCAGGATTCCAGTCGATAGAGCTGGATGAGGTTGTAGAGCAGCAGACCGGCCGCGCCGATGGCGAACACCAGAAGCGGCGCACCCACGATCAACCCAATCAGCAGTGTCGCGGCGAGGCCCAGCGCCGAGCGGGTCAGGACCACCGGCCAGGGGTTGCTGATCAGCATGGTTGCCGCCATCTAATCGGCCGAGAAGCGGTAGCCGGCACCCCGGACAGTCTGGACCAGGTCATCATGCCCCGTGGGCGCGAGCGCCTTTCGCAAACGGCGGACATGGACATCAACGGTGCGCTCCTCAACGTAAACATTGGCTCCCCATACATTATCGAGAAGCTGCGCACGATTGAATACACGATCCGGATGGGTCATGAAAAAATGCAGCAGGCGGAATTCAGTCGGCCCCATCACCACTTTTTCGTCATTGCCGGTGACACGGTGACTGGCCGGGTCGAGCATCAGCCCACGAATTTCAATCGGCACATCGCCGGAGGTGGGCTGTACCCGTCTGAGCACCGCTTTCACCCTTGCCACCAGCTCACGCGGTGAAAAAGGCTTGGGGACATAATCATCGGCGCCCGCATCCAGACCCCGAATCCGATCGGCCTCTTCACCCCGAGCCGTGAGCAGAATAATCGGGATATCGCGGCGGTTGTTGTCGCGTTTCAGACGACGGGCGAAATCAATACCGCTCTCACCCGGCAGCATCCAATCGAGCAGGATCAGATCCGGCAGACTCAAGCGAATGGCGGCATCGGCATCTTCCGCGGATTCCGCGTGCCTGACCCGATGGCCTGCTCGCTCCAACGCCATCGCCACCATCTCACGGATGCCTGCTTCATCCTCCACCAAAAGAACGGTCGCCACGCGGTCTGCCCCCTTCAATCAATTTTCATGTTCATTTTGCAGTATAAAGACAAGGAGATTGCGGAACTGTGACAACCTGAATTGCTGGCAGCCGCCCCGAGAGCTTGGTACATTCCGCCTCCATGCGTTACTTCATATCGTTGTCATTGACGCTGGCCATCCTCTGGCTCGGACTCTCCGGGGTCTACAAGCCATTGCTGTTTATCCTCGGCGGGCTGTCGATCGCCCTGGTGGTCTGGCTGACCGAGCGCATGGAAGTCCTGGGTGCCGAACATGACCCGGGGCTCTGGTCCTGGCGGCTCCCTGTCTACTGGGCCTGGCTGCTCTGGCAGGTGGTCCTCGCCAATCTGATGGTGGCAAGGGCCGTACTGAGCCGTAAACCGGTCACTCCAAGCCTCTTTCGGGTACCGGCCAGGCAGCACACGCTCGTCGGGCGTGTCACCTATGGCAACTCCATCACCCTGACGCCGGGCACCGTGACCACTTGCCTGCGCAATGGCGATGATGAGATCGAAGTGCATGCGCTGCTGCCCGAGGCGGCTGACGATCTGCACTCCGGTGCCATGGCAAGGAAAGTGGACTGGCTTGAGGGCAGGCAGCGATGACGTTCGTGCTGCTTGTCACCATTCTTGCAATCTTCACGACCATGGGCCTTGCCCTCTGGCGCGCTATTCAGGGCCCGTCCTTCTACGACACCATCGTCGGAGTGAATGCCTTTGGCACCAAGACCGTCCTGCTGATCGCGCTCATTACCTATTTCACCGGGCATGCCGATCTCATCGATGTGGCCCTGGTCTATGCCCTGATCAACTTTCTGGCTGTCGTTGCGGTATTGAAACTGGTTCGGCAGCGCGATCTTGCCGCCGGGGGAGAAAAGGGCGATGGCTGAGTCGCTGGTCGATATCATCTCCATGCTCCTGCTGCTCGGCGGAGGCCTTTTTGCGGTGATCGGCGGCATTGGCCTGCTGCGATTTCCCGATGTCTACACCCGACTGCATGCCGGCAGCATTACCGACACCCTGGCCCCGCTTCTCATCGTCTCGGGCCTGGTATTGCAATCGGGCTTTAGCCTGCTGACTTTCAAGTTACTGCTGATCCTGCTGTTCCTGCTCTTCACCACACCCACGGCATCGCATGCGACCGCGCGGGCCGCCATGATTGCCGGCATAAAGCCGGTCGGTGGGGAGAAAACCGGGGATAAAGGAGCGTCGTCATCGAACACCTGATTGACATCGTCCTGCTGCTTTTTTTGATTGTGGTCGGGCTCGCCGTGGTTTTCACCCGCGACCTGCTCAAGGCCACGATGCTCTTTGCCATCTATTCGCTGACCATCGCTGCCCTTTTCGCACTGTTGGACGCCGGCGATGTGGCACTGACCGAAGCGGCCGTCGGCGCTGGCATCAGTACCGTACTGATACTGGCTGTTCTTGCCCTCGTCCCGCGGCATGAAAAAACCGCCAAGGGCCATAATCTCCCGGCGCTCGCCATCGTCATCATCACCGGTGCCGCACTCGTCTATGCCTCGTTCGACCTGCCGGTCTTCGGCGAAGCCGGCAACCCGGTCCACCAGCATGTCGGCCCCTACTACATCGGTGAGACCTATGCCGATATGGGCATCCCCAATATGGTGGCGGCGGTGCTGGCGAGCTATCGCTCCATTGATACCTTCGGCGAAGCCGTGGTGATCCTGACCGCAGGCATCGGCGTCTATGCCCTGCTCTCCGTGAGACCGCGCCGCCGGCAACGCAGGGAGCCGGAGCAATGAAAGACAATGCCATTCTGGTCGTGGTCGCCCGGTTTCTGATCCCGTTGATGATGCTCTTCGGGCTGTATGTTCAGTTCCACGGCGAATACTCCCCGGGCGGGGGTTTCCAGGCCGGTGTGCTGTTTGCCGCGGCCTGGATTCTTTTTGTCTTCATCTATGGATTGGAGACAGGGCTGCGCATCATCCCGGAGCGTGTCATCTATGCACTCGCCGCCCTGGGGGTGCTGCTCTATGGCTTTATCGGGCTTCTGGGTGTGCTGCTTGGCGGCCGCTACCTCGATTTTGATCCGCTGCTGGCGAGCCCGCAGGCCGCACAGCAGGCCGGCATCATTCTGGTGGAATTCGGCGTCGGCGTGACCGTGGCGAGCGTGGTGATGGTGTTTTTCATGATGTTCGCCCGACGCCGGGCGGAGTCGCTGGAAGCCGGGCTTGACCCGGACGCCGATGAGGATATCGGGCAATGACCGTGCTGAGCTTCTTTAATTACTGGGCCGTCATCGTGCTGATGATGATCGGCTACTACTGCGTGATCGTGCGCGGGAACATGATCAAAAAGATCATAGGCCTTGGCATCTTCCAGACCTCGGTGTTCATTCTTTTCATCTCCGCAGGCAAGGTCATTGGCGGTTCAACGCCGGTATTGCGTGACGGAGTGAGTGTCTACTCCAACCCGCTGCCGCATGTGCTGATCCTCACCGCCATTGTGGTTGGCATTGCCACCACCGCCCTGGCCCTGGCGCTGACCGTTCGCATACGCGAGGCCTTTGGCAGTATCGACGATGATGTCATTGATGCCGCGCAACAGGATGATGAGGGCCGATGAACATCACCGAAATCATGCCCTTTATCGTCCTCATTCCGCTGCTGGCAGGCCCGGTCTGTGTCTTGCTGCCCGGGCGCGGACTGCCTTGGCTGCTGGCGACAATCAGCGCCAGTGCGGCCTTTATCCTCGCTGCACTGACACTTGGCAGCGTATTCGAGGGTGAGACGCTGCGTTATGCCTTTGGCGACTGGCCGCCCCCCATCGGTATTGAGTATCGCGTGGATGCCGCCAATGCCTTTGTCGCGCTTTTGATCACTGGCGTTGCTGCCATTCTTCTGCCCTGGGCCAAACCGCTGGTCGATGAGGAGATCCCGGAGCGCCAGGGCAGTTTCTACGCCCTGTTCCTGATTGCCCTTGCCGGGCTGCTCGGGATCACGCTCACCGGTGATGTCTTCAACGTCTTTGTCTTCCTTGAGATCTCCTCACTGGCCACTTATGGCTTGATTGCCCATGGCAAGGACCGGCGGGCACTGCTCGCCGCCTTTCGCTATCTGATCATGGGGACGGTTGGCGCGACCTTCCTGCTGATCGGCATCGCGTTCATCTACATTCTGACCGGTTCGCTCAATATGGTGGATCTGGCCGAGCGCCTGCCGGCACTCGGGGATTCCCGGGCGCTGCAGGTCGGCCTTGGGTTCATCGTGGTCGGCCTTGCCATCAAGCTCGCGCTGTTTCCGCTGCATCACTGGCTGCCGAATGCCTACACCTATGCACCAACGCTGATCACCACCTTCCTGGCGGCCACGGCGACCAAGGTGGCGCTCTATGTGATGCTGCGGTTCATCTTCGATGTCTTCGGGCCGCAGTACAGCTTCACGGCGCTGCCGCTTGCCGCTGTTTTCATGGCGCTCGCCATCGCCGGGATGTTCGCCGGCTCGTGGATGGCCATCTTCCAGCGCAATATCAAGCGCATGCTGGCCTACTCCTCGGTTGCCCAGGTGGGCTATATGGTCCTCGGTGTCAGTCTGCTGTCGCTTGCCGGCCTGACCGCGGCTTTCCTGCATCTGTTCAACCACGGCCTGATGAAAGCGGCCCTGTTTGCAAGCGTCGGCTTGATTGCCTATCAGGCCGGCAGCCTGCGCATTGATGATCTGCGCGGAATCGGCCGGCAGATGCCCTGGACACTGACCGCTTTTGCCCTTGCCGGGGTCAGCCTGATCGGTGTGCCACCAACCGCCGGCTTTATCAGCAAGTGGTATCTGATCGGTGCCGCCGTTGAGGCCGATCAGCTATGGCTCGTGGCGTTGATTCTGATCACCTCACTCATGGCGCTCATCTACATCGCGCGCATCGTCGAGGTGGCCTGGCTGCAGCCGCGGCCGGATGATGCGCCGGCCGTCAACGAAGCCTCCTGGCTGCTGTTGCTGCCTGTCTGGATACTGGTAGCGGCGAACTTCTACTTTGGCCTGGATACCCGGCTGACGGTCGGGGCGGCCAGTGCTGCTGCTCAGGCCCTCACGGGCGGTGCGCTGGAGGGCCTGCTGCCATGACGCCCTTTATTGCCGTACTGATTCCATTCATCGGCGCCGTGGCACTGGGGCTTGCCGCCCGGAACGACCGGCTGCGCGACACGATTGCCTTTATCACACCGCTGCCACTGTTCCTGGTGGTCATCTGGCTGGCCGCCAAGCGACTGAGTTCCGGCGATGCGATGACGCAGACCCTCATCGAGATCATGCCGGGGCTGGACATCACGCTCGCCATTCAGCCGCTGGGCCTGACTTTTGCCCTGCTTGCCTCCACGCTCTACATCGTCGCCACACCGTATGCGCTTGGCTACATGAAAACCGGCGGTTACGGCAACCTGGCGCGTTTCATGGCCTGTTATGCCATTGCCCTGGGTGCGGCGATGGGCATCGCTTTCTCCGAGAACCTGCTCACGCTGTATCTCTTCTATGAAATTCTCTCGGTCTCGACCTATCCACTGGTCGCGCATACCGGTACCGATAAGGCCCGCAGCGGAGCGAGGACCTATCTGGCGCTCCTGTTGGTCACCAGCGTCGGACTGATGCTCCCGGCGATGATCTGGATCTGGCAGGCCACCGGCACGCTCAGCTTTACCGCCGGCGGCATCATGGCCGATCGGGTCGGCCCTGTGGGCGGAGCATTCGCCCTGGTCATACTGCTCTACGGTATCGGCAAGGCAGCGTTGATGCCTTTCCATCGCTGGCTGCCTGCCGCCATGGTTGCCCCGACCCCGGTATCGGCACTGTTGCATGCCGTGGCGGTGGTCAAGGCCGGTGTCTTCAGCGTGCTCACTGTGGTGCTCTATATCTTCGGGCTGGATTATCTGCTCACGCTGGCCACCCAGCCCCTCATGCTCTATGTGGCCGTGTTTACCATGTTGGCGGCCTCGCTGGTGGCCATGCACCAGGACAACCTCAAGTCACGGCTTGCCTACTCCACAGTCTCTCAGCTTGCCTATATCGTGACCGGTGCGCTGCTTGCCACCGAGCTCTCGGCGATTGGTGGCGGCATGCATATGCTCATGCACGGGTTCGGCAAGATCACGCTGTTTTTCTGTGCCGGCGCCATTTATGTCACCCACGGCATCAACACCGTCAGCGGCATGGACGGGCTTGCCAAACGCATGCCCCTGACCATGCTGGCATTTTTCATCGGCGCACTCTGCGTCATCGGCCTGCCACCCACCGGTGGTTTCTGGAGCAAATGGTATCTGGTCAGCGGCGCCTACTCGGCCGGGCATTACGCAGTGGTCGCGGCGTTCATGCTGAGCACACTGCTCAACATCGCTTATCTGCTACCACCGGTCATGCGCGCTTTCCTGCGTCCGCCGGCAGATGACAGTCCGGAGCATCATCGGGTCGCTGAAGCGCCCGCGCTCTGCCTGGTACCGCTGATGATTACCGCGGCCGGAACGCTGGTGTTGTTCGTGCTGGCGGATTCGGCTTTCAAGCTGCTGTCTCTGGGAGTGCCATAAGTGCAAAGCCAAGCCACAAGCCCTCTTGCCAAACTCATCACCGCGATGATCGAACGGGCACGGCTGCTGCGCGGGCTGATGATCGCGCTCATGGTGGCCGCCGTTGCCATCGACTTCATCAAACCCAAGGCATACAGCCGTTTTTTCTGGGACGGGATTCCGGCTTTCACCGCCATCTATGCCTTCATCGGTGCACTGGTGCTGATCGGGCTCTACAAAGCCGTGGGCTACGGGTTGGTCTACCGCCGCGCCGACTATTATCAGGACAGCGCCAAAGCAACGGAGCAGGATAAGCAATGATGGCAGCGTGGCTACATCCGGCATTATTGCTCGGGCTTGGCGCCCTGCCCCTGGCGGTGCTTCAGGGCCGGGCCAGACAGGTCTGGCAGCTGGCACTGCCGGCACTGGTGCTACTCAGCGTCATCGGTATTGAATCCGGGACCCGCGTCAGTCTGGAGATGGCCGGCCTGGAACTGGTGCCCCTGCGTGCCGATGGGCTCAGCCTTGTTTTCGCCTACATCTTCGCCCTGGTGCTTTTCATCGGCAATATCTTTGCCCTGAAGGTCGATGACGGTGCGCAGCATGTCGCCGCCGCCCTCTATGCCGCAGCCGCGCTGGGCGCTGTTTTTGCCGGCGACCTGGTCACCCTGTATATCTTCTGGGAAATCATGGTGGTGGCCTCCGTCTGGCTTATCTGGCGACGGCAGAACCGCACCGCCTACGAGGCGGGCTTTCGTTATCTCATCGTCCATGCACTCGGCGGCATGCTGCTGTTTGCCGGCGTCATTGCCTACTATCTCACCACCGGCAGCCTTGCCTTCGAACCGCTGCAGGACGGTGGCATGGCTTTCTATCTCATCCTGATTGCCTTTTTGATTAACGCCGCCGCACCGCCATTGCATGCCTGGCTGCCCGACGCCTATCCGGAGGCCACGGTCACCGGCACGGTCTTTTTGAGCGCATTCACCACCAAGACGGCTGTCTACGTCCTTGCCCGCGGGTTTCCCGGCACCGAGCTACTGGTCTGGCTCGGCGTTGGAATGACGCTCTATGGCGTCACCTACGCATTTCTTGTCAACGATATCCGCCGACTACTGGCTTATCACATCATCAGCCAGGTCGGTTACATGGTCGCCGGGGTGGGTATCGGCACCCAGCTTGCCATTAGCGGGACAGCGGCCCATGCGTTCACGCATATTCTCTACAAAGCCCTGCTGCTCATGGGCGCCGGAGCGGTCCTGCAGATGACTGGCCGCAGCAAGTTGACCGAACTGGGCGGGCTCTATCGCACCATGCCGGTGACCTTCCTGCTCTATATGGTCGGCGGTCTGTCCATCTCCGCTTTTCCGTTGTTCAGCGGTTTTGTCAGCAAGACCATTATTGTCGAGGCGGCGGCCGTGGACGGCCGGGGGATCATCTTTTTGCTCATGATGCTCGCCGGCGTTGGCACATTCCTCAGTACCACACTCAAATTGCCTTATTTCACCTTCCTCGGCCCTGATTCCGGACTGCGCCCGCCCGAGGCACCCCTTAACATGCGGGTCGCCATGGGCATCGCTGCACTGCTGTGTTTTGCCATCGGCATCATGCCTGGGCTGCTCTACGCTATCCTGCCCTATGCCATTGACTACAACGCCTACACAGCCAGTCATCTGCTCAAGGAGATGCAGCTGCTGCTTTTCACCGGGCTCGCCTTTTTCCTGCTGGTGCGCTTTCTCGGTGGCAAGGACAAACTCAGCCTGGATTTCGACTGGTTCTACCGGGTTGCCGGCAAACGGCTGATGCTGGCTGTCCGGGACATGATCAGCGAGGCCAATCAGGACATTCGTCGTGAATTCATGCGGGCCTTCGGCCGGCTGGAGAAAGCGGCCTGTGAACTGCGTCTGAGCGGCTGGCCGGTACGCAGCTGGGCGATCGGTTCAATGGCACTGTGGACCGCCGTCGTGCTGGCGATCCTGCTGGTCTTCGGACTCGGGGGTTAGATGGTGCCGGCGCACGGATTCGAACCGCGGACCTACGCATTACGAATGCGTTGCTCTACCAACTGAGCTACGCCGGCGATGGGGCGCAATATTAGACGAGCCGCCCTTTTCAGACAAGCACTAGTGCCAGCAGCGACGGATTGCCTCGGCACTGCTGAAGACCTGGCCTTTACTCCCGATCGCGCCTCTTCGGCCGGTATGACTGAAGGTCAATGCCCCGCAGGAAATGCCCGCTGATGCAGCCCGCGATGTTAATGACTCTGCCTGCAGCAACCAGCTGGCCCTGGATGGTGCATCCGGCTGCAGAGCACCCTCAGCGTCCATAAAACCAAATGCAAACTGCCGTGAGAGCCGCGTCACGCAATCCGGTGCCTGATGCGCCAGACTGAAGGGCTCATTATCGCTGGCAGTCGCGGCATGGTGCCGCTCAATTGCTGAGGCAATACGAATCAGACAGGCACCGGCCTCACTATAACGCACCGACTGCAGGGGCTGCTGATAGCCGGGCACGGCCAGCAAAGCGAGGGTGGCAACGATGGTGAGCACCACCAGCATTTCCAGCAAGGTAAAACCCGTTCGCTGTGACATGACATAAGCCTGCCCCTGGCCGATCAGTGGTCACCAGTGCGCTCCGATCATTGCGCAGAATGAACCGATCAGAGGCTGACACCACGAAAGATCAGATTGCGCGAGCAGGGACATACACTCATCGGGCTGCTACTCACACTCGCCATCGCCAGTACGCTGGTGCTGATTGCCCATCCATCGTTCTCGGGTGTGCTCGAGCGGGTGCATCGACAGGCCAGTGTCGACGCGCTCTACGAGGCCCTGTGGTTTGCCCGTAGCAGCGCGGTTACCCGACAAGAGACCGTTGTAATGGCGGCACGCACTGATCAATGGCAGGCCGGCTGGGAGATTTTTCTCGATAGCAATGGTGATGGCCACCGGCAACGAGATGAGCGGCTGTTACGCGAGAAAAATGCACTGCCGGCCTCTTTAGCCATCACCACCAACCAGGGCATCGGTAGCGCGGTTTATTACCGCCCCGACGGTCATGCCCGAAAACCCGGGGGCGCGCTGCAAATGGGCCGTTTTGAGATCTGTGTGGCCGGCAGGGCGCAGACCATTATTCTCAATGCCTTCGGCCGGCCAAGAGTCGATCCGGTAGAACCGGCGGACTGCTAACTGACCACCGACTTGATTTCACCGCGCTTTGGAATCGCTCGCAGCAGATCGCGCGGCATGGAGAAGACGACATCTTCGGTATAGGCGCCGCTCAAATCCGGTCGCTTGGCTCCCCAATCGGCGAGTTGATCGATCACTTCGCGCACCAGCGACTCCGGTGCCGAAGCACCGGCAGTCACTCCGATACGCTCGGCATCACGAACCCAGGCGGGGTCCAGTTCGGCGGCGCGGTCAATCTGATAGGCGGGTTTTCCCATGCGCTCGGCAAGCTCGGTCAAGCGCCGGGTATTGGAGCTATTGGCCGAGCCCACCACCACCATGACATCGACTTCAGCGGCCAGATCCCGGACCGCATCCTGCCGATTCTGGGTGGCGTAGCAGATGTCGTCTTTACGCGGCCCCTCGATCTGCGGGAAACGCGCCTGCAGCGCCTCGATAACCGATGCCGTGTCATCCATCGACAACGTGGTCTGAGTCACAAAGGCGAGGGCTTCTTCGTCGCGCACCTCGAGCGCTTCGACATCCTCGGGCGTCTCCACCAGGTAAATGCCGCCCTCATGCGCCTTTTCACCCACATACTGCCCGAGCGTGCCTTCGACTTCCGGGTGGCCATCATGTCCGATCAGGATCACCTCCCGACCGGCTCTTGCATGCTTGCGAACCTCGACGTGCACCTTGGTCACCAGCGGGCAGGTGGCATCAAAGACA
The DNA here is from genome assembly GCA_913057145.1 of uncultured Ectothiorhodospiraceae bacterium. GTDB lineage: Bacteria > Pseudomonadota > Gammaproteobacteria > Nitrococcales > Nitrococcaceae > Spiribacter. The sequence goes on from CAJXNJ010000001.1 coordinate 22,895, forward strand.
TGCAGTCCCCGCTCGACGGCCTCATCCCGGATCTGCTGAGAGACGCCATGAGCGGAGAAGATCAGGGTGGAGCCGGCCGGGACACCATCGAGCGTCTCAACAAAAATCGCACCCTTGTCACGCAGCTCTTCGACCACGGTGCGGTTATGGACCACTTCGTGGCGGACGTAGATGGGCCGGCCAAAAGCCTCAAGCGCCTGCTCGACAATGCTGATGGCACGGTCGACACCGGCACAGAAACCTCGGGGGTTGGCGAGTCTGATTTCCTGCATAGTCCTAGTCTCCCATGGCCTGCAGCGGCAAGCCAAGCCCGCATTCAGCCTGTTTTTCTCTCGCGCCGCCAGTCACGCAGGGCGCAGAGCAGCACCAGAAAAACACCGATACTGATGGCCGAGTCGGCGATGTTGAAGGCCGGCCAATGCCAGCCGGCGTAATGCACGTCGATAAAGTCAATCACCTCACCGAGGCGCAATCGATCGATGACATTGCCAATCGCGCCGCCCAGAATCAGCCCGAGGCCCACGGCCTGTAGCCGATCGCCCGCAGAGAGACCACGCAACCAGACCAGCAGATAAACACTCACGGCCAGAGCAACGACAACAAGAAACCAGCGCTGCCAGCCACCGGCGGCGGCCAGAAAACTGAATGCCGCACCCGGGTTGAAAGCCAGTGTGAAATTCAAGACTGGCAACACATCCACCGGGGCATAGGGCGCGAGCAGACTGAGCGCCAGCGCCTTGGTGGCCTGATCAGCCGCCACAATTAAAGCGGCGATCACAAGGCCTGTGCCAAGCGCACTGCGTTGTTGTGCCTTCATCCACCTGCCTCAGGCAAAACGACGCAGCTCGCCGCTGCCGGCGACATTCTCCACGCAACGCCCGCAAAGCCCGGGATGCCCGGCATCCGCCCCCACATCCTCGCGGCGATGCCAGCAGCGCTCACATTTCGGTTGCGTGGTTGGCGTGACCCGGAAGGCAAAGCGCGTACCATCGCTGAGCTCCGCTTCCATGGCATCGGCAGGTGCCTCGCTTGCCGGGTTCACCTGCGCCCTGGAGGTAATCAACAAAAAGCGCATCTCATCCCCGAGGGCACCCCAGCGCCCTGCGAGCGGCTCAGGGCAGTAAAGATCGACTTCCGCCTCAAGGGTCGCACCGAGCACCTGCTCATTACGCAGGGCTTCGATCTGCTTGGCGACAATCTCACGCAAGGTGAGAATCTCCTCCCAGAAATCAGCATCCATCAGCGCATCGTCGAGCTCGAAGAGCCCCTCATACCATTCGGTCTCAAGGGCCGTGCCCGAGCGCTCGCCCGGCAAATGTTCCCAGATCTCATCGGCGGTGAACGAGAGCACCGGCATCAGCCAGCGCACCAGCGCCTCGGCAATGTGCCACATGGCCGTCTGCGCGGAACGGCGGGCGATGCTGTCAGCCTGCGTGGTGTATTGACGGTCCTTGATGACGTCCAGATAGAACCCGCCCATGTCCAGCACGCAGAAGTGATGGACCCGCTGATAGAGCTGATGAAAATCATAACGATGCGCATCCTCGATGATCTTCTCCTGCAGCCGTCTCGCCCGGTCGACCGCCCAACGGTCGAGCGGCAGCATCTGCGCGGGCGCCAGCGCATTCTGCTCGGGATCAAACCCGGCGAGGTTGGCAAGCAGAAAGCGGGCGGTATTGCGAAGCCGCCGGTAGGCATCGGCATTGCGATCGAGAATGGCATCAGAGACGGCAATCTCCCCGGAGTAATCCGAAGAGGCCACCCAGAGCCTGAGAATATCGGCACCCAGACGGTTCATCACCGATTGCGGCGCAATCACATTACCGCGGGATTTGGACATCTTGTGGCCCTGCTCATCCACGGTAAAGCCATGGGTGAGCACACCCCGGTAAGGCGGCTCGCCATTAATCATCATCGAAGTCAGTAACGACGACTGGAACCACCCGCGGTACTGATCACTGCCTTCGAGATAGAGATCCGCCGGCCAGCTGAGATCATCGCGGCCGCGCAGCACCGTGGCATGCGTGGTCCCGGAATCAAACCAGACATCCAGAATATCGGTGACCTTCTGATACTGACCCGCCTCTTCCCCCAGCAACTCAGCCGGATCGAGCTCGAACCAGGCATCAATGCCATCGGTTTCCATCCGCTTGGCAACGGCTTCGATCAGTCGATCGGTCTCGGGATGTGGCTCGCCGGTCTCGCGGTCGATGAAAAGGGCGATCGGCACACCCCAATTACGCTGGCGCGAGATACACCACTCCGGGCGGTTACGCACCATCGCGGCCATGCGCTCCTCACCCCAGTCCGGGAACCAGTCAACGGCAGCCAGCGCCTCCAGTGTCTTCTCTCTCACACCCCCGGCATCCAGGTTCAAGAACCACTGCGGCGTGGCCCGGAAGAGAATCGGGGTTTTATGGCGCCAGCAATGCGGATAGCTGTGCTGATAGGCTTCGTGGTGGACCAGCGCACCGGTCTCCTGCAGCCGCTCAATGATCGAGCGGTTGGCATCAAAGACGAACTGACCCGCGAACTCACCGCTGATGAATCGCCCGTCATCGCCGACCGGATTTTCCAGCGGCAGCTGATACTGCTGGCCGACGATAAAATCATCCGCGCCATGACCGGGGGCGGTGTGAACGGCGCCCGTACCGGCCTCAATGGTGACATGCTCGCCGAGGATGACGGGAACCTCGCGGGCGAGGAAGGGATGACTGAGGCTCAGCCCTTCCAGCGCCTTCCCCTGGCAGCGGCCGACAATGCCGTAGTGCTCAATCCCAAACCGCGCCAATGCTGATTCATGCAGGGCTTCGGCGAGGACAAGCAACTCCCGGCCATGCTCAACCGAGACCAGGACATAATCGAGCTCCGGATGCAGGGCCACCGCCTGGTTGGCAGGCAGGGTCCAGGGCGTGGTGGTCCAGATGACGACGGACACCGGCACATCGGCGGCATCCACCGCGGCGCCGCAATGCCGGGCCAGGGCAGCGCCGTCCAGCGCCTGAAAGCGCACATCGATCGCCGGGGAGGTATGGCTCTCGTACTCGACTTCGGCCTCGGCAAGTGCCGAGCCGCAGTCCGTACACCAGTGAACCGGCTTGTAACCACGCTTGAGATGGCCGTTGCGGACGATCTCACCGAGGGCACGCAGAATATTGGCCTCGGTCTGCGGGTTCATTGTCAGATAAGGGTTCTGCCAGTCGCCCAGCACACCCAGGCGCTGGAAGTCCTCGCTCTGCCCGGCAACCTGCTCGCGCGCGAAATCCCGACAGGCATTGCGAAAATGCGCTGGTGTCACGGCATCACCGGCCTTGCCGATGGTCTGCTCCACCTTGTGTTCAATGGGCAGACCGTGACAGTCCCAACCCGGCACATAGACCGCGTCATAGCCATCGAGACTGCGGGTCTTGACGATAATATCCTTGAGAATTTTGTTAACGGCATGGCCGATATGAATATCGCCATTGGCGTAGGGGGGGCCGTCATGCAGGATGTAGCGCTCGCGGCCGCGGCGGCTGGCACGCAGTCGCTCATACACGCCCTCACTGCGCCAGCGGGCCAGGCGTTCGGGCTCGCTTTTGGCAAGACCCGCGCGCATGGGAAACGCGGTTTTCGGAAGATTGAGAGTGTCCTTGTAATCGCTCACGTTTTTATCCTGCCGTCCTGATATTCCAATCGGCGTGGTGTTGGAACCACTGCCGGGCCGCCTCGACATCGGCGGCGATCTGTTCTTTTAACGCTTCCAGCCCCGCAAAATCTTCTTCATCGCGTTGCCGTGCCAGCAACTCAACCTCGATGTAGCGACCATACAGATCGCCTGAGAAATCGAGCAAATACGTCTCGAGCAGGGTCTCGATGCCGTTGACCGTGGGCCGGGTACCCAGGCTCGCCACACCGGCTCTGGGCTCTCCAAGCCCGTGCACCGCCACATTAAAGATGCCACGCATCGGTGGCGGATGCTGGGCAAAGCGGAGATTCGCCGTCGGCCAGCCCAGCGTCCGGCCCAGCGCCTGGCCGCGTATGACCCGCCCGGAGATCCGCAGCCTGCGCCCGAGCAGGGCCTCGGCGGCTGCCAGATCACCGTCGGCCAATGCGTGGCGTACCCGTGTACTGCTGATCCGCTCGTCTCCCAAACGCACGGTTGGCATCCGCTCGAGTTCAAAACCATGCTGCGCGGCCGCGGCTTCAAGCATGGCATAGTCACCCCGGCGCTGATGACCGAAACGAAAATCATCCCCGACCATCAGAAAACGCACGCCAAGGCCCTCGAGCAGGAAACGCTGGATGAACGCCTCCGCGGGTTCAGCGGCAAGCCGGGCGTCAAAACGCAGACATACCGTACGTTGCACCCCGAGCGAGGCCAGCACCCGCAGCTTGTCGCGCAGCTGAGTGATCCGGCCGGGTGCGCGGTCCGGGGTAAAGAATTCACGTGGCTGCGGCTCGAATAAAACCACCGTTGCCGGCAGGCGCAGACGTTCAGCGGCGTCATGCAGCGATTCGATCACCGCCTGATGACCACGATGAATGCCGTCGAAATTGCCAATGGTCGCGACACAGGGCCGATGGCGGGCATGCAGATTGTGTGCTCCCCTGACCAGCTCCATCAAATGCCCCGATTCCTCATCTGATAAACCCCGAAGTATACGGCAGCCGGGCTTGCCTCAGCCATGCCGCAGCGACGGCTCGCGCAATTGTGATGGCCGCAGCCCCAGCAGCCAGAGCACGAGAAAATAAATCAAAGCACCGAGCAGGATCAGCGCCAGCAGGCTCGTCACCCGACCCAGAACACCTTGATCGAGCCAGAACGCGGCCTGCTGTGCCGGCCAGACAAGCACCGCCGCCATGGCTGCAAGCGCCACCATGACCCGAACGGCCAGCTGCTGCCAGCCGGCGAGCGGCTGATAAACCGCTTCCTTGCGCAACCCCTGATAGAGCAGCCCGGCATTGACCCAGGCCGCCACTCCGGTGGCAAACGCCAGCCCGGCATGCGCGATGCCCGTGCCAAAAAGCCAGATCACCAGCGTGAGGCTCAAAACCATGTTGACCAGCATGGCGATCACCGCACAACGCACGGGGGTGCGCGTGTTCTGGCGCGAGAAATAACCCGGAACCAGCACCTTAACCAGCACAAACCCGGCGAGCCCCAGTCCATAAGCCATCAGACTCCAGGCAGCGGCCTGCACATCCGCCGGGGTAAATGCACCGTACTGAAAAAGCGTGGTTAAAAGCGGCTCGGCCAGCACGATCAACCCGACCATCGCCGGTGCGATCAAAACCAGCGTCAGCCGCAGCGCCCAGTCGAGCGTGGCGCTGAAGGCCTCACGGCCGGCCTCGGCATACTGCATGGATAAACGCGGCAGAATCACCGTCCCAAGCGCAATGCCGAAGATACCCAGCGGGAATTCCATCAACCGGTCGGACCAGTAAAGCCAACTGATCGACCCCACCACCAGAAACGAAGCGAGTACCGTATCCAACAGCAGATTAATCTGCTGGACCGAGGTGCTGAAAAGCGTCGGCCCCATCAGCCTGAGAATCCGCTGCACGCCCGGATCGCGCCACCGGGGATGTGGCAGGGCCAGCAGACCGCGACGCCAGAGAAAAGGCAGCTGCAGGGCAAGCTGCAGCAGACCGGCAACCGGCACGGCCAGCGCCAGCGCCATCACGCCAACTTCCATCGCCGGCGCCAACCAGATCGCCGCGGCAATCAGGCAGAGATTCAGCAGTACCGGGGCGAATGCCGGCGGCCCGAAGCTCTCGTAGGTATTGAGTACGGCCGCCGCCGCGGCCGTGAGCGCGATGAGCAGCAGATAGGGGAAGGTGTACTGAAGCATTTCGGCGGCCAGCGCCAACTGCCCGCTCTCGGCATCAAACCCGGGCGCGAAGAGCCGCACCAGCCATGGCGACCCGAGCACCGCCAGTACGGTGAGCGCCACCAGGACCAGGGCCAGACAGCCACTCACCCGGGCGAAAAGCTGCCTGACTGCCGCATCGCCGCCACTGTGACGGGCATCGGCCAGCACTGGGACAAAAGCCTGCTGGAATGCCCCCTCGGCAAACAACCGACGCAGGAAATTGGGAATCTTGAAGGCGACAAAAAACGCATCGGTGGCAGCCGACGGGCCAAACACAACGCCCAGTACCACATCACGGACGAGCCCGAGGATGCGAGAGAGCATCGTCCAGCTGCCAAATGTCATCACCGAGCGCCCCAAACCCCGGCGCCCACCACCCTCATGGTTGACATTTGGGCCCATGCTTCGCATATTACCGCTCTTTTCTTCGAGCTAGAGAATTTTTAGGAGCAACACGTTGGCCAATATCGCCTCCGCCAAGAAACGCGCCCGACAGGCTGAGCAGCGGCGCCGCCACAACCAGGCCCGTCGATCGATGATGCGCGGCAAGCTCAAGCAGGTCACCACCGCGATCGCAAAGGGCGACAAGGCAGCGGCGGAGACGGCCTACAGCGAAGCCGTACCGGTTCTCGATCGCATGGCAACCCGCGGCGTTATCCACAAGAACAAAGCCGCCCGCCATAAAAGCCGTCTCGCGCAGCAGATCAAAGCCCTCGGCTAAGCAACGAGCGATCATGCCGTGACAACCATGTTGTCACGGTGAATGAGTTCCGGCTCGGTGACATATCCCAAACGCGCCTCAATCTGATCGCTGGGCAAACCCGCGAGCTTTTGTGCCGCCTCGGCATCGTAGTTGATCAGGCCCCGGGCCACCTCTTTACCGTCGGCATCCAGACAGACCACCATTTCACCGCGGCGAAACCGGCCGTCGACACGGGTCACACCAACCGGCAGTAGACTGCGGCCCTGATGCTGCACCACACGGGCGGCGCCCGCATCCAGCCAGACCTGCCCCCTCGCCTGCAGCTGCCCGGCAATCCACTGCTTGCGGGCTGCCAGCGGCTCTCGTGAGGGCAGCAACAACGTGCCCGGCGCATTACCCGCCACGATCTGTTGCAGGACATCCGTCTCCCGACCCGAGGCGATGAGCGTTGCCGCACCGGCCCGTGCCGCGCGACGAGCGGCAATGACCTTGGCGCGCATGCCACCGCTGCCGAGCACCCCCGGGGCGTCCGAGCACATTGCCTCAAGCGCCGGATCCTCGGCCTCGGCCTGATCAATCAATTGTGCATTGGCATTTTCGCGGGGATCGGCGTCATACAATCCGGGCTGGTCCGTGAGAATGACCAGCAGATCGGCCTCGATGAGGTTGCTGACCAGCGCAGCCAGAGTGTCGTTATCGCCAAACCGAAATTCCTCGGTCGCCACCGTGTCATTTTCATTGACCACCGGCACCACCCCGAGCTCGAGCAATGATCGTAATGTCATGCGGGCATTGAGATAGCGCTGCCGGTCGGCCAGATCATCATGAGTGAGCAGAATTTGCGCGGTTTTCAGACCGAACTGCTGAAACTGCGATTCATAGGTCTGCACCAGGCCCATCTGGCCGACGGCCGCTGCCGTCTGCAGCTGGTGCAGCGCCCGCGGACGCTCCGGCCAACCCAATCGCTGCACGCCTGCCGCAACCGATCCGGAAGAAACCAGCACGACCTCCACGCCCTGCGCTCTGGCCTCAACAATCTGCCGGACCCAGGCGGCAATTCTCTGCGTATCGAGCCCGCGGCCATTATCCGTGACCAGCGCGCTGCCCACTTTGACAACCCAACGCCGGGCGCGACCCAGTCGCTTGCGATCAGTCATATCCGACTCCCCCCTCGCCGGCATCCTCGCGCATTTGCAAAAGACGTTCCATGACCGCCTGACACAATGCCTCGACCCCACTGCCGGTTGCCGCGGAGATCACATACAAGGGCCCCTGCCAGGCAAGTGTGGCGCGCAGCTGCTCGACCTGCTCGGCGAGATCATCCGCTGCGAAAAGATCGGCTTTATTGACCACAAGCCAGCGTTCCCGCTCGGCCAGTGCAGCACTGTAAGCGGCAAGCTCGTTGACGAGTGTGCGCGCCTCGGTGGCCGGATCGCGGCCCTCAAGCACCGCAGCGGCATCGACAAGATGCAGCAGCAAGCGCGTACGCGAGAGATGCTTTAAAAACTGAATACCAAGCCCCGCCCCCTGCGCGGCTCCCTCGATCAGGCCGGGAATGTCGGCCACGGTAAAACTGGCGCCGGCATCGATCCGCACCACACCCAATCCCGGATAAAGCGTGGTGAAAGGGTAATCGGCAACCCGCGGCCGCGCCGCCGACACCGCCCGCAGAAAGGTGGACTTACCCGCATTGGGCAGACCGAGCAGCCCGACATCAGCGAGCAACTGCAGCTCAAGCGCGAGGGTGCGGCGCTCTCCGGGTGTGCCCGGCACGGACTGCCGCGGCGCCCGGTTGGTGGAGCTTTTGAAATGAATATTGCCAAGACCGCCACGGCCACCCTGGGCCACGCAGAGACGCTCGCCGTCCCGAGTCAGATCGCCCATGATCTCCTCGGTCTCGGCATCGCGAATTAACGTCCCCACCGGCACCAACACCGTGATGTCCTCGCCGGAGCGCCCGCTCATCTGCCGGCCCTGTCCGCCCTGACCACGCTCAGCGGCAAAACGTCGCGAGTGACGAAAGTCCGCCAGCGTATTCAGACCACTATCAGCCTGCAACCAGACACTGCCACCATGCCCCCCGTCGCCGCCATCGGGCCCACCGCGCGGGATGTATTTCTCACGGCGAAAGCTGACACAGCCATTGCCACCATCACCGGCAATGACCTGAATACTGGCTTCATCGACGAATTTCATGAGTACGCTGCCTGGAATCAAAAAGCCCCGCTCGAGGGCGGGGCTTGTCATCGGGCGGTGTCTGTCAGCCTCAGCCCGCCGGCTGGACGCTCACAAACCGCCGTTTGTGCGGGCCCTTGCGCATGAACACCACCTCGCCGTCGACCTTGGCGAAAAGGGTGTGATCCGTGCCCATGCCGACGTTCTCGCCTGCATGAAAATGCGTGCCGCGCTGGCGCACGAGGATGTTACCGGCGACTACCGCCTGACCGCCATAGCGCTTGACACCAAGCCGCTTCGACTGCGAGTCGCGACCGTTCCGGGTACTGCCGCCTGCTTTCTTATGTGCCATGTGTACTGTCTCCCGCTGTCGGTTTAGTGGCTCAGCCGGCCTTGATACCGGTGATCCGAACTTCGGTGTAGGGCTGACGATGACCGTGGTGGCGCTGGTAGTCTTTCCGGCGCTTGAACTTCACGATCTCAACCTTGCGGTCGCGGCCCTGGGTGAGGACTTCGGCCGAGACACTGCCGCCCTTGACCCGCGGCGCGCCCACTTCGACTTTATCGCCGTCGGCAACCAGCAGGACCTCATCAAACTTCACGGTCTCGCCGGCCTCGGCATTGAGCTTCTCGACGCGCAGCACGTCGCCCTCAGCGACCCGATACTGCTTGCCACCTGACTTGATAACCGCGTACATCTGACGAACTCCCAGCGGGTTGATCCAAAGCCGCGGAATAATAAACCGCATCCGGGCGCCGGTCAATGCAAAACGCCCCTCGGCGCTTGACACGTATGCGGGTGCTTCCTAACCTCAGCCTCTTTGGCAAACGGCGGGACACCTCCGCATGGATATCGCCTCCCTTCGCGAGCGCATCAGCGACGACATGCAGGCGGTCGACCGCATCATCAGCGATCGACTGCAGTCGGATGTCGCGCTGATCAACCAGCTCAGTCATTACATTATCAACGCAGGCGGCAAACGCCTGCGGCCGATGGTCACCGTACTCATGGCCCGTGCCGCCGGCCATGACCCGGCCGACACCCGTCATGCCCTGCTCGGGGCGACGGTCGAGCTGATTCACACCGCAACACTCCTGCATGATGATGTGGTGGATGATTCTGCGCTGCGACGCGGCCGCGACACCGCCAATCAGATCTGGGGTAACGAGGCGAGTGTCCTGGTCGGAGATTTTCTCTACACCCGGGCCTTTGAAATGATGGTCGAGCTCGACTCCATGGCCATCATGGACACATTTTCAGGCACCACCAACCGCATCGCCGAGGGCGAAGTCATGCAGCTCATGCATGTCCACGACCCGGACGTCGATGAAGCCCGCTATGGCGAAGTCATCTACCGCAAGACAGCCGCCTTGTTCGAGGCCGGCTGCCAGATGGCCGCATCGTTGAATGATCCCACCGATACGAGCTGTATCCAGGCCGCCGCCGACTACGGCCGGCATCTGGGCATTGCCTTCCAGCTCGCCGACGATGCACTCGATTATGATGGCGATGCCGAGGCGATCGGCAAAAACCTCGGCGATGATCTTGCCGAGGGCAAACCCACCCTGCCGCTCATTCACTGCCTTGCCAACAGCGATGAGGAAACCACCGCCATGCTGCGTAAGGCCATTGAGCAGGGTGGCCGCGGCCAGATTGAAGCGGTCTGTGAGGCGATTGCGCGTACCCGGTCGATTGCCTATACTCGCGGCCTTGCCGAGCAGGAAGCAGAGATGGCCGAAGCAGCCCTTCAGGCCTTTCCCGACAGCGAGTTCCGCTCGGCACTCAGTGAACTGGCCCGATTTTCGGTCGGCCGCAATTACTGAGCCCGGCTTCGGGGTGTAGCTCAGCTTGGTAGAGCACTGTCTTCGGGAGGCAGGAGTCGCTGGTTCGAATCCAGTCACCCCGACCACGTTTTCCCAGTTGTGAACTGATTACCGAATTGCCGGTGCGATGGACTGTTCTCATGACAGACCATGAGCAGCACCCGCAAAGAAAGCGCCCAACGCCCGTTATTGGCCACCCGACTGCTGGCGGCCGGCATCATCGAACCCGAGCTTCTCGATGAGGCGGTTGCCGAGGCCCGATCTCAGGGCATTCCTCTGGTGCGCCACCTCCTCGACCGACAGCTTGTCCCGCCGGCGCGACTGGCCGATATCAGCGCCGAGACCTTTGGTCTGAAACGCGGACGCGACGATCAACTCAACCCCGACCCTCAGCTTATCCAGCGGTTTGAACCCACCCTGCTGCGACGCCACCAGGCCCTGCCCCTGAATATCGAGGGCGAGATACTGCAGGTTGCGGTGTCTGATCCGGCCAATGTCAAAGCACTGGATGCCCTGCGTCTGCACACGGGCTACCCGGTGGAACCATTACTGGTGGCCGATGATGTCCTTATCCAGAAATTGAACGCTCTTTCTACCAGCCCAACACCGCCGGAAGCCGCCCTTGAAATCCACGATGGCGGAGAGGCCGCCGGTCATGAGCCGGGCGAATTCATCGAGCAGGACACACCCGTCATTCGCTATGCCAATCAGCTCCTCAACCGCGCGATCCGGGAACAGGCTTCGGACGTTCACATCGAGCCCAATGAAGATTTCTGCCGTATCCGTTTTCGCCGTGATGGCATGTTGCATGAGATCGCCCGGCCACCGCTTGCCATTGCTGAGCGGCTGACAGCGAGGCTTAAGGTCATGGCCCGCATGGATATCGCCGAGCGTCGCATCCCTCAGGACGGCCGACTGCGATTTTCCGATGAAACCGAACGACCCATGGATTTTCGCGTCAGCAGCCTCCCCACCCTGCATGGCGAAAAACTGGTCCTGCGCCTGCTCGACCCGACCAGCGCGCAATTGGGCCTCGAGAAACTCGGCCTAGAAGCCGGGCAATTGGCATTGTTGCGCCAGGCCATCGCCCAGCCCCATGGCATGCTGCTGGTCACCGGCCCGACCGGATCCGGCAAGACGGTGACCCTCTACAGCGCGCTGCAGGCCCTCAACACACCCGCCCGTAACCTCTTGAGCGTTGAAGACCCGGTGGAGATCCGCTTGCCCGGCATCAATCAGGTGGCCATCAACCCGCGCGCCGGGCTGGATTTCCCCAATACACTGCGGGCATTCCTGCGCCAGGACCCCGATGTCATGATGGTCGGGGAGATCCGCGATCGGGATACCGCAGAGATTGCCATCAAAGCCGCTCAAACCGGTCATCTGGTGCTCTCTACGCTGCATACCAACAGCGCGGTAGCAGCGATTACACGGCTTGCCAACATGGGGATACCCGGCTGGAACATCGCCGCCTGCCTGTGCTTTGCCAGCGCCCAGCGTCTGGCAAGAAAACTCTGCGATGCCTGCAAACGCCCGGCCTCCCTGCCGGAGCAGACACTGCGCGAAGCCGGCTTTAACGACGGGCAGATCAAACACCTGCAGCTCTTTGAGCCGGTTGGCTGCCCGCGTTGTCTGGAGGGTTATCGCGGGCGGGTCGGCATCCACGAAACCCTGGCGATTGGTCCGTCTTTATCCGAGGGCATTATTCGCGGCGGCAGCGAGGCGGAGTTGATCGAAATCGCTCGCCAACAGGGCTTTCGCAGTCTGCGTGAAACGGGGCTTGAAAAAGCGGCAGCCGGCATCACCAGTCTCGCTGAAATCGATCGAATCACCCGCGAATGAGCTCCATGCAGCGTTTCTACTGGCAGGGCATTGATGTTGATGGCAGGCATCGACGCGGCTGGTCACTCGCCACAGAACACCGGCAATTGCAGGCGCATCTGCTCGAACACAGAATCATTCTGCAATCGGCAAAGGCATTACCCACATGGGTTGAGAAACTGGCCCACCCGACCCGGGCCGGAATTGATGAAGCGCAGATCACCCGCCTGCTGCGCGAGCTTGCCGTGCTGCTCGATGCCGGAATACCCATGCTGCAGGCGCTGGAAATGCTTGCCGCACAGACCCGGCATACCGGACTGCGACATCTGCTCGGGCGTCTGCGGGAGCGCGTTGCCAGTGGCATGCCGCTGTCATCGGCTTTTGCTGACGATACCCATCAATCTGACCCGTTACTCCTGGCCCTGATTCGCGCTGGCGAAGCCTCAAGCCGGCTGACCCCACTGCTCTACCAGATTGCCGAGCAGCGCCAGCAGGCCGCCCGGCTGCGGGATACAGTGAAACGCGCCCTTTTCTACCCGGTCACCGTGCTCGCGCTGGCAGGCCTGGTCACACTGGCACTTTTAGTCTGGGTGGTGCCGCGGTTTGAGCGTCTGTTCGCCGATTTCGGTGCTGAGTTACCGGCTTTCACTCAAGCCGTCATCCAGGCCTCCGATCAACTGCGCGGCATGGGTTGGTTCACCGCAGGTCTTGCCGCAGTCATGGTGATACTGACTGCCCTGCTCCCCCGATTCAGCGAACCTGCCGCACATCTGCGCGATCGACTGTTGCTGCGGATACCGATCGCCGGCGCGGTCATTGAACAAGCGGCAATCGTGCGATTTACCCGCACGCTGGCCATCATGATCCGGGCCGGCGTACCGCTGGTGGATACGCTACCGGTTCTTGCCCGAACCCTGCGCAACCGGTGCTATCGCAAAGCGGTAATGGCCATGCGCGATGCCATTCAGGACGGCCACACCATCGCCGATGCCATGCAGCAGGCGGATGCTTTTCCGCCAGCCATCCCGCAAATGCTTGCCGTGGGTGAGGCAAGCGGCGAAATCGAGACGATGCTCGAGCATATTGCAGAGCGTGAACAGGCCCTGCTGGATGAGACCATCAAGGGACTCTCCAGCCGCATTGAGCCCGTGGTCATGGTTCTGTTGGGCCTTGTGATCGGCGGCCTGGTACTCGCGATGTATCTCCCCGTTTTCCAGCTGGGGAGCGCGGTATGAAAGAAGCGCTACTGACATTAAGCACGCCGATGCACTGGCTTTTTCTGACGCTCGTCCTGCTCGCCGTCGGCAGTTTTCTCAATGTGGTTATCACCCGGATTCCAGCCGCCGTTTTTGCAGAGCTCGAAGGCTGTGATTCACCTGAACCGATCCGCCAGTTGTTCTGGCCACCTTCGCGTTGCCCTGGCTGTAGAGCGAGCATTCGTTGGCATGACAATCTGCCCGTACTCGGTTGGCTGATCTGCCAGGGGCGATGTCGGGACTGTCATCAACGCATTGGCTGGCGTTATCCCACCGCAGAGCTCCTGATGGCCGCTGCCGGCGTTTGCATCGCCGCCCGTTTCGGGCTTACCGCCGAAGGCCTCGGGCTGGTGCTGCTCAGCGCCTGGTTGATCAGTCTTGCCCTGATTGATCTCGAAACCCGCCTGCTGCCCGATCTTTTAACCTTAAGCGGGCTGTGGCTCGGGTTGCTGGCAGCCTGCCTGGGGCTGTACGTCTCTCCAACTGAAGCGATTGCCGGCGCGGCCGCCGGATACTGTCTGCTCGCTCTGCCCAATGCGCTCTATCGGCTCTGGCGGGGTCACGATGGCATGGGTGGCGGCGATTTCAAGCTCATGGCATTACTGGGTGCCTGGCTCGGCCCACAGGCCCTGCCTGCGGTGATTCTGCTGGCGGCAGGTGGCGGTCTGCTGCAGGCGGCTTTATTGACGATTGCCGGTCGTCTTCAGACGGGACAAAGCATCGCATTTGGCCCCTGGCTCGCCGCTGCGGGCTGGTTCACGGTAGTCTGGGGATATGAATGGTCACTATCATGAACGCAGCCCCTGGACTGTCGCCCTGACGGGCGGCATCGCGAGCGGCAAGACCGCGGTCAGCGATCGCTTTGCCGCCCTCGGTGTTCCCGTGATCGACACTGACCTGCTGGCCCGTGAAGTGGTTGCTCCGGGCACCGAGGGTCTCGCCGCCGTGGCTGCAAGGTTTGGCGAGTCCGTCCTGCAGCCCAATGGGGCGCTCGACCGTCGCGCGCTGCGCGAACACATCTTTGCTGACCCCGAGGCACGACGCGCACTCGAAGCCATTACCCACCCTCTTATCCGCAAGGCGCTGGAGGAGCAACTCGCGGCCCTCAAGGCGCCCTACGCCATCGTTGTCATTCCGCTGCTTTTCGAGACCGGTTGGCAGGCGCGTTTTGACCGCGTTCTGTTGGTGGATGTCCCCGAGGCCACTCAAAAGCAGCGCCTGATGGCACGGGACGGCATTTCATCCGCCGAGGCCGAGCGTATCCTTGAGACGCAGGTCAGCCGCGCACAGAGACGGGCAATGGCCGATGATGTGATTGACAATACCGGCGATATCTCTCAACTCAATGCCCGGGTCGAGGCCCTGCATGGCACTTACTGTAATTTACTGACAAAATCCGACTAGGGTTGGCGATTATCACCTGTCTGGGTGAGAATGCCGGGAATTCATGGTCAGTGAGCAGTACCGCTATCAACACAGAGACCAAAGAAATCACCTACGAGTATCCCCTCAGCGAGCGGATTCGTACTTTTCTGCGTCTGGAATTCCTGCTTGATCAGTATCGCTTTGGGGCCGCGGGCGATTCTCCCTGGCATACCCGAATGGCGATCAGTGCGCTTTTGGATGTCAAGGGACTGCTGTCACGCAGCGATGTGCGGTCCGAGCTGCAGAAAGAGCTTGATCGGATGATTGCGAGCCTGGAGGCGCTCAAGGAGCGGCCCGAGGTGGACGCCAGTGTGCTTGAGCCGCTGCTCGATGAGTGCAAGGCGCTCGCCCAGTCCCTGCGGGCCGCACCAACGGGCATGCCGCCGAGTGTTCGGGATAATGAATTCCTGGCGACGATTGAACAGCGCGCCGGTGTCTGGGGCGGGACCTGTGCGTTCGACCTGCCGGCTTATCATCTCTGGCTGGAGACACCCGTTGCCGATCGCAGGGTGCTTCTGGAGCACTGGCATGAGGCCTTCCATTTGATTGATGAGGGCACACGGCTGGTGCTGCGGCTGTTGCGGGACAGCGCCGATCCCATCACGGAAAAGGCCTCCGCCGGCAGCTTCCAGGCCATGCTCGACCGCAACACCCCTTACCGGATGCTTCGTATCATCCTGCCGCCCGGGCTACGGTGTTATCCCGAAATCAGTGGCAGTAAACACTACTGCAATATCCGCTTCATGAAACAGCCCGAGCACGGCGAACGTGCCCAACAGGTTGAGGACGATGTCACCTTCACGCTTGAACGCTGTCTCATCTAACGCCACGGCCACCGTGGCCTGCCCGCAGTGCGGAGCCGATGTTGAGTGGGGCGAGCAATCACCGTACCGGCCTTTTTGCTCCAAACGCTGTCGATTGATTGACCTTGGCGACTGGCTGGACGAACGCCATCAGATCCCCGGGGAACCGGCCTGGGTGGATCCCGAGTCCGATCCTGATCAAACCCGATCAGACTAGACCGGCTCCATCGAGCGGAGGCCAGAAACCCGAAATCCCCGCAACACCCTGTCCGCCGTGGGCGCGGGCCGGTTCAATATCATCAGGACGCATGCCACCAAGCGCATAGACCGGCATCGGTGCCTCTGCCACCCAATCGGCGAAGGTCTCCCAGCCAAGCGGCACGGCCTGAGGATGGCTGCGGGTTGCCGCCACCGGCGAGAGCACCGCGAAATCGACACCAAGCGTGGCTGCCAGACGCAGCTCCTGGGGGTCATGGCAGGAGGCCGAGAGCCAGCCGGACGGCGGTCTTCCTGCTTGAGCTCCGGTGTGCAACTGGGCGGCCGTTAAATGCACACCATCGGCACCAATCCGCTCGGCCAGCGCAAAATCGTGATTAATCATCAACCGGGCTGAGGCCGAATGACACCGTTGAATGGCCTCACGGCCGAGGGCTTCACGTTGCTGCATCGGCCCTGTTACACGCATTTGAACCAGCCTGGCGCCTGCGGCGAGACAGGCCTCAAGCTCCTGCAGCCAGCGCCCCGGGTCTTCACAATCCGGGCTGATCACATAGCTTGGCGGCAACTGCAGTGCCGTGATGATCGGTTGATTGGCAGCGGGAAAATCCACAGCCCGCATCCGCTCAGGGCTGCACCAGGCAAGTGGCTGATCCTCCAGGCCTCGTGGTTCGCCGTGATAATCAATGACTTCCTCGACCTCAAGGCAGACACGGCGATCAGGGTAGACATAAGGAATCCGAATCAGTGGCCGGCTGTTGCCGACAAAGATCCCGAGCTCCTCGGCAAGCTCGCGCTTGAGTGCGGCCCCTGTGGACTCTCCAGACTCGATCTTGCCCCCCGGAAACTCCCAGAGACCACCCTGGTGCTGGGTGGAAGAACGCTTTGCGATCAGCACATCGCCGGCAGCATTGCGAATGACACCAACGGCCACCCGCAAAAACGGCCGATCAGCCATAATCAGGTTCGATACTCGGCGTTAATGCGCACGTAATCAAAGCTCAGGTCGCAGGTCCAGACCGTCGCCTCGGCCTCGCCGCGGCCAAGATCGATCAACAGATCCACCTCATCGGCCTGCATCAATGAAGCAACCGAAGCCTCGTCATACTGCGGGCTGAGTGCACCGCCCTCGGCAATCGGGCAATCGCCGATCCCTACTCGGACACCAGCAACATCCAGATCCGTGATACCGGCGCGGCCGATCGCCGCCAGAATACGTCCCCAATTGGGATCGGCCGCGAAGAGCGCGGTTTTAACCAGTGGCGATTCGGCAACAGTGAATGCGACGCGTTCGGCCTCGGCCTCGCTGCGCGCACCGCTGACCCGAACACAGAGCAGCCGACTGGCACCTTCGCCGTCGGCAACGATTGCCCGGGCGAGCGTCTGGCAGAGTTCAGTCAGTGCCTCGGCAAAAATCCGCTCATCATGGCTGCCACTCGCAACCTCAATGCCACTCGCCCCCGTTGCAACCAGCGTGCAGGCATCATTGGTCGAGGTGTCACCATCCACAGTGATGCGATTGAAGCTGACGGCAACGGCCTCGCGCAACAAACGCCTGAGCAGCGCCTGGTCGATAACCGCATCGGTGGCGACATAGGCAAGCATAGTGGCCATATCCGGGCGGATCATGCCGGAGCCCTTGCAGATACCCGTGAGCGTCACCACCCCGTCGCCCAAATCAAGCTGCATACTGGCGCCCTTGGGCCGGGTATCGGTGGTGCGTATGGCATCGGCCGCTTCGGCCCAGCCGTCCTCGTGCAAGGCGGCCAATGCCGCGGGCAGTGCAGCGTCAATTCGGTCGGCAGCCAACGGCTCACCAATCACCCCGGTCGAGTAGGGGATCACCGCTTCCGGCGCACAACCGCCAAGACCGGCCAGCGACTCGCAGTTCTGGTTCGCGGCCCGATCGCCGGCAGCCCCCGTGCCAGCATTGGCATTGCCGGTGTTGATCAACAAGAATCGTGGGGAAGTGGTTTGCAAATGCGCTTCAGCCAGGCGCACCGGTGCCGCTCGAAAACGGTTCTGAGTAAATACGGCAGCGGTGCGGCTGCCCTCATCGAGCGCCATGACCACCAGATCCTGTTCGCCGGGCCGACGGATACCGGCGCTGACACTGGCCAGCCTGACCCCGTTGATGGGGTGCAAACGCGGTAGCGGTGACTCACCGACAGCCATCAGGGGCTCGTTCAGGTCTCAAGTTGACCATGGCAGTGTTTGTACTTCTTACCCGAGCCGCAGGGGCAGGGTTCATTCCGCCCCACCTTGCGCTCACCACGAACGAACGGCTGGCGCTCGGCCTGGGCATTGTCACGGCCATCATTATCGAGTGAATTGGCCTCAGCATGCTGGAACTGCATCGCCCGAGCCCGTTCGGCCTCACGGCGCTGCTCCGCTGCCTGAGCATCCTCGGGGCTGCGAACATTGACGTTGAAGAGAATGCGGATGGTCTCGCGCTTAATCCCCTCGAGCATTTCCTGGAACATCTCAAAGGCTTCGCGCTTGAACTCCTGCTTGGGGTTACGCTGCGCCATACCGCGCAGACCAATCCCCTGACGCATGAAATCCATGGCCGCCAGATGCTCTTTCCACTGATTATCGAGCACCTGGAGCAGGAAGCTTTTCTCAACCTCCCGCATGTCAACGCCAATGCCCCGAACCTGCTCTTCCTTGGCGCTGTAATGCTCGGCGACCGCGGCTTCAAGCCGCTCTCGAACACCTTCGGCATCAAGCTCGTCATCGGCATCCAGCCATTCCTGGACCCGGGGCTCAATGCCAAACTGCGCCTGCAGGG
This sequence comes from uncultured Ectothiorhodospiraceae bacterium, assembly GCA_913057145.1. Taxonomy (GTDB): domain Bacteria; phylum Pseudomonadota; class Gammaproteobacteria; order Nitrococcales; family Nitrococcaceae; genus Spiribacter. The sequence continues at coordinate 41,764 of CAJXNJ010000001.1, forward strand.
CCTCTTCGAGGGCCGGGATATCCCATTGATCCTCAATCGTGCCCGGTGGCATATGCTCACCGATCAACCCGGCGAGCACATCATTCTGCATATCAACGATGGTCCCGGAGATATCCGTGGATTCCAGCAACTCGCTGCGCTGGGCATAAATCACGCGGCGCTGGTCGTTGGCAACGTCATCGAACTCGAGCAGATGCTTGCGGATATCAAAGTTATGCGCCTCGACCTTGCGCTGGGCATTTTCGATCACCCGCGAGACCATGCCACTCTCAATGGCCTCACCTTCCTGCATGCCGAGGCGCTGCATCATCCCCGAAACCCGATCGGAGGCGAAGATGCGCAGCAGACTGTCATCCAATGACAGGAAAAACCGCGTCGAACCCGGGTCACCCTGACGGCCGGAGCGACCCCGCAGCTGATTGTCGATGCGGCGTGATTCGTGGCGCTCGGTGCCGATAACATGCAGGCCACCGGCAGCCAGTACCGCCTCGTGACGCTTCTCCCAGTCTTCGCGCAGCGCTTCGCGCTTGGCGGCCGGCGCATCTTCTCCAAGGTCCGCCAGCTCAACGTCGAGATTGCCGCCGAGCACGATATCGGTGCCGCGACCGGCCATATTGGTGGCAATCGTCACCGCACCGGGGCGGCCGGCCTGAGCGATGATGCCGGCCTCGCGCTCGTGCTGCTTGGCGTTGAGCACTTCGTGTTTGATCTTCGCCTTCTGCAGGGCCTTGGAGATACGCTCCGAATTCTCAATGGAGGTCGTACCCACAAGCACCGGCTGGCCGCGCTGGTTGCACTCTTCGATGTCTTCAATGATGGCCTGGTATTTATCGTCCTGGTTGAGGAAGACAAGATCGTGATGATCGGCCCGAATCATCGGCCGATGGGTCGGGATAACCGCCACCTCGAGGCCATAAATGCTCTGGAACTCATAGGCCTCGGTATCGGCCGTGCCGGTCATACCGGCAAGCTTGTCATAGAGCCGGAAATAGTTCTGGAAGGTAATCGAGGCCAGTGTCTGGTTCTCGGCCTGGATTTCCACGCCTTCCTTGGCCTCGATCGCCTGATGCAGGCCCTCCGACCAGCGCCGACCCGGCATTGCCCGACCGGTGAATTCATCCACGATCACAATCTGGCCATCACGCACCAGATAATGCACATCCCGCTGGAAAAGCGTCTGAGCCCGCAAGGCGGCATTCAGATGGTGCACCATGGCGATGTTGCGGGCATCGTAGAGACTCTCGTCCTCGCCAAGCAGACCGGCTTGCTGCAACAACTCCTCCGCCCGCAGCTGTCCGGCTTCGGTTAGAAACGCCTGTCGCGCTTTCTCATCGAGGGTGTAATCACCCGGGCCCTCTTCCTCGAGCTGCGGCTCAAGCTGGGGCACGATTTTGTTCATGCGCTGATACAGCTCGCTCGACTGCTCCGCTTTCCCGGAGATGATCAGCGGGGTGCGCGCCTCGTCAATGAGAATGGAGTCGACTTCATCAACAATCGCGAAATACCGGCCGCGCTGCATCCGGTCCTCGGCGCGAAGGGCCATGTTGTCGCGCAGATAGTCAAACCCGAATTCGTTGTTGGTGCCGTAGGTAATGTCCGCCTCATAGGCCGCGCGCTTGGTCTCGGGGTCCATACCCGGGACGACCACGCCAACCTCGAGGCCGAGGAACCGGAACACCTGACCCATCCAGTCGGCATCACGCCGGGCCAGATAGTCGTTGACCGTGACGATGTGAACACCCTTGCCCGTCAGCGCATTGAGGTAGGCCGGCAATGTGGCAACCAGGGTCTTTCCTTCACCGGTTTTCATCTCGGCAATTCGGCCCTGGTGCAGGACCATGCCACCGATCAGCTGCACGTCAAAATGCCGCATTCCCAGCGTCCGGCGTGCGGCCTCCCGAACCGTGGCAAACGCCTCGGGCAGCAGGGCATCGAGTGACTCGCCCTCTTTGAGCCGTCCCCGCAGCTGCTCGGTCTGAGCCGCAAGCGCTGTATCGTCGAGCGCCTCCAGCTGGGGCTCGAATTCATTAATGCGAGCAACCTGACGCTGCAACCGCTTGACCAGGCGGTCATTCCGGCTGCCAAAAATCTTTTTCGCGATTCCGCTTAACATGGTGATCATTCGACCGAGCAAGTGACGCGTTACTATAGCGCATCGGGCACAGGAAAATCAGGAGCGTTCATGTCTGCGCGCAAGTCCAAATCACCCCGACGGCTGGGCCAGCTGCTCAAAGGCGATGCCAGCCTGCTGTCCGCCCTCAACAGCCACGCCGGGGAACTGCAGCGGGCAACCGAAGCCCTGCAGGCGGTGCTGCCCGCGAACCTGCGGGGTCACTGGCAGGTTGCCGGCCTGGATGAAAAAGCCCTGGTCGTGAGCACCCAGAGTGCGGGCTGGGCCACCGGCCTGCGACCGAGACAGGCACAGCTGCTTGATGAGGCGGAGAAGATACTGGGTACACGGCCGGCGACGCTCGCCATTCGCATTCAAACGCCTGCCTATGCACCCCCGGCCAGCGAGAGAAAACAACTCTCAGCCCGGTCGGCGGCTCAGCTCAACGCGGCCGCCGAGGGAATGATTGACCCGCGACTGGCCGCTGCGCTGCGACGGATCGCCCGCCACCACCGCGAAGACTGATCAGGCGACCGAGACCGGCTGGTCGTAGGCGATTGGCGCCTCAGCCTCATCCTCAAAGGTCACCTCTTCCCAGGCATCCTTTTCGATGAGCAACTGACGCAGAAGCCGGTTGTTCATTTCATGGCCGGACTTATAACCATGAAAGGCCCCGATGAGGCTGCGGTTGAGCTGGTAGAGATCACCGATGGCATCCAGGATCTTGTGCTTGGCAAATTCATCCTGATAACGCAGTCCGTCTTCGTTGAGGACCCGATAGTCATCAATGACGATGGCGTTATCCAGACTGCCACCCAGGGCCAGATTGTTCTGGCGCAGATGCTCGATATCCCGCATGAACCCGAATGTTCTCGCGCGGCTGACTTCTTTGACGAAGGAAGTAGAGGAGAAGTCAACCTCGGCGGTACAGTCGCCGGCCTTGAAAACGGGATGATCAAAGTCGAGGGTGTAGCTGACCTTGAAGCCATCGTATGGCGTGAAACTCACGCGCTTGCCATCAGGGTCTTCAAGGCTGATCGGCCTTGTAATGCGCACGAAACGCTTGGGCGCATCCTGCTCCAGCGTCCCGGCCGACCGAATCAGAAACACAAACGGACCGGCACTGCCATCCATGATCGGGACTTCCGGCGCCGAGAGGTCGACATAGGCATTGTCGATCCCGAGACCGGCCATCGCCGAGAGCAGATGCTCAACCGTTGCCACCCGCACACCTTCATGGCTGAGGCAGGTGGAGAGCACCGTGTCACCGACATTTTCGGGATGCGCGGCTATCTCCACGACGGGATCAAGATCGACCCGACAGAATCGAATCCCGGTGTTGGCCGGCGCCGGGCGAAGCGTCAGATAGACCTTCTCGCCGGTATGCAGGCCAACACCCGTGGCCCGAATGCTGTTCTTCAGCGTACGTTGTCGAATCATGCTCGGCTTTCCCGCGCCCGGACCCCAAAAAAAGAATCCGGCTAGTTTAACAGAAACTCAACCCTTTACATCGGTCAAATGGCTTAATCCGCCTGCCGCCGCAGGAAAGCCGGAATATCGAGATACTCCATATCGGCTTCCGCCGCCGCGGAGCCACCGCCGGCAGCCGCCCGCTTACGGGTAACCGTCGGCCGCTCGAGCGCTTCATAATCGACTTCACCACTGGCCTTACGGCTGACAAGGCGCGGACCGGCGGCCGGCTCCTCGAGCGAACGCGTGGGCGCAAGCCCGGTGGCAACCACCGTGACACGCAGCTCACCCTCAAGCTCGGGATCGATCACCGTACCCACCACCACCGTGGCATCATCCGAGGCAAACTCCTTGACCGCATTACCGACTTCATCGAACTCGCCAATGGACAGATCCAGGCCGGCGGTGACGTTCACCAGAATGCCATGGGCACCGGCAATATTGGCGTCCTCAAGCAGCGGGCAGGCGATCGCGCGCTCTGCTGCTTCCCGGGCACGATCCTCGCCGCTGGCGGCTCCCGAACCCATCACGGCCATACCCATCTCCGACATCACCGTGCGAACGTCGGCAAAGTCGACGTTAATGAGGCCCGGCCGGGTAATCAGCTCGGCAATGCCCTTGACCGCACCCAGCAGCACATCGTTGGCCGATTTAAAGGCATTCAGCAGGGTCAGATCCTTGCCCAGCACCGAGAGCAGCTTCTCATTGGGAATGGTGATCAACGAGTCGACCTCGCGCTCGAGCTCGCGAATGCCTTCCTCGGCAATTTTCATGCGCTTGTTGCCCTCAAAGGGGAATGGCTTGGTGACCACGGCAACCGTGAGCACACCCATCTCGCGGGCAACCTGAGCGACCACCGGTGCAGCACCCGTTCCGGTGCCACCGCCCATGCCGGCGGTGATGAACACCATATCGGCGCCATCGAGCAGCTCACCGATACGCTCGCGATCACTCTCGGCCGCCTCACGGCCGACCTGCGGGTTGGCCCCGGCGCCGAGCCCTTTGGTGATGCCCTGACCGAGCTGCAGGGTGGTACGCGCAGAGCTGTTTTTCAGCGCCTGGGCATCCGTATTGGCACAGACAAAATCAACACCATCAATATCGGCAGCCACCATGTGCTGGACAGCGTTACCGCCGCCGCCACCGACACCGATGACCTTGATCACCGCGTTTTCGTTGTAAGCATCCATCAGTTCAAACATCGCTACTTCCTCCGTCAACGAATCAGAAATTTCCCGTAAACCAGTCCTTCATGCGCCCCCAGACCGCGCGGAAGCCGTTGGCTGCAGCGCTGTTCATCTCGGTTCGCGGCTCACCCCGGTGGCGATGACCGCTGTGCAGCAGCCCCACCCCGGTGGCATAAATCGGATTGCGCACCACATCGGTCAGGCCGGTGATGTGCTGCGGGGCGCCCAGACGCACGGGCATGTGAAAGACCTCTTCGGCCAGCTCGACGGCGCCTTCCATCTTCGAGCTACCGCCAGTGAGCACGACGCCCGCGGCGATCAGGTCTTCAAAACCACTGCGCCGGAGTTCCGCCTGAATCAGCGTCATCAGCTCCTCATAGCGGGGCTCCACCACTTCGGCCAGTGTCTGTCGGGAGAGCCGCCTCGGCGGCCGATCGCCTACCGAAGGCACCTCAATGGTCTCTTCAGTCCCGGCCAGCTGGGACAACGCACAGGCATAGCGCATCTTGATTTCATCGGCATGCTGTGTCGGCGTGCGCAGCGCTACGGCAATGTCATTGGTGACCTGATCACCGGCAATCGGAATCACGGCGGTGTGGCGAATGGCGCCTTCGGTGAAAACGGCGATGTCGGTTGTTCCACCCCCGATATCCACAAGGCAGACGCCGAGTTCTTTTTCATCCTCGGTGAGCACGGCATAGCTGGAGGCCAGCTGCTCGAGGATGATGTCATCGACCTCAAGGCCGCAGCGGCGAATGCATTTGACGATGTTCTGCGCCGCGCTGACCGCTCCGGTGACCATATGTACCTTGGCCTCCAGACGCACACCGGACATGCCAATGGGTTCACGCACCCCCTCCTGGCTGTCGATGATGTATTCCTGCGGCAGGGTGTGGAGGATCTCCTGATCGGCGGGAATGGCGACGGCACGGGCGGCATCAAGCACCCGGTCGACATCCCCCTGATTCACCTCGCGCTCCTTGATCGCGACAATGCCGTGCGAGTTGAGCGAGCGAATGTGGCTGCCGGCGATACCGGCGTAGACCGAATGAATCTGGCAGCCGGCCATGAGCTCGGCCTCCTCCACCGCCCGCTGCATGGACTGCACGGTGGATTCGATATTCACGACCACGCCCTTTTTCAGACCGCGTGAAGGATGTGAGCCGATGCCGATCACCTCCACATCCCCGTCGGGCTGCATCTCCCCGACAATGGCCACCACCTTGGAGGTGCCAATATCCAATCCGACCAGCAGATCGCGTTCCTGTTTGCGTGTCATCGATTCAGTCCTCGTCCTGCCAGCGCAGCGCAAAACCGTTGGGATAGCGCAGATCCGCCACCGCAAGGCTGCGTTCCTGTGCTGTTGAAAGTCGTGGCCAGGCATCGACGAATCGACGCAATCTGGCCTCGGGCGTGGTTCGCCCGAGTCGTATTCGGCCGCCCTCGGCGAGCATCAGCGTCCAGGCCCTTCGCTCGTCGAGCGTGAGCCCCGTCGCGGTGAGCGGGAGCGGCTGGAGCAACCCCGAGAGCTTTTGATATTGAGCGAGCACTCGGGCTGCGCTGCCGGGCGGGCCAGCGAGATCCGGCAACGGCAGACCGGGCAGCTCGCGCGGTTGGAATACCTCCGCCCGGGCATTCATCAACGCCGCCCCACCCCAGCGGGCGACCGGCTGTTGCTCGCTCACGGTAATGCGCAGGGCATCCGGCCAGACGCGCTGGACCGTCGCGGTATCCACCCACGGCAGAGTCTCCACCGCCTTGCGAATGGCATTCACCTCGATGCCCAGGAAACCACCCTGCAATCGCCCCTCGAGTGCTTCGCGTAAATCCGCCTCGCGCAGCCGTCCCAATTCGCCATCGAAGCGGACACTGGCCAACGGCAACCAGCGCTCGGTCGGCCAGCGCTCCAGCGCCATGGATGTGGCCGCCACCAACGCCACCAGCAGGCCAAGCCCAAGCAGCCATCGTTTGCCTTGGCGATTGAGACTGTTCACTGTTGCTCACCATGCCTCCAGCTTGTCAGCAGGATCCGCCACACCAGGGTTTCCATCTCAATACCGGCTGCCTGCGCGGCCGCAGGCAGCAGGGAGTGATCGGTCATCCCGGGAATGGTGTTCACCTCAAGCAGCCAGAACCGCCCCTCGGCATCGGCCATGACATCAACCCGGCCCCAGCCGCTGGCACCAATGGCCGCAAAGGCCTGTTGCGCGAGGGCAGACAGCGCTGACTCCTCGCGCTCATTCAGTCCGCTCGGGATATGCATGCGGGTGGCATCCGAGCGGTATTTGGCTTCGAAGTCGTAGAACTCGCTGACCACCTCGATGCGAATCGAAGGCAGCGTCTCCCCGGCCAGAATCCCGACCGTGTACTCCGCGCCCTCAATACAGCGCTCGAGCAATGCCTTGCCGCCGTAGCGACGGGCCTCGGCAATGGCATCAGCAAGGTCTGCGGCATCATTGACCCGTGCTGTGCCCAGACTCGAGCCCTCACCGAGCGGTTTGACGAAGATGGGCAGACCCAGTGCTTCCAGGGCGGAGCGGGGGTCATCGGCCTCGCCGATAACGCGATAATCCGGTGTCGGCAGGCCCAGCGCCTGCCAGATCTGCTTGCTGCGGAGTTTATCCATCCCCAGCGCCGATCCCAGCACGCCGCTGCCGGTATACGGGATATGCAGGGACTGCAATGCCCCCTGAATGGCGCCGTCTTCGCCGCCGGGGCCGTGCAGGGCAATAAAGGCGCGATCGTAGGCAGCCAGCTCGGCCAGGGGTCGCTGCGCCGGATCAAAAGCATCTGCGGCCACACCCACTGCGCGTAGCGCATCCAGACAACTGCGGCCACTGGCCAGTGAAATTTCACGCTCACCGGAATGCCCGCCCATGAGAACCGCCACCCGGCCCAGGGCCTGCACGGAGGGCTGCGGATTAATGCCGGACATCAGCCACCTCCCCCACAATGTGGACCTCGGGCTCGAGCTGCACACCATGCTGCTCGAAGACACGCTGCTGGACGCGTCGAATCAGCCGTTCAATATCCGCCGCCGTAGCCTTGCCTTCATGGACGATGAAATTGGCATGCTTCTCGGACACCCGGGCACCGCCTTCCCGCGCGCCTTTCAGGCCCGCTGTCTCGATCAGGCGCGCGGCATGATCACCCGGTGGATTGCGGAATACCGAGCCACCACTGGCAAGCCCGGTGGGCTGGCTGCGACCACGCTCGGCGAGCAGCTCCTTCACCCGCGCCTTGAGTGCCTCCGGATCATGGCCTGGCGCAAACTCGAGCAGGGCCGCGGTAAACCACTCCTGACGCGGCCCCTCAACGCTGCGGTAACCGATGCGATAGGCATCCGGGTCGCGTTGATGAGCCTGACCTGCCCGGTCCACCGTGTAGACCGAGCGCACATGCGCCCAGGTCTCACCACCCCAGGCGCCGGCATTCATGGCAAGCGCACCACCGAGCGTCCCTGGTATCCCGGCAAAAAACTCCGCGCCGGCATAACCGGCACGCCCACACCAGCGGGCAAGCTTGGCGCAGGCGACGCCCGCATCGGCAAGCACCCGCCCTTCACCCTGATCTTCTATGCGGGCAAGCCCGCGGCTGAGGCGAATCACCGAGCCGCGCAGACCACCATCACGCACCAACAGGTTGCTGCCGAGGCCGAGCCAGAAAAGCGGCTCGCGGGCCTTGTCACTGGCAAGAAAGGCACCCAGATCGCCCGCATCAGCCGGCTCATAAAGACACTCGGCCGGCCCACCCACTCGCCAGGTGGTATACCGCGCCATGGGCACGGCGTGCTGCAGCCTGCCTCTGAGCGCCGTCATGACCGACCCTCCGTCGAAAGCAACCGGGGCAGAGCGGTACCAATACTGCCGGCTCCCAGGCTGATCACCACGTCACCGGGCTCGATCATGCCGGGCAGCATCTCGCAGAGTTCATCAATGCCCTCGACAAAGACCGGATCCACCTGACCCCGAAGACGAATGGCCCGCGAGAGGCTGCGGCCATCGGCACCGGATATGGGCGCCTCGCCGGCCGGATACACTTCGGTGAGCAACAGGGCGTCGGCTTCGCCGAGGACACGGGCAAAATCTTCAAACAGATCACGCGTGCGGCTGTAGCGATGCGGCTGGAAGGCCACCACCAGGCGATGCTGCGGCCAGTTGCTGCGCACTGCCTCGAGCACGGCCTCGATCTCGCGCGGATGATGGGCATAGTCATCCACCAGCAAAGCCTCGCCGCCTGCCACCGTGTAGGTGCCCAGACGCTGGAAGCGCCGGCCGATCCCGGAGAATTGATCAAGCGCTCTGGCGATGGCTGCCTCCGGCACCTCCAGGGCCCGGGCAACGGCAATCGCCCCGAGGGCATTGAGCACATTGTGGCGGCCGGGCAGGTTGAGATTGATGGCAAGCGGTTCGTACCCCGTCGTGAGCACGGTGAAATGACTGCGACCCGCATCAGCACGCAAATCCACCGCCTGCAGATCGGCCGTTTCGGAAAAGCCGTAGGTGCGGACCGGGCGGCCCAGCTCAGCGGCCATGGCACGCAGTTCCGCATCTTCATCACACAACACGGCCAGGCCATAGAAAGGCAGATGGTGGAGAAACTCGACGAAGGTAGCGCGCAGGCGCTGGAAATCACCGCCATAGGTATCCAGGTGGTCGGCATCAATATTGGTGACGACCGCAAGCATGGGGTTCAGATAGAGGAATGAAGCATCACTCTCGTCGGCTTCGGCCACGAGATACCGCCCCTCACCCAGACGGGCGTGGCTCGCCGCGCTGTTGAGACGGCCACCAATCACAAACGTCGGGTCCAGATCGCCTTCGGCCAGAATGCTTGCCACCAGACTCGTCGTGGTGGTTTTGCCATGCGTACCGGCAACCGCAATCCCAAAGCGAAAACGCATCAGCTCAGCGAGCATCTCGGCGCGGGGCACCACTGGCAGGCGGCGGGCGCGAGCGGCTGCCACTTCCGGATTATCCTCGGTCACCGCACTGGAGATCACAACGGCATCGGCGGCATCCACATGCCCTGCCTCATGGCCGATGTGGATGATGGCACCGAGTTCACGCAGATGGCTGACTACGGCGTTTTCACGCAAATCCGACCCGCTCACGGTGTACCCGAGATTAAGCAGCACCTCGGCAATACCGCCCATACCGGCACCGCCGATACCCACAAAATGCAGTCGCCGAATCTGGCCCATGGCGCCTGGACCGCCGCCAGCGAGGTTGACTGAGGTATTCATGCCGCCACCTCCAGACAATGCTCGGCGACCTGCCCGGCGGCATCGGGCCGGCCGGCGGCGCGACTCGCCTCGGCCATGGCCTGCAGGCGGGTACGATCAGATGCCAATGCCTGCAGTCGACCGGCCAGCCAGTCGGCACTCAGCGCCTCATCCCGACGCTGCTCGGCACCACCGGCACGGCAGAGGTAATCTGCGTTGGCGCTCTGGTGGTCATCCACTGCATACGGGTAAGGCACAAGGATGGCGGGCACACCGGCCGCGGCGAGTTCGGAGACGGTCAAAGCACCCGCTCGGCAGACCACCAGATCACACCATTGATAGGCCTCAGCCATATCCTCGATAAATTCCTGCACATCGGCCTGCACCCCGGCCTCGGCATAGGCATCGATGGCCATCTGCAGGGTCCGGGCACCGGCCTGGTGTCGGACAATCGGCCGCTGATCGACAGGCACTCTCGCCAGCGCTTCGGGGACGCGTTGATTGAGTGTCCGGGCACCCAGGCTGCCACCCACCACCAACAGCCTGATGGGTCCTTCACGGCCGGCATAACGGTCATGCGGCGCTGGCAGCCGAGCAATTTCGGCACGAATCGGATTGCCGATAAAACGCCGTTTCTCTGCCGTTGCCAGCTGTGCATCGAGCCCGGTCAACACCGAACGGGCGAGCGGCGAGAGGAGCTTATTGGTCATCCCGGGGATGGCATTCTGCTCGTGAATCACCAGTGGGCAACGCAACAACCAGGCGGCAAGCCCGGCCGGGCCGGCAACATAACCGCCCATGCCGAGCACCACCCGCGGGCGTTCACGACGAATGACGCCGATGGCCTGCCAGAGTGCGCGCATCACCATCAAGGGCGCCTGCAGCCAACCCAGCCAACCATTGCCGCGCAAACCCCGCACGGTCACCTTTTCAAGCCGAATCCCGGCGGCGGGCACGACATCGGCTTCGAGACCCGCCGGTGTACCCAGCCAGACCACAGGCACATCGCGCTCCATGAGCACCCGGGCGGTTGCCAGCGCCGGGAAAACATGACCGCCGGTGCCACCAGCGACAATGAGCACCGGCGCGCTCATGTCAGACCTCCCGACATTTGTCGAGACGCCGCGCGACTGCCGCGCCGGCATTCCAGATCGGCCCGCAGCAGCAGCCCAATGGCAAGCGTGCTCATCACCAGGCTGCTACCGCCGTAACTCATCAGCGGCAGGGTCAGGCCCTTGGTGGGGAGCAGACCGAGGTTCACCCCCATATTCACGAAAGCCTGCAGCCCCAGACTCACGCCAATTCCGTAGGCGAGCAGCCCGGAGAAGACCCGGCCCTCGCGCAGATTCAAAGCGCCGATACGACAGGCACGCCAGACCACAAAACTCCAGGCGACAATCACCAGGGCCATACCCAGCAACCCGAGCTCCTCGGCAAGCACTGCGAAGAGAAAATCGGTATGCGCCTCGGGCAGGTAAAAGAGCTTTTGTACGCTGTTACCCAGACCGACCCCCCACCATTCGCCGCGACCCACGGCAATCAACGACTGCGTGAGCTGAAAACCGGTGTTGAAAGGATCGGCCCAGGGGTCCTGAAAGGCGGTCAGACGCTCCAGGCGATAGGGCGCGGAGAGGATGAGATAAGCACCGAGGCCAACAGCGACAAGAATCAATCCAGCGAAGATGAGAAGCGGCATACCCGCAATGAAGAACAGGCTGCCAAGCGTCGCCACGAGGACCGCCAGGGCCCCGAAATCGGGCTGGCCAAGCAACAATAACGCCAGCAGCACCAGCACCAGACCGGCGGGCAGCAGCGGCGACAGCGAGGCCTGCAGGGTTTCGGCATGACGGGCCAGGAATGCCGAGAAGTAAATCAGCACACACAGCCGTGCCACCTCGGAGACCTGGACATTCACCGGCCCCATGGGAATCCACCGCGTCGCACCATTGACCTCACGCCCCACCCCGGGAAGCAGGACCAGGACCAGCAGAAACAGACCGAACAACAGCAACGGACCGGCCAGCGCTTCGACACGCTCAAGCGGCGTGCGCAGGGCCACCAGGGCGAGAAAGAACGCCGGCGCCAGGAACACGGTCTGTCGCAGGAGAAAATGCATCGGCCCGCCGCCGAGCTCTTCACCAACGCCAACCGAGGCGGACGCCACCATGACAAGCCCCATGCCCATAATGCCGAGCACCACCAGCACCAGCGGCCAATCAAGATCCTCCAGCCAGCCCGAGCGATAGCCGAGCATGGCCTCGAGCCGGGGATGGATAAACGCCTCAGCCATCACCAAGCTCCTCGACCAGGGCGCGGAAGTGCTCGCCTCGCTCGCGATAGTCGGAAAACTGATCAAGACTGGCACAGGCTGGCGCCAGCACGATGGCGTCACCCGGCTCCGAGATCTCCAATGCAACCCGAACGGCGGCCTTGAGATCGGCGACCGATTGCACGCTGACCGAATCACCCAACACCCGGCCGAGCACCGGGGCATCCTGGCCAAACACCACCGCTGCCCGACCGCGTCCGGCAAGCGCTTCTCCCAGATCGGCAAAATCCTGACCCTTGCCATCACCCCCTGCGAGCAACACCAGGGGTTGATCCATACCGGTTACCGCCGCAACGGCTGAGGCCACATTGGTGGCCTTGGAATCATTAATCCAGAGGCGCCCCGCTACCCATCCAAGGGATTCGCTTCGATGCGGCAGCGGCTGGAAGGCACGCAGGCCATCAATCATGGCCTCCATTGGCCAGCCGGCCGCATGACCGATCGCCAATGCAGCAAGCGCATTGAGTGCGTTATGCCGGCCGACCACCGGCAACTCACTGCAGGCAAGCAGAGGTTCACCGGCATGGGCAAGCCAGCGCTCACCGCCGTGTTCCAGCAGATGCCAGCGAATCATGGGACGATCGGCATCGGCTGCAAACCAGTGCCGGCTGGCGTCACCGGCTGCCATCGACTCCACCCAATGCTGATCGGCATTGAGCACCACCGCACCGGCCCCGTTGAGGATTCGCGCCTTGGCCGCGGCGTAATCAGCCATGCTGTCGTAGCGATCAAGATGATCGGGGGTGAGATTGAGCACGGCGGAGACAATGGGACGCAGGCTCTGCACGGTCTCAAGCTGAAAACTCGACAGCTCCAGGATGTAGAGCTCGGCATCAGGCTGATCGGCAAGCAGACTGAGCGCTGCCGGGCTGAGATTGCCACCGGTCGCTGCCCGTACTCCGGCCGCGCGGGCCATGGCATCCACCATCCGGGTGACGGTGCTCTTGCCGTTGGAGCCGGTAATCGCGATGACCGGTGCGGTCACCGCTCTGGCAAAGAGTTCGATTTCACCAATGAGCGGCTGTCCACGGTCGCGGGCGCGCTGGAAGACCGGCAGCCGGGTATCCACACCGGGGCTGACGACAATCTCGCGGGCACGGATCAGATGCTCCTCGGAGAAACCACCGGTGACCAATTCGACCTGCGGATGGGCGGCTTGCAGCGCAGCGGCCTTTGGCGGCTGGTCGCGGCTGTCCATCACCGCGACGGCACAGCCCTTGGCGGCAAGGTACTGAGCCGCCGCCAGGCCGGATTCACCCAGCCCGACGATGATGGCATCGAGCAATGGAGCGTTTTTCATCACCGCCTCACCCATCATCGCAGCTTCAACGTTGCCAGCCCGACCAGGACCAGAACCACGGAAATAATCCAGAACCGCACGATCACGCGCGGCTCCGGCCAACCCTTGAGCTCAAAATGATGATGCAGTGGCGCCATGCGAAAGATGCGCCGCCCGGTCCGCTTGTACCAGAAGACCTGCAGCATCACCGAAACCGTCTCGGCGACGAACACACCGCCCATGATGAAAAGCACGATTTCCTGGCGAACCACCATGGCGATCATGCCGAGCGCCGCACCCAGGGCCAGTGCGCCAACATCACCCATGAAAACCTGTGCCGGGTAGGTGTTGAACCAGAGAAATGCGAGCCCGGCACCCACCAGCGCCCCCACGAATACCGCAAGCTCACCGGCGCCGGCGACGTAAGGAATACCGAGATAATCCGCGAAATTCACATTACCGCTGGCGTAAGCGAAGATCCCGAGTGCCCCGCCGACCAGCACAGTCGGCATGATGGCGAGGCCATCGAGACCGTCAGTGAGATTCACCGCGTTGGATGCGCCCACCACCACCAGCCAGGTCAGCGGCACCATGAGCAGCCCGAGCGGGATGACTACATCCTTGAGCAGCGGGACGATGAGGGCCGTCTCAATCGGGGTGCTGGCGGTGGCGTAAAGCACGCCGCCTGCCAGCAGACCGGCGATGCTCTGCCAGAAGAATTTGGTACGCGCCCGCAGCCCCTCGCTATTACCCCGGGTCAGCTTGAGCCAATCATCCACGCCCCCAATCAGCCCGAAAACCAGGGTCGTCATCAATACAAGCCAGACATGGCGATTGGTCAGATCGCCCCATAACAGCACGGCGACTGCGATACCGACCAACATCAACGCGCCACCCATGGTGGGCGTCCCGGCCTTGGAATAGTGGCTGACCGGGCCTTCCTCACGCACCTGCTGGCCGACGCGATAACGCTCCAGACGCCGGATGAGTGCCGGCCCCACCACAAGCCCGATGCCAAGCGCGGTAAGCGTGCCGAGAATGGCGCGGAACGTCAGGTACTGAAAGACGTTGAATGCGCTGTAGAACGCCTGCAGTTGCTCGGCCAACATTAAAAGCATGCGGCGCTCCCCTCTGATGTCGGCGCAACCAGTGCGCGCACCACTTGATCCATAGCCGCCGAGCGCGAGCCTTTGATAAGGACTCTCACATCCTGGGTGACTGCTGCCTGCAGGGCGGCAGTAAGCCCCGCATGGTCGTCGTAGACCCGGCCCGAATCACCAAACGCCGCCGCAGCCTGCGCTGCGAGGGGACCCAGGGCGTAGAGCCGCTCAACTCCCATGGCACGGGCCCGACGGCCCGCTTCGGCATGCAGGGCCGCCGCATCCTCGCCAAGCTCTGCCATATCGCCAAGCACCAGCCATAGCGGCTGTGAAGTCTCAGTGAGCGCCTCGAGCGCTGCCTGCAACGAGACCGGATTGGCGTTGTAGCTGTCATCGATGATTTCGCTGCCATTGATACCCGGCAGGCTCTGCAATCGCCCGGCCATGGGCCGAACCGCCTCAAGCCCGGCTTTAATCGCCGTGAGATCTGCACCCGCGGCATGGGCAACCGCGCTCGCCGCCAGTGCATTGGCGCGATTATGGGCACCCGGCAGCAACAACCGCACGGTCAGTTCTCCGGCAGGAAGCCGGATGCGAAGCGCGCCATCGGGCATGAGCTCGCCGCTGATTTCCGCTGGCTGTCCGTTCAGACTGAAACGCAGAATATGGCAGTGGGCCGCCTGCTGCTCCCACTGCGCGGCGAATCCGTCATCGGCATTAATAACCGCCTGGGCACCGGACGGCAGGGCTTCGAAAAGCTCGCCCTTGCAACGGGCAATGGCCTCAAGACTGCCAAACCGGGCGATATGGGCCGGCCCGGCGTTATTCACCAATCCAATCTGTGGACGCGCCCAGCTTGCCAGCAGCGAGATGTCTCCGGGCTGCCCGCAGCCCATCTCAACAACGGCAAACCGGTGTGTGGGTTCAAGCCGGCACAGGGTCAGCGGCACGCCCAATTCGTTGTTCTGGTTGCCGGCGGTAGCAAGCGTCGGCCCCATACGGGAGAGAATCGCCGCGATCATCTCCTTGACCGTGGTTTTGCCATTGCTCCCGGTAAGCCCGATGACCGTTGCCCGACTCCCACTGCGAACGCGGCAAGCAAGTTCAACCAGTAACCGACGCGGATCATCCACACACCACTGCGGCAGATCCGCGGCGACAAAATGACTCACCAGTGCCGCCGCCGCACCGGCTCGAGCGGCCTCGGCAACAAACTCATGGCCATCCACGCGGGCTCCGGGCAGGGCGATAAAAAGATCGCCCGGACGCACAGCCCGCGAGTCAATGGCCACACCGGTAATCCGGGCATCATCGCCCTGACAGCGGCCGCCAAGCTCGGTGGCCAGGGCCTTGAGCCGCATCGCCTCCATCAGCCGGCCCTCCGCTGCTGCCAGTCAGCCACCACATCCCGATCGCTGAACGGATGGGCGACACCACCGATAATCTGCTCACTCTCATGCCCCTTGCCGGCAATCAGCACGACATCCCCGGCATCCGCCTGCGAGAGGGCATGTTCAATGGCCTCGCCCCGATCCTCGACAACGCGGCAATCAGTAGCCTGCGCGCAGCCGGCACGAATGGACTGAATAATCTCCCCCGGTGACTCCGCTCTTGGATTGTCACTGGTCAGGACCACCACATCGGCGTGCCGGCTCGCGGCAGCACCCATTAGTGGCCGTTTACCCGGATCCCGTTCGCCACCACAGCCAAAAACACACCAAAGCCGTCCACGAGCGTGTTCACGTAGCGCTAACAGTGCAGCCTCCAGGGCTCCCGGCGTGTGGGCATAATCGACCACCGCGAGCGGCCCGCGTGCGGTGATAAAACGCTCCATACGGCCGGGCACCGGCTGCAGGTGCGAGAGGGCCTCAAGGGCATCCGCGAGCGGCTGCTCATCGAGGACGGTCCCCAGCGCTGCGAGCGCGTTCATGGCATTGAAACGTCCGAAGAGCGGCAGCTGAACCCGATGGGCCTGCGCTTTGTGACGCAGCGTCAGATCCAGCCCCTCGGCGACCGGGCTGAGCGCTGCGATCTGCAATTCAGCCGAGGGTTTCTCCCCGTATCCGATGGTACGCAGCCCCTCCCGCGCCGTTGCGGCCAGGTCCGCACCGATCCGGTCATCCAGATTGAGCACCTGACGCTTGAGGCTCGACCAGGCAAAAAGCCGACGCTTGGCGGCATGATAAGCCTCGAGGGTGCCGTGGTAGTCGAGATGGTCACGGCCGACATAGGTCAACACCGCCGTATCGAAAGGCAAGGCATCGACGCGATGCTGCGCCAGTGCATGCGAGGAGACTTCCATGGCCACCGAGCGCACACCATCCGATGCCAGGGCAGCCAGATTCTGCTGCAGCGTCACGGCATCCGCGGTGGTATGGGTGGATGCGGAGAGCCTGTCCGGTCGTCCCCAGCCGACTGTCCCCAGGACCGCGGCATGGCCTTCAAGGGCCTCCAGCAACTGCACCGTGTAATGGGCCACCGATGTTTTGCCATCGGTGCCGGTGATTCCGATGATGCGCATCGACTGCGCCGGTTCCCCGTAAAAACGCCCTGCCATGGCACTGACCCGGGCACCAAGGTCGGTCAGGGGCAGGGAGACCACCTTTGCCGCCTGACAGCGCCTGGCAATATCGGCCGGATCGATATCATCCGTGACTTCCCAGGCCACCACCGCAACACCGGCGGCCAGCGCCTGATCGAGAAAAGCCAGTCCATGCTGCTGCATCCCGGCAAGCGCAAAGAAAACCTCACCAGCCTGCGCCTGTCGCGAATCCAGCGTCATTCCGGTCACAACGACATCGGACAACGCCGAGGACTCGACCCAGGGGGCAAATAAATGCGCGGCGTCCATCCGATGGCTCATGGCTGCCCCCCACCGGCCACCGTCACGCCACCGTCTTCGAGCGGCCTGTCCGGGGTGACGTTGTACAAGCGCAGCGCATCACCGACGACTGCCTGGAATACGGGCCCGGCGACCGGACCGGCGTAGTACTGCTCACCACCGGGCTCATCGATGGTGACCACCGCAATGAAGCGTGGATCATCCACAGGGGCCATGCCGGCAAAGGTGGAGACATAGCGACCCTCGGCATAACCACCGGCCACCGCTTTGCGACTGGTCCCGGTCTTGCCGGCGACCGCATACCCGGGGATCGCCGCCTGTGTTGCGGTACCACCGGAGCGGGTCACGGACGCGAGCATGTGGCGAATCTCACGCGCCAATCGGGGCTCCAGAACCTCGGTCGGGGCCGGTGTCTGTGCCCCCATCAGAAGCCGCGGGGTAAGCAGCTGCCCGTCATTGGCAAACACGCTGTAAGCCCGGGCGAGCTGAAGATTGGTCACCGAGAGTCCATAACCGAACGCAAGCGTGGCCCGCTCAACCGGCCGCCGCGATGGCACGGGTGCGAGGAAGCCGCCGGCCTCACCGGGGAAAGCAAGCCCCGTCGGCTGCCCCAGGCCCGCCTGGTTGAGTACCTGCCAGACCCGACCCGGCTCCATATCCAGTGCCAGCTGTGCCGCACCCACATTGCTGGATTTGCGCAGCAGGCCTTCAATATCGAGCTCGCCAAAATCGCGCACATCCCGGACCTGGTGCGAACCGACCCGCATGACACCCGGGCTCGTGTTGAGCGTAGTCTGTGCCGTAAAGAGTCCGCTGCGCAGCGCCGCTGCCACGGTGAACGGCTTGGTCACCGAGCCGGGCTCGTAAATATCGGTTACCACGCGATTTCGATAGCGCCCACCGGTGATATCCGAGCGCCGATTGGGATTGAACGCCGGCTGATTGACCATGGCGAGCACATCACCGTTGCGGGCATCGAGTAGCACCAGCGAGCCACCCCGCGCGGCATTCTGCTCAACCGCGCGCTTGAGCTCGCGATAGGCGATGTACTGCAGCCGCTTATCAAGCGTCAGCCTCAGATCCTGGCCGGGAGCAGGCTCGCGTAGCCGCTCGACATCCTCGATGGTACGGCCCAGACGGTCACGCAGAACCCGCTTGGCGCCCGGCTCACCCGAGAGCCAGTCATCATAGGCGAGCTCCAGGCCCTCCTGGCCCTGATCATCGATGTTGGTAAAGCCGAGGACATGACCGGTCACTTCACCGGCGGGATAAAAACGGCGGTACTCACGCTGCAGGTGAACACCGGGGACATCCAGTGTCATGGCCGTCTCGGCCAGCGCCGGGTCAACATGACGGCGCAGGTAAAAGAACTCACGATGCTCGCGAGCCGAGAGTTCACTTTTAAGCGCACCGGCATCCAGATCCAGCGCATCGGCGAGCGACCGGATTTCCGTGTCGGTTGCCTCGGCCAACAGGACGCCCGGATCCGCCCAGACAGAGTCGACCGGCGCGCTGATCGCCAGCGGCTCGCCATGGCGGTCGTAGATGGCACCGCGATGCGCGGGCAGGGTCTCGACGCGCAGATGACGCTGATCACCCTGTCCCTGCAGAAAATCTCCCTCGAGCAACTGAAGGGAGACGGCCCGCGAAAGCAATATCAATGGCAGCGAGAGAAGCAGCAACAACAGCGCCCCACGACGCCAGGCCGGCAGTTTCACGGCGGCTTTCTGTAGCGGCCGATTCATCGTCCGGCCTCTGCTTCTTCGAGCCACAGCAACGTGGTCTCCTCTCCCCCCGGACGGCGCAGCGAGAGTGACTCACTGGCCAGGCGCTCGACGCGGGAGTGCATGGCCAGCGCGCCCTGCTCAAGACGCAACCGGGACCACTCGGTATTCAAGTCATCGCGCTCATCGCGCAGCGACTCCAGGGTGAGAAAGAGACTGCGGTTCTGGTGCTTGACCTCAATGACCGCAACCGCCGAGACGATCACAGCCACCGCAAACGCAAAGACCATCAGCGCCGGCCTTTTCATGACAGACGCTCCGCGACACGCAGCGTGGCACTGCGTGCTCGTGGGTTGGCGGCACATTCCTGCGGCCCGGGCCGCGTCGCCCGGCCGATCCGACGCAACCGCGGCTGCAGCTCCGGCGGCACAACGCCAACACCGGGTGGCAGATTGCCAACCTGGCTGTTGCGATGGATGAAACGCTTCACGCGACGGTCTTCCAGCGAATGAAAACTGATGACCACCAACCGCCCCTGCGGCCCGAGCAAGTCACAGACCTCATCAAGTAGACGCTCGAGTGAGGTGAGCTCGTCGTTGAGATGAATACGAATCGCCTGGAAGCTACGCGTCGCCGGATGTTTACCCGGCTCCGGCCGAGGCACGGCATCGGCGATGAGCGAGGCGAGCGCGGTGGTTGTCTCAGGCAGCGCCCCGGCATCGCGAGCGCCGCAGATGGCGCGGGCAATCCGCCGGGCGTAACGCTCTTCACCGAACTCCTTGAGCACACGGGCCAGCGTTTTCTCATCGATGCGTTGCAGCCACTCGGCGGCGGTCTCGCCGGCCTCGTTATTCATTCGCATGTCGAGCGGGCCTTCACGCAGGAAACTGAACCCGCGCTGCGGCTCATCAAGCTGTGGTGAAGAAACCCCCAGATCGAGCAGAATGCCGGCCACCCGGCCCGCGAGACCGGCTGCACGCAGATGCGCGCCGATATCGGCAAAATTCGACTGCAGGATATGACAGCGCGGATCGCCGCCATGCCGGGCTTTTGCCATGGCCACGGCCGTCGGATCACGATCGACCAGCCAGATACAGGCGCTCTCATCGAGCTCGGAGATCAATGCCATGGCATGACCGCCACGGCCATAGGTGCCATCGACATAAATGCCACCGGGCCGCGGGGCCAATCCGCGAACGGCCTCCTCCAGCATGACGGGGCGGTGATCCATGGCGGTATCGGTCATGGCTTCCCCTACAGTGACAACGATTCAAGATCGCCCGGCAGCTCTTCGGTCTCTGCAGCCTCTGCGAGCCACTCATCCCGACGCTGTGTCCAGGCCGCCTCATCCCAGAGCTCAAACTTGTTGCCCTGACCGATCAGCACACTGTGCTTCTCCAGCCCCGCAAACGCGCGCAAGGGTGCCGGCAACAAAATACGCCCGTTGCCGTCGAGCTGGCATTCGGTGGCGTGACCGATCAACAGCCGCTGCAGGCGCCGGGCCGTGCGATTAAGACTGGGCAGGCGCACGAGCTTCTGCTCGATGTGCTCCCACTCGGGCAGGGGATAGATCAAAAGGCAGTGATCACGATCCACCGTGACCACCAGATTGCCATCGCACAGCCCGGACAGCCGCTCGCGATAGCGGCTCGGCAGCGCGATCCGGCCTTTCGTATCCAGATTGATGTGGGTGACGCCCCGAAACATCAATTTTCCCCTGTGCTACCCGTGGAAACCATTTTCCACCACTTTTTCCCACTTAGGCACACACTTTAGAGACCAATAGACGCCACGTCAACCCGACTGAATACGAATTTTCTTCGCCATGACAGTAACTTACGGCAACCTGACAAGGATGCCCGAAGCACGAATATTTGCTCCGAAAAATCGGTTTTTAAAACATCAAGTTAAGGGAATTGCGCGAGAAAACGCATTAAAAAGAAAAGTGGAAGTCGGCCTGTAAGCCGGGTTCTGTTGAAGGCAACCATTCATCTGGGATGCATGTCGCCATGCACCTCATGCAACCTACCCGGGAGCCGCGCGGGCCACGCGTCTGCTCCCCTATTTGGTCTTGCTCCGGGTGGGGTTTACCGTGCCACGAAGTGTTACCACCCGTGCGGTGCGCTCTTACCGCACCCTTTCACCCTTACCTGATCCTCCCTGGGGAGGCCATCGGCGGTCTACTCTCTGCTGCACTGGCCGTCGGCTCACGCCGCCCAGGCGTTACCTGGCACCCTGCCCATCGGAGCCCGGACTTTCCTCCACGCCAGAGGCGCAGCGGCTGCCCGGCCGACTTCCGTAGACCATGATATCAGCCCGAGGCCAATTCCGTGGCAATGGGATAGAGGGCATTCACCGACTCTCCGGTCAGGGTAGCCGCAATCCGGGCCGAAGCCTTGGCACCGAGCCCCTCGGCGCGCAGCATGCGGAGCAGCTCAGTCGACGTGAGCTCAAGGCCGGAACCCGATTTCTCCCTGCCCGGCCCAAGGACGATCACCAGTTCGCCGCGAACCGCATTCTCATCGGCCTGCAGGCGGGGGATGACATCGGCAAGCGGGCCGGTTGTCACGGCTTCGAAGCGCTTGGTGAGCTCGCGACAAACGGCTATTTCATGCGCGTCACCCAACACGGCGCGCATGTCATTGAGTGTGGCGTGCAGGCGTCGCCCTGCTTCAAAAACCACAACCGTATGCGGCATGGCGGACAGAACCGTTAACCGCTCGCGCCGGGCCTTGCTGCGCACCGGCAGAAAGCCCTCGAAGAAAAACCGATCCGTGGGCAGACCGGCTACCGACAAAGCCGCGGTAACACTGGATGGACCGGGGATGGCCACGACATCAACGCCTGCCTCCCGCGCCGCCCTGACCAGCCGATAACCCGGGTCACTGATCAGGGGCGTCCCGGCATCACTGACCAGAGCGATCGACTCACCGGCAAGCAGGCGGGCCATGAGCATCTCAACACGCCGCTCCTCGTTATGCTCATGCAGGCTGATCATGGGCGTGCGCACCGAGAGATGGGAGAGCAGCTTTTGTGTCTGCCGGGTGTCCTCTGCGGCGATACAGTCAACATCCGCGAGGGTTTCGCGGGCTCTGATCGAGACATCACCCAGGTTGCCGATCGGTGTTGCCACCACATAAAGCCTGCCGGCCGGGTTTGACACGTTTGTTCTCCGGAATCGATACTTCAGGTTCGCCAGAACGGCAGTCTAACCGGTCGCCCCTATTACCGCGAGGAACGCTCTTGTCCGCTCTCCGCCCGGCTCTCGCCCTGCTCGTTGCGCTCGTCATGCTGGCAGGCTGTGCCGGCATGATGCCCGAGCCCGACCGAGCGCTGAGCGAATATGAATCTCCACTGATCGACGATGCCGAGGCGGCGATTGCCGTGGACGACCTGGTGAGCGCCACCACGCTGTTGCAAATGGCGGCGATGGAAGCGCCTGAGCCTGCATCCACCCAGCTGGCCCTGGAAGCCGCTGTACTGGCTCTGGCACTCGGCGATGAAATTCATGCCGAAAAACTCCTGCAGGCCAACCGCCGCGGTGGCGATGCACGGGCATCGGCACTGCGGTCAATGCTCGAGACACAGCTTGCGAGCGATCTCTCTGAGGCAGCGCGCAGCGACCCCCTCGCGCGCCTTGAGGGGCGCTTCAGCCTGCGAATCGCCCCCTGGCACGCAGAATGGCTTGCACAGGCTTATCTGCAGAGCGGGCAACCGCTGGCGGCTTTTGATGCCTTGTTGATGCCAACGCAGCGCGCCGGCTCCATCGCGATCCGCCTGCGCCTGGAGGCACTGCTCTGGCGCTCGCTCATGCAAACGCCCATCGATCAGCTGACAGCGCGCCGTGAATCGCTGATCAACAATCAGGCCGCCGCCTGGCTGGATCTGGCCCTCGGTGTCAGAGCCAACTGGTTGGATGCGGCTGCAATGCGGATCCATTTATGGCAGTGGCGAGAGCGGAATGCGACATCGCAACTGTTCGAGCGAATTACGGCCATGCAACGGGCCATGCTCAATCCACCACGCAAAGTGGCAGTATTACTGCCATTAAGCGGTGAGCTGGAGGCCGCCGGAGAGGCCATTCGCCGCGGTATTCTGGCCGCCCACTACGCAAGCCTTGAGACCACCCGCCCCGAGCTCCGCTTCTTTGATGTGGGCCCCGATGGCATGAACGCCGCCGAGGCCTATCAGCAGGCCGTCACCGAGGGTGCGGGACTGGTCATCGGCCCGCTCGCCAAAGCGGCGGTCAACCGACTCTTGAGCACAGGCCCGACCGCCGTACCGGTCATCGCGCTCAACCGCGCCGAAGCGGCAACAAACCAGGGTGAGTTCTATCAGTTCGGTCTTGCCCCGGAAGAGGATGCCCGCGCCATTGCAGCGCTCGCCATTGAGCGCGGTCATCAAAGACTGCTCACCTTCAGTGCGGCCGACAGCTGGGGCGCGCGGGTTGCCACGGCCTTCACCACGGCGTTTGAGGAGGCGGGCGGCGAGATCATTGACCGCGGCCGTTTCCCGCTGGCGCAGGAAGATCTGGCCGAACCGATTCGTGCACTGCTTGATCTTGACCGCAGCGATGCCCGCAGCGAGCGCCTGCGGCAAATTACCGGCGAGCGGTTTCGGCATGAACCCCGGCGTCGCCAGGATATTGATGGCATCTTCATCGGTGCTTTTGAGGACAGTGCGCGGCTCATCGTCCCGCAGCTGCGCTTCCATCGCGCCTTTGAACTGCCGGTTTTCGCCACCGCGCAGAGCTATCCGAATTTTGAAAGCGAGGTAGCCAATGACGACCTCGCCGGAATGTGGATGCCGCGACTACCCTGGTTGCTGAATGAACCAAGCGACCCGCTCGACCGGGACGCGGCACAGCAACTGGCCAATGCATTGCCGTCATTTCGGCCCGGGCCGTTAACGGCACTCGGCATCGACAGTTATCGCCTCCTGTATGGCATCGAAGCGTTGGCGCAGAACCCGGCCTTGCAGAAAAGCGGCGCCACCGGCCGTTTGAGTGTCGATGGCGATGGCCGGATACAACGTCAGCTGCCTGTGGTGCAGGTCACCACTCGGGGGCTGCGGCGGACGAATAATTGGCTGCCATGAACACGGTTGCGCAACGCAAGGGTCAGTTCGGCGAGGAGCAAGCCCGTCATTATCTCTGCCGGCAGGGGCTGGAATGCCTGGAGAGCAACTTTCGTATCCGGCGCGGCGAAATCGATCTGATCATGCTGGATAATGATGAAGTCGTGTTCGTTGAAGTGCGGACACGGACGGAAGGGCCTTACGGCGATGGCATCGACAGCATCACCCGTGGCAAGCAGCAGAGACTCATCGCGGCCGCCAGCGCATGGCTGCAACGACAACGCGGCGAGCCCGCAACCCGGTTTGATGTGGTGAGCATTGACGCCGATGGTCGGATAACATGGATGCAGGACGCTTTTCGCGTCGATGGTTAAACCCCGAGCAGGAAGTCTTTTCTATGAACCCCAGCGAGCGCATTGCCCAGCATTTCCATGAAAGCATACAAACCAAACAGGTGGCTTTGGATCAGCTGCGGCCTTTTATCGAGAAAGCCGGCGTGCGCATGGCAGAGTGCCTGCAGCGAGAGGGACGCATCTTTGCCTGCGGCAATGGCGGCTCGGCCGGAGATGCCCAACACTTCTCCTCAGAGCTGCTGAACCGCTTTGAAATGGAACGCCCCGGGCTGCCGGCCATTGCCCTGACTACGGATAGTTCCACGATTACCTCCATTGCCAATGACTATGACTACAGCGAGGTCTTCGCCCGCCAGATCCGCGCACTGGCCCACCCCGGGGATATTCTGCTTGCCATCAGCACCAGTGGTGGCAGCGCCAATGTGATTCGCGCCATTGATGCCGCCCATGATCGCGGGGCCACCACCATTGTGCTCTCCGGTCGTGACGGGGGGCCGATGGCGCTGAAACTACAGGACAATGATATTGAAATTCGGGTGCCCGCCGAGGTCACGGCACGCATTCAGGAGGTTCATCTGCTGGTCATTCACTGCCTCTGCGATCTGATCGACCGGCAGCTCTTCGGCCAGTAGCCGCCAGGCCTACTTCACAACCCGCAGACCGGGACGTCCCTGATCCTGACCGGGGCCGTCATCATCCGGCGTCGGTGGCTCGCCCTCGCCGTCTTCACTGCCGAACAACATGCCCCGCCCGTTCTCGCGGGCATAAATCGCAAGCACTTCGGCCATTGGCACGTGGACATGCCGCGCCTGACCGGCGAAGCGTGCATCAAAGGCCACCGCTTCGTTGCCAAGGTCGAGCCCGCGCACGGCCGTTGGCGAGACATTCAGCACCAGCCGGCCTTCTTCGGCATATTCGAGCGGCGCCTGGATATCATCCGCCTCAGCGTTGACCAGAAGATGCGGTGTGAGGCCATTATCGACAATCCAGTCGTACAGCCCCCGCAGCAGATACGGACGGCTGGGCGTCATGAGGAAGGACGCATACCCTGTTCGGCGTCGGTGAGGCTGGCCTGGAACGGCTCCCGTTCGAAAAGGCGTTCAGCATAGCTTGCGATGGCTTCTGCTTCGGCGGGTAACTCGACGCCATAGTGATCGAGTCGCCAGAGCAATGGTGCCAGTGCGCAGTCCATCATCGTAATCTCATCACTGAGAAAATACGGTGTACCGGCGGCAAAAACATCCGCGCTCGCCGCAAGGCTTTCGGCAAGCTCGCGCCTGACCGCGGCCCGACGCCGCTTGTCCTGGCGCTCGAGCTGCGAGAGCAGGGCGTACCAATCACGCTCTATGCGGGAGATCACCAGCTTGGCCTTGGCCCTTGAGACCGGATCAATCGGCATCAGTGGCGGATGAGGGAAACGCTCATCGAGATATTCACAGATCACGCGGGCGTCATAGAGCGCGAGGTCTCGATCGACCAGCGTAGGAGTCTCGGCGTAAGGATTGAGGTCGGCCAGGTCTTCGGGCTGCGCGCCCTCCGGGTCTACCTCGACCACTTCAACATTGATGCCCTTTTCAGCCAGCACCAACCGCACCCGATGACTCTCGAGTGCGATGGGATCGCTGTAGAGACCGATGGTCGAGCGCTGACTCAACAGAACGCTGGCCATTCCCAGATCATCCGCTTGCCGGCTCAGTGGACATCCCTCCAGTACTCCCGCTTCATGAAGTAAGCGAGGATGGTGAACACCAGCAGAAAGCCGATCACCCAGACACCGAGTTCCTGACGCTTGGCCCGGACGGGCTCGGCCATGAAGGCCATGAAGTTGGTGATATCTTTTGTCGCCTGCTGATACTCAGCCTCGGTCATCGCGCCCTGCTGGCCCTCCGGGACCACAATCTCCGCGACTTTCAGCGCATCACCAGAGCCTTCGTAAACCGGCTGAGGAACACCCTGGAGCTGCCAGAGCACATGCGGCATTGAGGCATTCTGCAACAGCGTGTTGTTCCAGCCGATCGAGGCGTCCGGGTCGACGTAGAAGCTGTTGAGATAGGTATATACCCAGTCCGCGCCCCGGGAGCGTGCCGTCAACGACAGATCCGGGGCTGCTGCACCGAACCAGGCCGAGGCATCCTCGGAGCGCATGGCGGCGGTCATGACATCACCCGCCTGATAGCCGCTGTCCCAGATGAGGTTTTCCTCAATGAGCTCCATGGAGACGCCGAGTTCTTCCGGCAGTGCGTTCCAGCGAACGAATTTTGCCGAGTGGCAACCCATGCAGTTGTTGGCGAACAGCTGGGCGCCACGCTGCAGCGAGGCCTCGTCACTGACATCAACCTCGGCATCCATGAGATTGGCATAGCCACCAGCGGCAATGGCCGATCCCGACACCAGCGTGGCGAGCAGCATCAATAAAAACTTTCTCATCACTCCGTCACCCTCTCCGGAACCGGCTTGGTCTTCTCGAACCCGAACGCGGTATAGACGAACAGGAAGGCGAAGAAACCGAAGTACACGACGGTGAAGATCTGCGCCCACAGCGTTACCGTCAGCCCGAAATAAACCTCCGACGGTGCGCGCAGACCGAGGTAGCTCAGCACCACAAAGGCAAAGGCGAACAGCGCCAGGTTGATTTTGTGGCCAAGGCCGCGATAGCGGATCGAGCGGACCTTGCCACGATCGATCCAGGGCAGCAGGAACAGCAGGAATATCGCTGCCCCCATCGCCAGCACGCCACCAAACTTATCCGGCACCGCACGCAGCACGGAGTAGAACGCCGTGAAATACCAGACCGGCGCGATGTGCTCAGGCGTCTGCAGCGGGTTGGCCGGCTCGAAGTTGGGCTTCTCCAGGAACAGGCCGCCCATCTCCGGGGCAAAGAACACCACCGCGGCGAAGAAGATCAGGAACACACCCAGGCCGAAGGTATCCTTGACCGTGTAGTAGGGATGGAAGGGGATGCCGTCTTTCGGCTTGCCGTCCTTGCCCTTGACCTTCTTGATATCAACACCGTCCGGGTTGTTGGAGCCGACCTCATGCAGCGCCAGGATGTGGAAGACCACCAGGCCGACCAGGGCCAGCGGCAGGGCCACCACATGCAGGGCGAAGAAGCGGTTCAGCGTCACACCCGAGATGTTGTAGTCACCACGAATCCACAATGCCAGGTCTTCGCCGACAAATGGAATCGCGCCGAATAGCGAGATGATCACCTGCGCGCCCCAGTAGGACATCTGACCCCAGGGCAGGAGATAACCCATGAAGGCCTCTGCCATGAGCAGCAGGTAGATGATCATGCCGAAAATCCAGATCAGCTCACGCGGCTTCTGATAGGAGCCGTAGAGCATGGCCCGGAACATGTGCAGATAGACCACCACGAAGAAGGCCGAGGCCCCGGTGGAGTGCATGTAGCGAATCAGCCAACCCCACTCAACATCCCGCATGATGTATTCAACCGAAGCAAAAGCGCCTTCGGCCGAGGGGTTGTAGTTCATGGTCAGCCAGATGCCGGTGAGCAACTGATTGACCAGCACAATCAGTGCCAACGAACCAAAGTAATACCAGAAATTGAAGTTTTTCGGCGCGTAATACTCACCGACGTGCTCGTTCCACATCTTGGTGAGCGGGAAGCGGGCGTCAATCCAGCCCAGCATGCCACCCTGCGCCTTGGTTGTTGCATCACTCATCAGGCTGCCTCCTGATCCTCTCCAACCACAATCAGGCCGTTGTCAGCCATGCGGTATGGGGGTACGACAAGGTTGGTCGGAGCCGGCACTCCCGCATAAACACGGCCGGCCATGTCAAACTTGGAACCGTGACAGGGACAGAAAAATCCGCCCTGCCAATCGGCATCCAGCGATCCTGCCTGTGGCATGAACGACGGAATGCAACCGAGATGCGTACAGATCGGTACGAGCACCAGGAATTCCGGATCGATGGAGCGGTGCGGGTTCTGTGCGTAGGCCGGTTGCTGCGAGGCAACCGCGGAATCCGGATCCCGCAATTGATCACTGACGGACTCCAGCGCCTCGACGGCTGCTTCAGAGCGTCGGATGACCCAGACGGGTTGGCCACGCCAGGTGATGTTGACCTTCTGCCCCGGTTGGAGCGTGCTGGTATCGACTTCGACTGGAGCACCGGCGGCACGAGTGGTCGCGCTCGGGTTCCAATAGGCTAGAAAGGGTACTGCCGTGTAGGCCGCACCAACACCGCCGACAACAGAGACCGCGCCGGTTAGAAAACGGCGTCGACTCTTGTTAGCGCCTTCCTGGGACATCTGGATTCCCCTACATGGGTAACGGACTCAAGGCGGACCGTCGTTTATTACAATTCTAAGGCGGCCGCCCACCTGCGGGCGCTAGAATCCAACATTCGGCCTATTTCGTCAAGGCAGAAAGCCCGTCAAACGGCCTTCTCACGCACCCGAAACTTGCTTTCAATCAAGGGTTAAGCTCATGCCGGGTTCGGATCATCAATAAAGACATGCTCAATACCGAAATGTTCCGATAAATGCTCGCCAAGGGCCTGAACACCGCCGCGTTCGGTGGCATGGTGACCGGCGGCCAGATAATGCAGACCGAGCTCGCGGGCCTCGTGCGTCGTCTGCTCTGAAATCTCGCCACTGAAATAAGCATCCACTTCCAGTGCCGCGGCCTCGGCAATGAAACGCTGACCACCTCCGCTACACCAGGCGATCCGCTGCACCGGCCTGTCACTCCCCTCGACCACCAGCGGTTCCCGGCCCAGCCGATCGGCAAGACGGTCGCGCAGTTCGTTGATACTGAGCGGCTGCGGCAGGCTGCCCGACCAGAGCAGCCCCTGGACGCCACCCGCGGCCACCGGTGCTTCCGGCGCAATATCCAGACAGGCGGCCAGTTGCGCGTTGTTGCCCCACTGTGGATGGACATCAAGCGGCAGATGCCAGGCAAAGAGATTCATGTCATGGGTAATCAGCAGACGAATGCGCTCGGCTTTCATTCCGGTAATCGCTGCCGGCTCGCCCTTCCAGAAAAAACCATGATGCACCAGAACGGCGTCGGCCTCGGCCTTGATCGCCGCCTGCAGAAAACGCTGGGAAGCGGTGACCCCGGTGACCAGACGCCTGATCGGCGAACGCCCCTCGACCTGAAGCCCGTTAGGGCAGTAATCCGGCATTGACCCCGGGTCAAGGCACTGCTTGAGGTAAGCGTTCAGTTCCTGACGGTGTACCATGAGGCGCTCAACCTTAAAAAAATCAAAAAAGAGTATAAGAGATGGCCTTGCGCCGAATCATCCGTTTTCTGCTGAGTTACGTCCTGGTCGGGCTGATCGTCGCCCTGGCGATCGTCTGGCTCGCGCCCGGATTGATTCAGACAACGGAGCGTTCAGTGGCCCCTGAAATGGTACTCCCACCGCTTATTGGCACGGAAAACCCCTACCCGTTCTCCTATGCCGATGCCGTGAATAAAGCCGCTCCTTCGGTGGTCAACATCTACACCGCCACGCGTGATCCGGACCCGCGCAACGCCTTCCTTGATGGGCCTTCCTTTGACGAGCTTTTCGGCGAGCGGCCGGAGACCACCGAAGCACCACTTGGCACCTCACTCGGCTCCGGTGTTCTGGTCAGTGCCGAGGGGCATCTGCTCACCAACCACCATGTCATTCGCGGTGCCGAACGCATTCAGGTCCTGCTCGCCGATGGGCGCACGGCCCCGGCCGATGTGGTGGGGACCGACCCCGAATCCGATCTCGCCGTGCTACAGGTTGCCGGCAGCGTGCTGCCGCATATCACGCTGGCCGCGTCCGACGGCCTGCAGGTCGGCGATGTCGTCTTTGCCATCGGCAACCCCTTTGGTGTTGGACAGACCGTCACCCAGGGCATCATCAGCGCACTCGGACGCAGCGAGCTCGGATTGGCCACGTTTGAAAACTTCATTCAAACCGATGCAGCCATCAATCCAGGCAACTCGGGCGGTGCGTTGATCAACGCCCGGGGCGAGGTCATCGGGATCAACACGGCCATTTTCAGTCAGACAGGCGGTGCCACCGGTATCGGCTTTGCCATTCCCGGCAATCTGGCACAGGCGGTGCTGAGCGATATTATCGAACACGGCCGGGTCATCCGTGGGTGGATCGGGGTTCAGGTCCTCAACGACGGGAGCCCCGGGGCGCTGGTGGGTGATCTCCTGCCCGGCGGGCCCGCCGACCGTGCCGGCTTGCAGCCCGGTGATCGGATCCTGGCGATGAATGGAGAGCCGATCATCTCCGTGCGCGGGCTGCTTGACCGGGTTACCCGACGCAGTCCCGGCGAGACCATTGAACTCACCGGAGAACGTGCTGCGAGCTCGGTGCAATGGCAGGTCATGATTGCCGAGCGACCCACCAATCTCGAGCCAGTTGGCCCGCAGCAACCCCCGCTACGCTGAGGCGTCGCCGTTGGTTTCAGCCTGATAGCGGTATTCCGCCGACCGCGCGTGTGCTGTCAGGCCCTCTGCCCGTGCCAGCCGCGAGGCCACCGGGCCCAGCGCACCCGCCCCCTCTACCGAGCAGCCAACAATGCTGGTCGATTTGCAGAAGTCCATGACACCCAGCGGTGAAGCGAACCTCGCCGTCCGCGATGTCGGCAGGACATGGCTGGGCCCGGCGCAGTAATCGCCGAGGGCCTCAGGGGTGTAGCGCCCGAGGAAAATCGCACCGGCATGGTGAATGGATTCCGCCAGTCGCTCCGGCTCCACAACGGAGAGCTCCAGATGCTCCGGGGCAATGGTGTTGGTGATATCCGCCGCCTCGGCCAGGTCCCGGACACAAATCAGGGCACCACGACGCGCCAGCGAGGCACGGATAATCTCGGAGCGCTCCATCTCCGGGAGCAGACGCTCCATGGCTGCCTGCACGTCATCGAGATAGCGCGCCTCCGGGCAGATCAGCAATGCCCGGGCATCCTCATCATGTTCGGCCTGTGAGAAAAGATCCATGGCAATCCATTCCGGATCGGTCTGCCCGTCGCAGACAATCAGTATCTCGGAGGGGCCGGCGACCATATCGATACCGACATGGCCGAAAACCCGGCGCTTGGCTTCGGCGACGTAGGCATTGCCCGGACCTACGATTTTGTCCACCGCCGGCACGGTATCCGTGCCGAAAGCAAGCGCGGCAACCGCCTGAGCGCCGCCGAGCAGAAACAGCCGGTCAACACCGGCCAAGGCGGCCGCGGCAAGCACCATGGGCGCGATTTCTCCGCCCGGAGCCGGTGCCACCATGATGATTTCATCGACACCGGCGACCCGCGCCGGAATGGCATTCATCAATACCGATGAGGGATAGGCAGCCTTGCCGCCAGGCACATAGATCCCCACGCGCTCAAGCGGGCGGATTTTCTGCCCGAGGCGGGTGCCGTCGGCCTCGGTATGCTCCCAGTCGGCCGGGCGCTGATGCAGGTGATATTCCCGAATCCGCGCCGCCGCCGTCTCCAGGGCTTCGCGATCGGCGGCCGCCAGACCGGCGAGTGCTTCCTGCCAGCGCTGGGCCGGGACCTCAAGCTCGGCAGCTGCCGACACGGTGAGGCCATCAAATCTGGCGGTGAGTTCGCACAGGGCCGCATCACCGCGGGAGCGGACCGCCTGAATGATCTCGGCGACCGCGGTCTCAACACCATGGGTGGCCCCGTCATCCCAGCTGGTCAACGCCTTGAGCTGATCGGCGAAATCCGGCTGGGTGGTACTCAGCCGTTGTATCTCGAGCATGTCGCTTACCTGTTCTGCTGCTTGGCGACCACAGCCTCGATGCGCTCGAGCAATGGTCGAATGGTCCCGTGGGATAGCTTCATCGATGCCTTATTGACCACTAAACGCGAACTGATATCCGCAATCTGCTCAAGCGGCGCAAGACCATTCGCCCTGAGCGTATTACCGGTGTCCACCAGATCCACAATGGCATCGGCAAGCCCAACCAGGGGTGCCAGTTCCATGGAGCCGTAGAGCTTGATCAGATCCACCTGCCGGCCCTGAGCCGCAAAGTGGCGTCGGGTAATGTTGACGAATTTGGTGGCCACCCGAATGCGCCGGCCATCGAGCCTGGCATCAGGCCGTCCGGCCACCATCAGCCGGCAGCGCGCAATGCCAAGGTCGATCGGCTCATAGAGGCCATGACCGCCCTGCTCCATGAGCACATCCTTGCCCGCCACACCCAGATCCGCGCCGCCATAGGCGACATACGTCGGCACATCGGTCGCCCGGACAATGATCAGCCGAACGTTGGGATCCGTTGTCGGCAGGACCAGATTGCGGCTGCTTTCAGGATCCTCCAGCGGCTCAATGCCAAGCGGCTGCAGCAGCGGCAGGGTTTCTTCCAGAATGCGTCCCTTGGAAAGGGCAATGGTGACCGAATCAGGCATGGCTTCGGGCCGTCTCCCCGGGCATGCGGCGAATATCGGCCCCCAGCTGAGCGAGCTTCTCTTCGATGCACTCATACCCGCGATCAATGTGGTAGATGCGATCCACCAGGGTATCGCCCTCGCTGACCAGACCCGCCAGCACCAGGCTTGCCGAGGCTCTCAGATCGGTGGCCATGACCGGCGCTCCGGTCAGATGGTCAACCCCATTGCTGATGGCCGTGTGGCCTTCCAACCGGACATCAGCACCCATGCGCTGAATCTCGAGGACATGCATGAAGCGATTTTCGAACACGGTCTCGGTGACCATGCCGACACCATCAGCAACCGCGTTGAGGGCACAGATCTGCGCCTGCATATCCGTCGGATAAGCCGGATAGGGTGCCGTCCGCACGGTCACGGCCTTCGGCCGCTTGCCCTGCATGTCCAGTTCAATCCAGTCTTCGCCAAGATCAACTTCGGCGCCGCTCTCGCGCAACTTGCCGATCACCGCATCGAGCAGATGCGGCGCAGTATTCTTCAGCCGAACCCGCCCACCGGTCATGGCGGCAGCCACCAGAAATGTGCCGGTTTCAATACGATCAGGCAGCACGTCATAGTGTGCTCCGCTCAACCGCTCCACCCCTTCAATGGTGATGGTATCCGTCCCGGCGCCGCTGACCCTGGCCCCCATGCTGTTCAGGCAATTGGCCAGATCAACGACCTCCGGCTCCCGCGCGGCGTTCTCGATGACGGTAGTCCCCTCGGCCAGGGTCGCCGCCATCATCAGATTCTCGGTGCCGGTTACGGTCACCAGGTCCATGACCAGCCGGGCACCGCGCAGGCGGGTGCAGCGGGCCCGAATATAGCCATTCTCAACGCTGATTTCGGCACCCAGCGCCCGCAGGCCCTCGACATGCAGATTGACCGGTCGGCTGCCGATGGCACAGCCGCCCGGCAGGGAAACATCCGCCTCGCCATAGCGGGCAAGCAAGGGCCCGAGCACGAGGATCGAGGCGCGCATGGTTTTCACCAGCTCATAAGGCGCATGACAGTTATCAAGCCGGGTCGGGTCGAGCTCAACACGCATGCGCTCATCGACTGTCAGCCGGACACCCATGCGACCCAGAAGCTCCATGGTCGTGGTGATATCGTGCAGATCGGGGATATTGCCGATCACGGAGGCCTCATCGGCCAGCAACGTGGCAGCCATAATCGGCAGGGCGGCATTTTTTGCCCCGGAGATACGGATATCACCCGAGAGCGGCTTGCCGCCGCGAATCAATAAACGCTCCACCCGCTCAGTCCTTTTCTGCCGCGGCCTGCGCGGGCGTTAATGTACGCATGGAAATCGCATGCAGCACCTCGCTGTCGATGTGCGCCTGCAGCAGGTCATAAACCAGCCTGTGCCGCTTCAGCAAAGGCAGACCCTCAAAATCAGCAGTCACGATCCGCGCCTGAAAATGCCGTCCGTCGCCAATCACTTCAATATCGGCGTCTTTCAGTCCCGCCTGCAGCAGGGCGCGAATGGCCTCGGGCTCCATCATTACTCAGTCATCTCCATCGTCACGGGCAGTCAGCCCCAACAGTGTATCAACCCCGCTGATACGCGCGAGTCGAACGAGCCCGCTCGGGGCATTGCTTATGATCAATTCACCGCCGAGCGCCTTGAGCTGTCGCTGCCACTCCACAAGCAGAGCCAGACCGGCGCTGTCCACGGCCTCCAGCGAAGCAAGGTCCAGGCGCTGCCGCCCATGCTCTACAGGCAGGCCCGCCAGCAATCCGGTGACCGCGGGTGCTCTCAGCTCACCGCTCAGGGAGTAACCCTGTTGCGCATCGCCATTCAAACTTGCCATCGGCTGTTCCCCATCGGCTTGCCCGGCGGCCGCACTCAATCCTCACCACCGGCTGACTGGTTGTAGAGGAACTGCCCGACAATATCCTCCAGCACCAGCGCTGAACGGGTCAGCGTAATTTCATCGCCTTCCGCCAGAGAGTCCGGCATGCCACCGGGTTCCAGCGAGACATACTGCTCGCCAAGGAGGCCCGAGGTGCGGATACTCGCCGCCGTATCGCTTGGCAGATCGTTGAACTGCCGATCGATATTCAGGGTGACACGGGCTTCGAATCGCGCGGCATCCAACGTAATGGCCTCCACCCGGCCGATCTGCACCCCGCCAAGATTGACCGGGGCGCGCTCACGCAGCCCGCCGACATTCTGGAAGTAAGCGTAGACATTGTAGCCATCGGCGCGCTGAAAAGCGGTGATGTTGCTCACCTGCATGGCAAGCACAAACAGGGCGGCAAGCCCGGCTGCGACAAAAGCGCCAACCGTGATTTCCATCGAACGAGAATTCTCCAACTGGACTTCCTCCCTTAATCGAACATCAACGCGGTGAGGACAAAATCAAGCCCCAGCACCACCAGCGATGTCACCACCACGGTCCGTGTTGTCGCCCGACTCACGCCATGTGAGGTCGGCAGACAATCATACCCGTTGAACACCGCAATCCAGCCTGCAGCGAGGCCAAAGAGCACACTTTTAATCAAACCATTGAGCACATCATCAACGAAGCTCACCTGCGCCTGCATCTGCGACCAGAATGACCCCCCGTCAATTCCCAGCATGGCGGTGCCGACCAGATAAGCACCGATAATGCCCAGCAGGGTGAAGATCATCGCCAGCAGCGGCAGAGAGATGAGTGCAGCGAACAGACGCGGCGCACAGATACGCCGTTCCGGGTCAACCGCCATCATCTCCATGCCCGAGAGCTGCTCGGTTGCCTTCATCAGCCCGATCTCGGCGGTGAGCGCCGAACCGGCGCGGCCGGCGAAAAGCAGCGCCGTAACCACCGGACCCAACTCCCGCGTCAGCGACAGCGCCACCAGCACGCCCAGAGACTGCTCAGCACCAAAGTCGACCAGGGTGTAATACCCCTGCAGGCCGAGGACCATGCCGACGAAGAGCCCAGAGACGAGGATAATGACGAGCGTCAGCACACCGACCGAATAGATCTCGCGCAGCAAAAGCCCGGGGCGTCGCAGCATCTCGCCGACGCCGAGCAGGACGCGCAGGAAGAACAGGGTTGCCCGACCGAGCGTTGCGAGTACGGCCAGCGTACTGGCGCCCATGCGCTGCAATACGGCTGTCATGACCGCCCCATGCCAAGGTCATCCGCCATGGACGGCGCCCGGTAATGAAACGGCACCGGCCCGTCTGGCAGCGCCTGAATAAACTGTTTGACCCAGTCTGACTGACTGCTGCGCAGGGCCTCCGGCGTCCCGGATTCAACCACCTGGCCTTCGGAGATGACATAGGCCCGGTCGGCGATACTGAGGGTCTCATCAACATCATGCGAGACGATGATGCTGGTTAGGCCCAGGGCATCGTTGAGCTGACGGATCACCTGCATGAGCGCGCCCATGGAGATGGGATCCTGACCGGCGAAGGGTTCGTCATAGAGCATGAGCTCCGGGTCGAGGGCCAGTGCCCGGGCGAGCGAGACCCGACGCGCCATCCCCCCGGAGAGCTCAGCGGGGTAGAGATCGCGGGCGCCCCGCAGACCCACCGCCTGGAGCTTCATCAAGACGATGCTGCGGATCAGCGTCTCGGGCAGATCCGTGTGTTCCCGCAGCGGGAAGGCCACGTTGTCAAAGCAGGTCATATCGGTAAACAGGGCACCGCTTTGGAACAGAACGCCCATCCGCCGCCGCAACCGATAGAGCGCGCGGCGGCGCAGATCCCCCACCGATTCGCCAGCCACCCGGACCTCACCGGACTGGGCGCGCAGCTGCCCACCGATCAATCGCAACAGGGTGGTCTTGCCGGTGCCGCTCGGGCCCATGATGGCCACCACTTCCCCGCGCCGGACGCTCAGGTCAATGCCATCGAACAAACGCCGCCCACCGCGGCTGAAAACCAGCCCGCGAATGTCAATCAGCGGGTTTTCATCAACACTGGACTGGGATGGCGACATGCGTTCCGACTGCTTGCCCGGGGGCTGACTGAATAAGGCTGCGAGTATCCGACAAGGCATAAGGCCGGTCAAATGGGGTATGGTGCCGCTTTCGCCGGCAATGCTGCGACCGACCATGAACCTCCTAGTGCTGATTGCCCTGATTCTGATTGGCTTCATCGCCCTTGCCTGGAGCGCGGAGCGCTTTGTCGAGGGCGCATCGGCCACTGCGCGTCACCTGGGTGTCTCGCCGTTGCTCATTGGCCTGACGGTGGTGGGCATTGGTACCTCACTGCCGGAGATGCTGGTCTCCGGTATCGCGGCGTTGAACGGCAACCCGGGACTGGCCCTCGGTAATGCACTGGGATCGAATGTCGCCAATGTCGGACTGATTCTCGGGGTGACTGCACTGATCTCGCCGCTTGCCATGCGCTCCGGGCTGTTGCGACGGGAATTCCCGCTGCTGATGATCGTGGTGGTGGCCACCGGTGGTCTGCTGATTGATGCCACACTGACGAGACTGGAGGGTTTTGTTCTGCTGGCCGGCCTGGTCGCGGTGCTCGCCTGGATGGGCTATCAATCGAGCCGCCCGGCCGCGAAGGACGACATCATTGCCCGCGAAGTCGAAGCGGCCATTCCGCCGGACATGCCGCAACAGCGCGCGACCCTCTGGATGCTGCTCGGTCTGGTCATTCTAATCGCAAGCTCGCGACTGCTGGTCTGGTCCGCCGTGGCGCTGGCGACACAGCTTGGGGTGAGCGATCTGATCATCGGCCTGACCATTGTTGCCGTCGGCACCAGCCTGCCCGAGCTGGCCGCTTCAATCGCCAGCGCCAGACGAGGCGAAGACGAGCTGGCGATTGGCAACATCATTGGCTCCAACCTTTTCAACCTGCTCGCCGTGCTCGGTATTGCCGCTGCCATCGCGCCATTTTCGGTGGCGGGGGTGAGTCTTGCGCGTGACTACGGCATTATGACGGCGTTCATGCTCGCGATTGCCGTCATCGGCTTTGTCGTCGGCAGACGCGGGCATCTCGGACGTCTGGAGGGCGGCCTGCTGCTCACCGGGTTCGTAAGCTACCAGGTATTGCTGTTTGTAATGGGACGCTAATGGCAGAGCACAAACCCCTCAACGACAAGGATCTCTGCCAGCTCGGCCGGGCCGTCGTTGAAACTGAAGCGGCAGCGGTGAATGCCCTGGCCGCCCGCATGGATGAACACTTCGCCCGCGCCTGCCGAGACCTGCTTGCCTGCGAGGGCCGTGTCGTGGTCACGGGCATGGGCAAATCCGGGCATATCGCCGGCAAGCTTGCTGCGACACTGGCCAGCACCGGCACTCCGGCATTTTATGTACACCCGGGTGAAGCCAGTCATGGCGACCTGGGAATGATCTCCCGCGGGGACACGCTGATTGCGCTGTCCAATTCAGGAGAGACCGAGGAAATCAATCAGCTGCTCCCGCTGATCAAGCGTCGACAGATCCAATTGATCGCCATGACCGGTCGCGCTGACTCAACACTGGCAACGGCCGCTGATGTGCATCTGGATGTCAGTGTCGATGCCGAAGCCTGTCCGCTGGGTCTTGCGCCAACGGCGAGTACGACCGCAGCGCTTGCCATGGGTGATGCACTGGCGGTCGCGTTGCTGGATGCCCGTGGCTTTACCGCCGAAGATTTTGCCCTCTCCCACCCCGGTGGCCGACTGGGCCGGCGGCTGCTGCTGCGCATTGATGATCTCATGCACACCGGCGAGGCCATCCCCCGTGTCGATGAGAAAACGCCACTCGCCGAGGCCCTGCTGGAGATGACGCGCAAAGGCCTTGGCATGACCGCCATTGTTGATGATCACACGCGTGTCACCGGCATTTTCACCGACGGCGACCTGCGTCGGGCTCTGGATAAGGCCATCGATGTTCACACGACACCGGTCAGCGCGGTAATGACGCCATCACCACAGTGCATCCAACCCGGTCTGCTTGCCGCCGAGGCGCTGGCAATGATGGAACAGCACAGCATCAATGCGCTTCTGGTCACCGATGCGGACCAACAGGTTGTTGGTGCCTTGAACATGCACGATTTACTACGCGCCGGAGTCGTCTGACCGATGCAACGGCGACTCGGTGTCGGACTGGCCCTGCTGCTGATACTCGGTGGCCTGATGCTCTGGCGCTGGAGTCAGCAGCCACCTGCGCCCTCACCCGAGCCATCCAACAGCGGCTTGACCATGACCGCCTATGCCCGGGATGTGCAACTCATGGCCACCGATGAACAGGGCCGCGAGGCCTGGCGGGTGAGCGCACCGGCTGCCCGTTATTTCCAGGCAAGCGACCTCTGGCAACTGGACTCTCCGACCTGGTTGATTCAGACCGAACAGGGAACACCCTGGTACGGTCGGGCCGATCAGGCGCGCAGCTGGGATAATGAGCAGCAGGCACGGCTCACGGGCAATGTTCGACTGCATCAACGCCATCCAGAGGGTGACACCGTCATGACCACCGACTGGATCGACATGCAATTGCCGCAGCGCTACGCCGAGACAACGGCAGCGGTGAGCCTGGACTCGCCAAGCTATCGCATCAATGCGCTGGGCGCCCGCGCCTGGCTCGCCGAAGAGCGCATCGAACTCACCGACAATGCCAGAGGCCGTTATGAAGCCAGCAACTGATCATCCCGCCCCGCGTATCGCACTGGCGCTCCTGCTGCTCGGGACAGTCGGCCTCACCACCGCACAGGAGACCACCGAGGCACCGGCACCGCCCGTGGAGCTCAGCGCTGACACCGCCGAAGTCAATGACGCCACCGGGGTCAGCATTTACCGGGGCAATGTCATTCTGACCCGAGGCCGCATGGAGATCATCGGCGCTGTCATGACCGTCACCACCGATGAAAATCGAGAACTTGAGCGCATCGTGGTGGAGGGCAGCCCGGCCCGCTATACCGAAACGCTGCCCGATGCACCCACCCGACAGGCTGAAGCACCGCGTATGGAATACTATGCCAGCGGGCCGGAGCGCATCATCCTGCTCGAGGGCGGGCGTCTGTGGCAGGGGGATAACGAGGTTCTGGGCGAGACAATCACAC
The DNA here is from genome assembly GCA_913057145.1 of uncultured Ectothiorhodospiraceae bacterium. Lineage (GTDB taxonomy): Bacteria > Pseudomonadota > Gammaproteobacteria > Nitrococcales > Nitrococcaceae > Spiribacter. The sequence continues at coordinate 81,838 of CAJXNJ010000001.1, forward strand.
ACTACCCGGCTGAGCAGCGCACCATCGCCGAAGGCGGCCAGGCCGAGGGCGGGCGGGTGAATGTCACAGTCTATCCGGACTCGGACGAATCGCCATGAGCCAAAGCCTGCTGCGGGCCGAGGGCCTGTGCAAACGCTATCGTGGCCGCCGGGTGGTGGAGGATGTCTCCATCAGCCTCGCCAGCGGTGAAATCGTCGGCCTGCTCGGGCCCAATGGTGCCGGCAAGACCACCAGCTTTTACATGATTGTCGGCCTGGTTCGTGCCGATGAGGGAGTGATCACGCTGGATGACCGCAACCTCACCCGGGCACCCATGCATGAACGGGCCCGCCTGGGGATTGGTTATCTACCGCAGGAAGCATCGGTTTTCCGCCGTCTGTCGGTGGAAGACAATCTACTGGCCGTCCTGGAGACGCGAGCCGGACTCAGTCGAGAGGCGCGTCGGCATCAGGCCGACTCACTCATGGAAGAATTCGGTATTGCCCACCTGAGGACACAATCCGGCGTCAGCCTCTCCGGTGGAGAACGCCGACGGGTTGAAATTGCGCGGGCGCTGGCGGCCGAGCCGCAGTTCATTCTCCTCGATGAACCTTTCGCCGGTGTCGACCCGATCTCCGTGGGTGAGATCAAGACCATTGTCCGACACCTCGCCGGCCGCGGCATCGGTGTGCTGATCACCGATCACAATGTCAGAGAGACACTGGGCCTGGTTGACCGCGCCAGCATCCTCAATGAAGGCCGGGTCATTGTTGAAGGCGACGCCGAGGCGATTCTGGCTGATCCTCAGGTGCGCGCGGTTTATCTCGGCGAGGACTTCAGACTCTAGTGCTGGCCAGTCATCCACCCACAGGGTTACTCTGGGCGCAAGGCAGATCGCATAGACAACGATGAAGCAGTCCTTACAGCTCCGAGTCGGGCAACAATTGACCATGACGCCACAGCTGCAGCAGGCCATACGTCTGCTGCAGCTGCCGGCGGCCGAGCTCAATCTCGAAATCCGGGAGGCCCTCGAGTCCAATCTCATGCTGGAGGTCGAGGAAGACGTGGAGGTCGCAGAGGACCAGGAAACGCCATCGATACAGGATACCGGCGTCATTGACCCATCGGAGACCACACTCGGCAGTGATGCGCAGGATGCAGTCAGGCTGGGGGAGGCCATCACGATTGATGAGCGCTGGGACGAACCGGTCAATGGCATGACCAGTTACAGCGCCCCCGAGCCCGGCGCCATCAATGATCTGCTCGATAATCGCGCCGCCCCTGAAGCCTCGCTGCATGAGCATCTCAACTGGCAGATCGAACTCTCGGGCCTGAGTGAGAGCGACCAACGCATCGCCGAGCTGATTATCGACGCCATCAACGATCAGGGCCGGCTCACCGAGAGCCCGGAAACCCTCGCCGCGGCACTCCCGGCTGATCTTGAAGCCGGTAGCGATGAGATTCGCGCGGTGCTGACCTTCATCCAACATCTCGATCCGCTGGGCGTGGCGGCCCGGGATGCCCGCGAAGCGCTGATGATTCAGGTCAGTGCCCTGCCGGAATCAACACCCGGCCGTGACGTTGCATACCGCATTATCGACCAGCATCTGGAGCTGCTCGGCCAGAGCGCCACGGCTGCACTCAAGCGCATGCTCGGTGTCAATCAGGATCTACTCGATACCGCCGTGGGCCTCATCCGCAGCCTCGACCCGCATCCGGGCTCAGGCTTCGGCGAAACCCGAACGGAATATGTCATCCCGGACTGTCTGGTACAGCGGGTGAATGACCGCTGGGTGGTCGAGATCAATCCCGAGGCATCACCAAGGCTGCGCATTAATGATTATTACGCCGGGCTGGTCCGCCGCGGCGATCAAGGGGCGGACAACAGCCTCATGCGCGAACATCTGCAGGAGGCCCGCTGGTTGATCAAAAGCCTGCAGTCCCGCAACGACACCTTGCGCAAAGTGGCCGAATGTATCGTGGAGCGGCAACAGGCCTTTCTGCAGCACGGTGAGGAAGCGATGCAACCGCTGGTTCTGCGGGAGGTTGCCGAAGCCATCGACATGCATGAGTCGACCGTCTCTCGAATCACCAGCCAGAAATACATGCACACCCCGCAGGGGACGCTGGAGTTCAAATTCTTCTTCTCCAGTCATGTGCCGACCGCCGATGGCGGCGAGTGCTCCGCCACGGCGATCCGCGCCCGCATCCGTCGGCTGGTGGCGGCAGAGGATCCGGCCCGGCCCTTGAGTGATGCCAAGCTGACCGACATTCTGCAGGAGCAGGGCATTCATGTTGCCCGACGCACTGTCGCCAAGTACCGGGAAGCGATGGGTATCGCCTCATCGACGGATCGCAGACGCCTGAGCTGACAGGACGACATTGAGGACTAACATGCACACTGATCGAAACGTGAACGGCCAGCGATGATGAAGGTATCAGACCTACTGACCGAGGCGCGGGTGCAATGCGGCGTCGAAGTGACCAGCAAAAAACGGGCGCTGGAGCAACTCAGTGAACTGTTGATGGCCGATCAGCAGCCAACCGATGAGACCGTTCGCGCCGTCTTTGAAGGACTCTGCGTCAGAGAACGGCTTGGCAGTACCGGCCTTGGCCGTGGCGTCGCCCTGCCCCACAGCCGAGCGGCGGATATCGAGCAGCCCAGAGCCGCTGTCATCCGACTGAGCCAGGCCATCGATTTTGATGCGCCTGACCGCAGCCCGGTCGATCTGCTGTTTGGCCTGCTGGTCCCTGAACACGGCAATGACGAGCATCTGCGCATCCTCTCGCAGCTTGCAGAAATGTTCCGGGACGAGGCGCTGTGCACTAGGCTGCGGCAGTGCCAGAGCGACCAGGAACTCTATGCCACCATCGACGACTGGCAGGCGAAGAGCGAAGACGGATGAGTGGTATCGCCGGGACACTGATGGTCGTCGATGCAATGGGCGTTCTGTTGAGAGGTCCCGCCGGCAGTGGCAAAAGCGACACGGCATTGTCGCTGATTGGCCGGGGCCAGCAACTGGTGGCCGATGACGCTGTCATCCTGCGGCAACACGATCATGTTCTCTTTGGGCGGGCACCGGCAGCAGGCCACGGCTGGCTCTATCTGCGCGGCCCGGGCCTGCTGAATGTTCGCCAGTGCTTTGGTGCGGCGTCGGTCGCCGAAGAGGCAAGCATCGATCTGGTCGTGGACCTCACTGACCGAGCGCAGACGGATCAGGCCGCCGGCAGCTGGGAGACAACCCGAATCATGAACACCGCCTGCCCCCGACTTGCCCTTGCCCCGCAGCGGCCGATTGCCGATCTGATCACCGCCGCCGTCGCCGTGCTGGCACAAACCATCGCAGCCAAGAGGCCGGTTGCATGCGCCTGATCATCGTCAGCGGACTCTCCGGCTCGGGCAAAAGTGTTGCGCTGGCAACCCTCGAGGATGGCGGTTTCTACTGCATCGACAATCTGCCCGTTGCCCTGCTCGACGCGCTCGGCCGGCATATTGCCGATACGCAACCGGAGAACGACTACGCCATCGGCATCGACGCCCGTAACCGGCCGCAGTCGCTCGCCGATTTTCCGCGCATCGTCAAGGATCTCAATGACCGCGGGCTGGATACCGAGATCGTATTTCTCGATGCCGATGATGCCACTCTGCTGAAACGCTTCTCCGAGACACGACGGCGGCATCCATTGAGCAACAATGAAACCTCACTCGCCGAGGCCATTCAGGGTGAGCGGGAACTGCTGATGCCCCTGCATGAACAGGCCGATCTCACCATCGACACTTCGCGGACCACCCTGCATGAACTGCGTGCAATCGTCCGCGGCCGTCTCACCGAGACCAGTTCGCATCTCTCCGTCCAGCTGGAGTCCTTCGGTTATAAGCACGGCACGCCAACGGACGCGGATTTTGTCTTCGACAGCCGCTGCCTGCCCAATCCGCACTGGGAGCCCGAACTGCGCCCGCTGACCGGACGCGACCAGCCGGTTATCGAATTCCTCGCCGCAACCCCGGTTGTCGGCCGCTTTCTGCGCCAGCTCACCCGGATGCTCGATGACTGGCTGCCGGTCTTCGAGGCCGAAAACCGCAGCTATCTCACGATTGCGGTTGGCTGCACCGGCGGGCAGCATCGCTCGGTTTACCTCATTGAGGCACTGGCCGCGCATCTGCGCAGCAATGGCGTCAACGTCACCGTGAGACATCGGGAACTGACATGAAAGCAGGCATCCTGCTGGTCACGCATCCAGGCGTGGGTGATTCACTCATCGACACCACCAAAACCATCCTCGGTGAGCTGCCACTTGCCTGCATCAGCATCAGCCCCCGCGATGAAGAGACCATTGAGGCCATGCACGGCAGGGCCCGAGAGGCCCTGATAGAGCTTGATGAAGGCGCCGGTATTCTGGTGCTGACCGACGCCTACGGTGCCACACCCGGCAACCTCGCCGTTGCCCTTGGCCAGATGCATGATTACCCGGTTGTCACCGGATTGAATCTTCCCATGCTGCTGCGGGTGATGAACTACCCCTACCTGCCGGTGACGACGCTGGCCGAGAAAGCCATGCAGGCCGCCCAGGAGAGCATCCTGCAGATCACCGACCGGGGTGCCGAGCCGTGAACCAGGCCGACAGGCAATGCGAGGCCGAGCTTGAAATCATCAATCGACTCGGTCTTCATGCACGGGCGGCGGCCCGATTCGTCTCAGTGGCCAGCGATTACCATTCTGAGACTGAAGTCCGTTTTGCTGGCCAAACAGCCAATGGCAAGAGCATTATGGGGCTGATGATGCTCGCGGCGAGCAAAGGCAGTCGCCTGCGGATCATCACTCGGGGGCCTGATGCCGATACGGCGCTCGCCGCCCTGGAAGAGCTTTTGGCGACGCGCTTTGGCGAGCCGGACTGAGATTGAAAATCACAATGAGTGAAGAGCGGGAAGAGCAGAACACGCGGCTTGCCGAGACGGTGAGCGATCTACTGCAGGGCGGCACCGTCCCTGAGGCCCGGCGTATGCTCAATGCCCTGCATCCGGCTGAGATCGCTGATTTACTCGAATCCTTCCCCGTTGCCGAGCGCAAACTGCTCTGGGAACTCGTCGATGAAGAGAATGGCGGCGAGGTGCTGCTGGAGGTCAATGACGAGGTTCGCAGCGGCCTGATTCAGGAGATGGATGACGAGGAACTGCTCGCGGCCACCTCCGGCATGGACATGGATGATCTGGCTGATTTCATGCAGGACCTGCCGAAGACCCTGACCGGCGAAATCCTGCGCTCCATGGACAATCAGAATCGGCAGCGGCTGGAAGCCGTACTCGCCTATCCTGAAGACAGTGCCGGCGGTCTGATGAATACCGATACCGTCACGGTCCGGCCCGATGTCAGCCTCGACGTCGTCCTGCGTTATCTGCGCATGCGCGGCGAAATGCCAGAGCTCACCGACCATCTGTTTGTTGTCAGTCGCTTCGATCATTTCCTCGGCATTCTGCGCGTGAGTGATCTGCTCACCAAGGATCCGGCCGGCCGCGTCGAAGAACTGGTTGACACCGAGGCCGTCGCCATCGCGGCCGACACCCCGGCCCGCTCCGTGGCAAAAATGTTCGAGGACAGAGACCTGATTTCCGCCCCGGTGCTCGATCATCGCGGCCGCCTGATCGGCCGCATCACGGTTGACGATGTGGTTGACGTGATCCGCGAGGAGGCCGAGCGCTCCATTCTCAACATGGCGGGCCTCGGCGAAGAAGAAGACCTCTTTGCCCCCATCTGGAGCAGCACCCGGCGGCGCGCCCTGTGGCTGGGGATCAACCTGCTCACCGCGCTGTTGGCCGCCTATGTCATCGGTTTGTTCGAGGCCACGATTGAGCAGATCGTCGCGCTCGCCGTGCTCATGCCCGTGGTCGCCAGCATGGGCGGCATTGCCGGTACACAAACACTCACCCTCGTCATACGGGCCCTGGCGCTCGGTCAGGTGGCCTCGCGAAACACCCGGGCACTGCTTTTCAAGGAGCTGGGGATCGGCATTCTCAACGGCCTGCTCTGGGCCGGTATTCTCGCCGGCATTGCCATTCTCTGGTTCGGCCAGCCGGCGATCGGCGTCATCATCGCCGCGGCCATGGTCATCAATCTGGGAGTGGCTGCACTCTCAGGGGTGGGCGTGCCGCTGGTACTCAAACGCCTTGGCATTGACCCGGCTCTTGCCGGCGGCGTGGTGCTGACCACTGTTACCGATGTCATCGGATTCATGGCTTTTCTGGGACTGGCAACCGTTTTTCTGATTTAATACAGCAAAAGGAATTCAAGCGAATTCGCTTTCCTCCATTCTTCTGAATTTTTCCGCATACCCCCCATTCGAACTATGTCGAATAGGGTATATCGAAAATTTTTTTTCATACTACTCAATGATTCATATCAACAATTGATAACAACTTATGATTCGCGCTCACCCGAAAGCGCGTAGAAAAGCATCCGTGGTGAAAAATATGATGCCAATCGTCATATCCGTTGATTACGAATACAGAGGTACACCATGGAAAGGAATGCTCATTTTCAACGCCTGCAATCGGGCACTCACGGCGGTCAACCGACCATTCGATCGGGCCTGCAACTCAATACCGTATCGGAATTACAGAAAGTCCTTCTGCTTTGCGATGCCACCATTCAAAACCGCTTGTTGGCAAAGTATCTACAGGACTACGGAATCTGCCGGGCCCATCTCGCCGCTCCGTCACAACTCAATGCAATGATGCAATGTGAAAATCCGGCGCTGGTTCTGCTTGATATTCGCAGCAATGATCGCTGCGTTGCCGATATTCTCGGGAATGGTCGCGAACAGAATCAGCGGCTTCGCACGGCCACTCCAATGATTTTGATTAACGTGCCCGCCGGCGTCGAAATGAGCCAGTTTCTCACTCGAAAGGACATTGTGGCCGGCTTTCACGACAACGAACCGGTCGAACAACTGCTGAGCAAAATCCGCAGCCTGTTGCACCCCGAACAGAGTCGCGGCCGGCGCCATGGGGAAATCCCGAGCGAAGCGCTGACCCGGAAGGAAATGGCGGTATTGCGTGCGCTGGCCCTGGGTTTGAGCAATGACCATATCGCCGATCAGCTCTCAGTCAGTCCGCATACGGTGAAAACGCATCTGTACAACGCCTATCGCAAGATCGGCTGCACCAATCGTGTCGCGGCGGCCATGTGGGCGCAGCGCACCCTGCAGAACGCCGAACTCGGCTGAGTTTTCATGAAGATGCCGCACACCGGCCGCCGTGGCGGCTGGCTGGCCAGTTGCGCCCGGCTGACCGGCGTGACCGTGGCGGCCGCAGGCATGGTCATGGCGAGCGAAAAGCCACCACTGGAAGCCGCCGACCCGCTGGAGCCGCCGGTCATAAACGGCGGCGTCCTGGAAAACGATGGCCTTGGGAATATGGTCATTCAGCGCACCATCACAACCCTGGGCGATCGTTTCTACGATGCCTTTGCCAGCCATTGGCGTGCGCAATCGGTGGTTGCCCGCGGCGTCATCACCATCGAGGAGCGGCCGTGGATGACCGAAGGCACCGAGGTGCTGGTGCGCTATCAGAATCAAGTGGTTCATCGAACCCGGGTCTGGCCGCGCAACCCTGACCCGGAAACAACCGCCGAGGCCAGTGTTGCCATCGTCAGCGACATCATCGCCCGTTACCAGCGCCCGCTGGGCAACGGCCGAAACCCTCAGGACGGAGCAAAGGAGTAAGCATGCGCGCACAACTGCCCATCATCAGCTGTCTGGCCATCTGGTTGTTGATGCCTCCGAGTGCACAGGCCGAGCTGACCTACCGACCGGGCATCAGCAATGACCCGGGACTGCAATCCCAGCGCTTCCAGCGGGCCGCTGCTCAGGACTCAACGCGCAGCCCGGCGGCGGCTGCCCGCAGACCGGCGCGCACCGCCCTTGAGCGGCTGGAAGATGATCTTCGCGCCCAGCTCATTCGCGATATCTCGCGTCAGGCCGCTGGTGTCCTCGACCCGGACAGCAGCGAGGGCAGTGCGCTGCTGCGCTTCTCGGGAGTTGAGCTCAGCCTCAGTGAAACCGCCGATGGGGGCGTCAGCATCATTGCCTTCGACCCGAATACCGGCGAGGAGACGGAAATCCTCATCGGAGGCCTGGAGTAATGCCTCAATGCCGGACACTGGTATCACTGAGTCTTGCCATGACGCTGATCGGCTGCACCACCCTCAATGCCGATCAACCGCCGGATTGGTCAAGCATGGAAGCTGCCGGATTACTGGAGGCGACACCGGCGTATGGCGATCTGCTGGCACTGCCCGCCCCGGCCGGACGCATTCCGGCAGCGGTTTATGGCTTTCGCGACCTCACCGGCCAATATCGGGAATCCCCCAACAGCAACCTCTCCACCGCCGTAACCCAGGGGGGCGGCAGTCTATTGGCCGAGGCGCTGCTGCGCTCGGGTTGGTTTCAGCCGGTTGAGCGGGAAGGCCTTCAGGATCTGCTGACCGAACGGCGAGTGGCCCGACAACGCAACGCACAGCTCGGTAATCTGGCTGATGCCAGGGTGCTCTTTGAGGGCGGCATTACCGGTTACGACAGCAACACCAGCACCGGCGGGTTTGGCGCCAGTTATTTCGGCCTCGGCGGCAGTGAGGCTTATGTCATCGACCAGGTCACCGTGAGCCTGCGGGCGATTAATGTCGCCAACGGGGAAATCCTCGCCGCCGTCACCACCACCAAGACCATCTACTCCTACGAGCTCGAGGGCGGGCTTTTTCGTTTCGTCCGCAACCAGCGGCTCCTCGAGACGGAAGGCGGCTACACCTACAACGAACCGCGTTATCTCGCCACACATGATGCGATTAATGCCGCACTCATCCATTTAATTGTCCAGGGCATCGAACAGAATCATTGGCGTCTGGCCGATACGGCCGATCGCGACTCGGCGGTTGTGGTTGCCTATCGGCAGGCATTTGCCGAGCAACAGGAAACGGCCATGGACAGTGCCCGCCAGGATCCGTAGCACAACCTGCTTTTTCACTCGGATTCCGTATTCCGGGCGGACAGAGGGACTCCTAATCTGGGGCTGCGTCCACGATCCGGACGCAGTCATGCAATCGCTTCTCAGAAACCAAGGAGTTCCTACAATGACGAAACATCTATCCACATTCTCGGCCATCTCCGTTGCCCTGCTGCTCGGCATGGGTACGGCGCTCGCTGATAACGGCAATGGCCATGGTGGCGGTCACGGAGGCGGCCACGGCGGTGGCCATGGTGAGAGCAGCTTTGGTGACAATCAGGTCACCATCAACCAGAGCGACGAGTTCAACATGGCCAGCGTTGCCCAGGAAGGCCGGGAACTTGAAGCCACCATTACTCAGAGCGGCCTTTTTCATACCGCCTATGTCGAGCAGGAAGGCCGTGCCAGTGAGGTGACAATTGAGCAGTCCGGCACCGCCAACTACGCCGATGTCAATCGTCGTGGCCGGGACGGCGAAGTCACGATCAGCCAGTCCGGCAGCTTCCAGCGTGTCGATGCCATTCAGCGCGGCCGTGAGGGCAGCATGGATATCGACCAGCAGGGCAGTGACAACTATGCCTGGGTCGACCAGCGCGGCCGCGAAGGCACGATCGAGCTGATGCAGGATGGTTATTTCAATGTCACCGACATCGTCCAGCGTGGCAATGGCGGGAGCATCGAGCTCACGCAGGATGGTGACATGAACTACGGCTACATCGAGCAGCGAGGCCGCGACGGGGAGGTCGATATTCTCCAGGCCGGCGTGCTCAACCGCAGCGAAGTCTGGCAGTCGGGCCGTGAGAACAGCATGGACATCATGCAGGACGGCTTCTGGAACGAGGCCTATGTCTATCAGGCCGGCCGCGAAAACATGGCCGAGGTCAACCAGACGGGCTCCTATCACGTGGCCATCGTCGAGCAGGCTGACCGCGGCAACAGCGCCATGGTCAACCAGACCGGCTTTGCCAATATCGCCTACGTCGAGCAGAGCGCCCGTTAAAAACCCTCAGCGCCTGTCACACCCTGCGTGTGACAGGCCTTCATCATTCATCGGAGGTCATCATCAGAATGAACACAACTGCGCACTCCCATCACCCGCGGCCCCGGCAGCGTCTTGCCGCAACGGCCCTGGGTCTTCTGGCGGCGATCACCCTGCCGATCAGTACCGCTCAATCCGACGATGGCATCCGCGCCTGGATCAGTTTTGAGCCGCACGGTGAGGCCGTCATTATTCAAGGGTTTGCCCGATCAACCGTACCGGTCAAGGCACGCTATTCACTGCGGGTTGATGCCATAACGGAGGGTGGCCGCAGCCGCAGCCGCAGCGCCAGCCATCTGCGCCTGGGCCCGGATGACTCGCGCCTGGGTCAGATCGCCGTGACCTATGGCAACAAAGGGCGCCTTGAAGTTGAGCTGAGCATTGAAGCCATGGATGGCCAACGGATAAAAATCCGTGAGTTCTATCCGGTACCCGGGACCTGGGCCGGACAGCCGACCGCGCAGCCGGTGCAGTCATGATGACCCGGGCTTGCAGGATGCCGGGGTGCCTGTTGAGTGCACTGCTGCTCGCCCCTGCGCTGGCTGCTGAGCCCTTAACCCCTGATCTAGCGCCACCGGAACTCCCGATCCCGCAGTCGGTGACAGCCGATGGCAATCTGGCAGCCATCCATCAGCAGGGTTTCGCCCACTGGGCAGCGATCAGTCAGTCGGGAGCCGGCAATCAGGGCGCTATCGTCCAGCACGGAAGACAGCATATTGCGAGTATTGAGCAGCGGGGAGACGGCAATCTGGCCAGCATCCTTCAGTTTGGCCTGATGCCACAACAGGCCGGCATCACCCAGCTCGGGGATGATAATCGCGCCCGTATTGAACAACGCCCCGGCACGCGCACCGATATCGACATTCTGCAGCGTGGTGATGCCATGCGCGTGGACATCACCGTCAAACGCTAGAGACGATCGGACACGCCCCGGCTGACTCCGGGGCGCTGTGTTCAGGGCCCGGGTCAGAAATGCCAGCGCAGCGTCGCCCCGAGCGCCTCAAAATCAAAACCGGGTTCACTGGCGTAGTCGATCGCATCCAGTGCAACACTCCACTGCGGGTCAATCGCCCACTCTGCGCCCAGGCCGATACTCACCCCGGAGGCCGATGGTGACTCATCATTATCCGAGGCAAAACGCGGTCGGATCACCATTTGCACCGAGGTATAGCCCGCCAGTGCATACAGATCAAATCCCTCACCAAAGCGGCGGTTGATGCGCACGAAGACACTGTCCACCGAGTCAAGCTCTACCGTACGTCGACTCGCGGTGTCCTCTTCTCCCATCCAGGCGAAATGCGCTTCAACACCCAGATGGTCGGTGAACATCACCCCTCCGACCAGGCGGCCGCCAATGGCCTCAACATCCTCACCGGCCCCCTCGTACTGCCAGGGCATCAGCCCGGCGCCGATGTAGGCTTCTTCGATCGGATTGGCCTGACCCAGAGCCGGCACAATCAATGCGCTCAAGCCGATTCCAAGCAGTGCCCGTTTAGATGGTCCTGTCATCGTCTTCCCTCCGCTGATTGGTTAACGCAGGGTCAGACTCACGGGCCGGCGACAGGTGCCAGGCTGGCAACGCAAAACAGAAGGATTGATGAACCGGGAATGGGTGGCGTCAGGCTTAAGTGGTGGCTACGGGTGGATTCGAACCACCGACCCCATCATTATGAGTGATGTGCTCTAACCAACTGAGCTACGTAGCCGACATGACGAGAGCGGGAAGTATCCAGAGCGCCGGCGATGCTGTCAAATCCGGCGCGTCTTTCGCGCTCAGACATTGAAGCGGAAGTGACAGACATCTCCTTCCTGCATGATGTAGTCCTTGCCTTCCAGGCGCATCAACCCCTGCTCCTTGGCGCCCTGCTCGCCGCCTGAAGCGATGTAATCGTCAAAGCCGATCACCTCGGCACGAATGAAGCCGCGCTCGAAATCCGTATGAATGCGGCCGGCAGCCTGCGGTGCAGTTGCACCGGCCGCGACGGTCCAGGCGCGCACCTCCTTGGGCCCGGCCGTAAAGAAAGTCAGCAGATGCAACAGCGCATAGCCATGGCGAATGAGTCGGTGCAGACCGGGCTCATCCAGGCCATAGGCACTGAGCATTTCCTCCTGCTCTTCGGCATCGAGCTGAGAGAGCTCGGCCTCGATGGCCGCACACAGGGTCACCACGCCTGCACCCTCACGCTCAGCAAGGGCCTCAACCGCCGTTACGGCACTGTTATCGAGTGCATCCACCTCATTGACATTGGCGACGTACAGAACCGGCTTGGCGGTGAGCAGGTGCAGCTCTCGGCAGAGCCGTGCAGCCGTCTCATCCAGGGTCTGCGAGCGCACCGGCCGCCCTTCATCCAGTGCCTGAGCCATCAGCTTCAGCGCATCGCGCGCGGCTACGGCTTCCTTGTCCGCCGATTTGGCACGTTTGGCATAGCGCTCCTGCGCCCGCTCCACGGTATCGAGATCGGCGAGCAGCAGCTCGGTGTTAATGGTTTCGATATCCGCCACCGGGTCGACCCGTCCCTCGACATGATGCACATCCTCGCTCTGGAAACAGCGCACGACATGCGCGATGGCATCCGTCTCACGAATATTGCCCAGGAACTGATTACCCAACCCCTCACCGCGGGAAGCGCCTGCCACCAGCCCGGCAATATCCACGAACTCCATGGTGGTGGGCAGCAGGTTCTGGGGCTGGACCAGCGCTGCGAGCTGATCAAGCCTCGGGTCGGGCACCGGGACAATGCCGACATTGGGGTCAATGGTGCAGAACGGATAATTCTCCGCCGGGATCTCATTGCGTGTGAGTGCATTAAACAGGGTCGATTTACCCACGTTGGGCAGGCCGACAATGCCGCATTTAAATCCCATGATCGTCGTCTCTTTTCTGCGTGTCAGTGCCTGGCCGCGTGTGCAGTGCGCGCTGAGCGGTTTCCCACTCGCCGGCTGCCAACGCCGGCATCACCCGCAGACCCTCGGTAATGGCTTCATCAATGGCCGTGCGTTCTGTTCTGCCCGGTGCATGCAGTACATAGGAGACCACCTGGTCACTGCTGCCGGGATGACCGACGCCCAGACGCAGACGGCCGAAATCACGGCTGCCGATGGCCGCGATAATATCGCGCAGGCCATTATGACCGCCGTGACCGCCCGCGAATTTCAGGCGTAGCGCACCGGTCGGCAGATCGATCTCGTCATGCACCACCAGAATGGCCGCCGGCTCGATGCGATGGAATTTCGCCAGAGCCGCGACCGCTCTTCCACTGTGATTCATGTAGGTCATCGGGCAGAGCAGATGGACATCCCCTTCACCGGGACGCCGCCAGCGGCCGACCACACCATGGAATTTGCGCTCCGGGCGCAAGTCGGTGCCTGTGTCGGCTGCCAGCCGCTCCAGCAACCAGAACCCGGCATTGTGCCGGGTATCCGCGTATTTCGCGCCCGGGTTGCCGAGACCGACGATCAGCTTCACGGCTGCTGCATTCGCGCTCATGACAGGCCTCGCCAGCTCAGCAAACCGGGCGCAAAGAGCCCGAATCAGCTCTCTTCGCCAGAGCCCTCGGCGTCAGCCTCGCCACCGCCCTCGGCCGGTGCCTCGCCCTCAGCGCCTTCCTCGGCCTCCTCGGCTTCATCACTCACCTTGCGCGGTGCGTGAATGCTGACAAGAACCGGATCGTGATCGGTCTCCGGATCCAGCCCCGGGAATGCGACACCTTCCGGCGGCGTGATCTCCGAGAGATGAATCGAGGCGCCGAGCTCAAGCTCCGCCACGTCGACTTCAATGTAGGCCGGCAGATGCTCGGGCAGACATTCCACATCCACTTCGATGGCATCGTGATGGACAACACCACCACCCTGTTTGACACCGACAGCGGTCTCTTCGTTGAGGAAATGCAAAGGCACATGCTGACGCATCTTCTCACCGGCCTTGATGCGCAACAGATCCATATGCGTGACCAGCGGCTTGAAAGGATGACGCTGCAGATCCTTGAGGATGACCTTTTCAGCCGAGCGCTTGCCCTTGACCTTCAAATCGATGATCTGCGAGAAGAAAGCTTCTTCGCGCATCAGGCGCAGGACCTGCTCTTCATTAAAGGCCAGCGAGACCGGTTCTTTACCGGCGCCATAGACGATGCCGGGGATCTGCTTCGCGCGACGCAGGCGGCGGCTCGCACCCTTGCCCTGGTCCTCGCGTGCAGTGGCATCCAGTTTCAGTTCAACGGACATTGATTTTCTCCATTCAGGCCCCCGCGACCAGAGGCCGTTACATACGATCAGTCGACGAAAAGCTCGCTGACTGACTCATCATTATTCACCCGCCGCATGGTCTCGGCGAGCATTTCCGCCAGCGACAGCTGACGAATTCGGCTACAGGCACGGGCCGGCTCGGACAGCGGAATACTGTCACTGACCACCAGCTCGTCCAGATGACTGTTCTCCAGGCGCTCAATCGCCGGGCCACTGAGCACCGGATGGGTGATGTAAGCCACCACCTTGCCGGCGCCGCGCTCCTTGAGTGCCACCGCGGCCTGACAGAGTGTGCCCGCGGTATCGATGATGTCATCGACGATGATGCAGGTCTTGTCCTTGACATCACCGATGATGTTCATCACTTCAAGCTCATTGGCGCGCGGCCGACGTTTATCGATGATGGCCAGATCGGCATCATCCAACCGTCGCGCTACGGCACGCGCCCGCACCACGCCACCCACATCGGGCGAGACGACAATCTTATCGGCATGCGTCTGGCGCCAGATGTCGCCGAGCAGCACCGGGGAGGCGTAGACGTTGTCGACCGGAATATTGAAAAAGCCCTGGATCTGGTCGGCGTGCAGATCGACGGTCACCACTCGGTTGATGCCGGCGGTGGTAATCATGTCTGCTGCCAGCTTGGCTGTGATCGGCACGCGCTGTGAGCGCGGACGACGGTCCTGTCGGGCATAACCGTAATAAGGAATCACTGCAGTGATGCGCGCAGCCGAGGATCGGCGCAGCGCATCGGCGATAACCAGCAGTTCCATTAGATTGTCATTGGCAGGCGCACAGGTGGGCTGGATGATGAAGACATCATGGCCGCGGACATGCTCGTTGATCTCGACCTGAACTTCGCCGTCGCTGAAGCTCGAGACCATGGCATCACCCAGGCGAATTTTCAGATGAGCCGCTACGGCTCGAGCCAGTGCGGGGTTGGCGTTCCCGGAGAACACCATCATGCTTCCATTTTCCATGCCGGCGGCATCCTGCAATGGTTTTTAAAATGGCTGGGGCGGCAGGATTCGAACCTGCGCATGCGGGGATCAAAACCCCGTGCCTTACCGCTTGGCTACGCCCCAGTTGTCAGTGCCCTTCAGCGCCCGCGCGATCAAGCAACGGTGAGCGATTGCCAGCCTGGCAGACCCAGACCCGCCACCGCTCGCTGAGCAAGCCGGCAGCCTCATCGGCGCGCTGCGGCGAGTCGAAAGGCGCGAACATGCACCCTCCTGTACCCGTCAGCATCGCCGGTCCATGAACCGACAATGCATCGAGCGCCTCACCGACGACCGGATACAGTCGCCGCACCACCGATTCACAGTCGTTTCTGACCGCCCCGGCGCTAAAGGCGCGTATTGTCGTATGGGGGCTGTGGCGTGTCAATTTGGCATCGCCGAAGACGGCCGCGGTTGACACGGCCACTCCCGGGTCGAGCAGAACCAGCCAGGGGCAATCCGGCTGCATCGGTGTGAGCTCCTCGCCGATGCCTTCGGCCCATGCAGCCAGCCCGCGGATGAACACCGGCACATCGGCACCCAGGGACCTACCCAACTCCGCTAAGGCCTGCGTGGAAAAACCACACCCCCAGAGCCGATTCAGTGCCACCAGTGTCGTGGCCGCATCAGAGGAGCCGCCACCAAGCCCCGCACCCGCCGGAATCCGCTTGTCGAGATGGATCAGCGCACCGAATGAAACGCCGGAGCGCCGTTGCAGGGCCTCTGCCGCCCTGACCACCAGATCATCACCCGGCGCGAGATCGGCAAGTCCGCCCTGCCGCTCAATACCGCCATCGGCGGTGACGGCAAAACTCAGCCAATCGACGGGCTCGACAAACTGAAAAACCGTCTGCAGCGCGTGATAGCCATCCGGACGCTGTCCGGTGATATGCAGGAAGCGATTGATTTTGGCCGGCGCCGGCCAATCCAGCGACCACTCGCTCATGGCGGCACGCTCCAGTGTTGGACACGAAGCCGAAGACGCACTCCATCACCCGATACCTCGACGCGACCGGGCAAGAGAATGCCATTGACCCCCTGGAAGTCATCGAGGCTGATCTGCCAGCCCGTTTGTTCAATCCGTTTGACCCGGTTCTGCGCATCCACAAACACCCGGCCCGGCAGTGACGGGACGGGCAGGCCCAGTAACCAGTAGCGCAGATAATCCACCGGCAGATCATAGCCGCTCACCTGCGCCAGTAGCTGACGTGCGTCGGCTGCCTGATAGCGCTCACCGCTTGCGGTGATGAGTTGCACGCTCCCGGCCGTACCCTGCAATCGCAGACTGCCGGCGCCGAGGGTACCGCGCAAATCAACCTGAAAACGCTCGGGCGCCTGTTGCCAGCGCAGACTGGCTGTCCCGGCCTGCTCACCGGCGACCACGGCCGCACGCCCCTCGAGCTGCCAGGTGGCCGGCGTCACTCCAGCCGGGAAGTCACGAACGGCGACCGGCCTTAAATCCCCGGTTGCCACCGGAGGCTGCACCGCACAGCCCGCCAGAAGGCTCAGCAGTGACAATGACAGCAGCATCTTCAACAGGCGGGGTGACGGGGTCACGGATCAAGTCGCTCCACGGTCTCTTGCAACACCGGATGTTCAGGATCGAATTCGGCAGCCTGTGACCAAATGGCCCTCGCCTGTGCCCGCCGGCCGAGCGCCCAGAGCACCTCCCCCAGATGGGCGGCAATCTCGGCGTCTTCAGGCAGGCGTTCATGGGCAAGCTGCAGATAACCGAGAGCAGCCTGCAGGTCTCCCTGCCGAAACGCAGCCCAGCCCATGCTGTCGATAATCGCCGGGTCCCCCGGCTCCAGCGCATAGGCCCTTTCGATCAAGGCAGCTCCCTCCTGCAGACGATCGGTAACATCCACCAGGGTATAGCCGAGGGCGTTCAGGGCGCGGGCATCGTCAGGGCGCTGCTGCAGGATGTATCTCAGATCGCGCTCGGCAGCGGCAATCTCATCGCGCATCACCTGAGTCATGGCCCGGCCATAACGCAGTTCCAGATCATCCGGATAGGCTTCGATGGCCTCATTAAAAATGGCCAGACTCCGGGTCAACTCCCCCTGCGTGCGCAGAAAACCACCCTTGAGCAACTGCACCCGCGCCTCAAAGGCCGGATGGCGCGTGCGCAGCAATGCCAGCGTCTCCATGGCAAAGGCTTCCTGCCCGGCTTCCATGGCAAGGATCGCCGCATTACTCAGGGTTCGCGGATGGTCATCGCCGGCCGCGATGAGGTCGCGGTAAACCGCGAGTGCATCACGATCACGGCCGAGATCGAGCAGCGTCACCGCGTAGTCACGACGCAGTTCGGTATTCTCCGGCATCGCCTCGAGCAAAGCGGCGTACTCATCCAGGGCCATGGCGACGCGGCCCATGGCAAGGAGGCTGTCAATCTGCAGCAAATGCGCGGGCAGATTCTCCGGCGCCCGCGCCAGGACGCGTTGTACCGCCTGCAGTGCCACCTCCGGTGAACGCCGCGCCAGCGCAATTCGGGCAAGTCCGAGTTGCGCGGCATCCGAGCCCGGGTACTCAGCGGCAATGGCCGCCATGACGGTCAGACTGTGATCCCGCAGGGCCTGATCAAGCAGCAGTGTCCCCAGCCTCGCCAGCGCTGATTCACGCGCTCCCTTGTCTGCCGGCAGGCTGTTCAACAGTGTGGCGATTGCCGTTTCAACCTCGCCATCGCGCAGCTGCAGAACGCCGAGCAGCTGATTGGCTTCGCCATTCTGCGGCGCCAGCTCGACCCAGCGGGCCGCAAGCCGCCGGGCCCGGTCAGGCTGCTCGGCAAACAACGCCAACTCGACCGCCCGCGCCATGACCATTGGATCGGTGATGCGATCGGCAGCCGCGGCATAGAGCTCACTCGCCCGCTCGACATTGCCCCGGGCACTGGCAAGCTCGGCGGCAAGGATGCGTTGCATCATCATGCCGCGCGCGGTGGTCTCGGCGGCCCCGTCTCCGAGGCGCATATCGGCCCGCGTCAGCGGGTCAAGCGATGGGGATGAAACCGAGGCACAGCCACCCAGCCACAGCGCCAGCAGACAGACGCCGAGCAGGGAGGACAGACGGGTTGAGAACCCGCGCGTTCGATTACAACCGTTGGCGAAGCTCATCATGGAACAGCTACTATACTTGTGTTGCAGCGGTACTGCCCTACAATCTGCAACGTTTTCAACCAACGGAATTCCATGCCCGTCGTCACCCTCGGTCTTAATCATAAATCAGCGCCGCTTGCCGTCAGAGAGCAGGTTGTCCTGCCTGCAGAGCGACTCGACGCTGCCCTGGCCGCACTCGCGGCGCGTCCGGGTGTGCGCGAGGCGGCGGTGCTGTCCACCTGCAACCGCACCGAGATTTACGCCGTTCTGGCACCCGAGGCGACACCGGCCATCCTGCAGCGCTGGCTGGAGAGTGAACAGGGGCTCGAGCCTGAATGGCTCAATCAATATCTCTACACCCTGCATGATGATGCTGCCATCAGCCATCTGCTGCGTGTCACCGCAGGACTGGACTCACTGGTACTCGGCGAACCGCAAATCCTTGGACAGGCAAAAGTGGCCTATCATTCCGCCTCGCGCAACGGACTCTTGGGCCAGATTCTCGAGCGGCTGTTTCAACATGCCTTCGCCGTTGCCAAACGCGTTCGCACCGAGACGGACATCGGCGCTCATCCGGTCTCGGTCGCCTTTGCAGCCGTCACCCTGGCACGACAGATTTTCGGCGCGCTTGAGACACGCACGGCGCTGTTGATCGGCGCGGGTGAAATGATCGATCTCACCGCCCGCCATTTCCATGAACAGGGCATCCGCCACATCATCATCGCCAACCGCAGCCCGGAGCGCGCCGAGGCCATTGCCGAGCTCTGCGAGGGAGAGGCCATCGGCCTTGGGCAGATTCCCGAGCATCTGGCCCGTGCCGACATCGTGGTCTCCTGTACGGCGAGCAGCGAACCGATTCTGGATCGCGCCACGGTCAAACAGGCCATCAAAAAACGCCGGCATGAACCGGTTTTCATGACCGATCTCGCGGTACCGCGGGATATTGAACCAAGCATTGAGCGACTGGATGATGTCTATCTCTACACCGTCGATGACCTGCGTGATGTCATCGACCGCAACCGACGCCAGCGCCTGGCCGCCGCCGAGCAGGCGGAGACACTGGTCAGCGAACAGGCCGAAGCGTTCATGGGTTGGGTGAGAACCCTCGGCGCCGTTGGCGCGATCCGTGCCTATCGCAGCCGTGCCAAGCAGCATCGGGATGAAGCCGTGGCCGAGGCCAAACGCGCCCTTGAGGCCGGACAACCCGTCGATGAGGTCCTCGAGCGACTGGCCCGCCGACTCACCCGCAGGCTGCTGCACCAGCCCACCCTGGGCCTTCGCGATGCCGCGCGCAGTGGCGATACGCAGCGCATTCGGCAGAGCTGCGAGCTGCTCGGCATTCCCATGAACCCGGATCAGGATGACGAATGAACGATAACCTTCGGCGCAAACTCCAGACGCTGGTCGAGCGGCATGAAGAAATTGAGGGGCTGCTTGCCGACCCCGAGGTCATCGGTGATTCCGACCGCTTCGCGCGTCTGTCCCGGGAGTACGCCAGACTCGAGCCGCTGGTGAAAACACTCTCCGAGTATGAACAGGCGGAATCGGATCTCGCCGCCGGCGAAGAAATGGCGGGGGAAGCGGACGCGGAACTGCGGGAAATGGCCGAGGAAGAGATCAGCAACGCCCGCGAGCGCATCGAAACCCTGGAGCAGTCGTTGAAGGTGCTCATGCTGCCGGAAGACCCCAACGATGCCCGCAATACCTTCCTTGAAATCCGTGCCGGCACCGGTGGCGATGAAGCCGCGCTCTTTGCCGGTGACCTGCTGCGCATGTATCTGCGCTATGCCGAGCAGCGGGGCTGGCGGACAGAAGTATTGAGCGAAAGCGAAGGCGAGCATGGTGGCTACCGCGAGGTCGTCGCCCGGATTGCCGGCGATGGCGTTTATTCGCGATTGAAGTTCGAATCCGGTGCCCACCGCGTGCAACGCGTCCCCGCCACGGAGTCACAGGGCCGTATCCATACCTCGGCCTGTACCGTGGCCATCCTGCCCGAGGCCGAGACGCTGGATGATATTGATATCAATCCGGCGGATCTGCGCGTCGATACCTACCGGGCCTCCGGGGCGGGCGGTCAGCATGTCAACAAAACCGACTCTGCGGTTCGGGTCACGCATCTGCCCACCGGTGTGGTGGTGGAATGTCAGGATGAACGCTCGCAGCACAAAAACCGCGCCAAAGCGATGGCGTTATTGCAGGCAAGGCTGATGGACCAGCAGCGCGAGGCGGCAGCCGCGGAGCGCAGTGAAACCCGGCGCCTACTGGTCGGCAGTGGTGACCGCTCGGAGCGGATTCGGACCTACAACTATCCGCAGGGCCGGGTGACCGATCACCGCATCAATCTCACACTCTACAAGCTCGAAGAAGTCCTGATGGGCAATCTGGATGCGGTGATTGATCCGTTGATCGCGGAGTACCAGGCCGATCAGCTCGCCGCCCTCGCCAACGAGACCTGATCGGCGGCATGAAGTCGCAGCGTGTCAGGCGACGCGCTGTTTCTCGCGGATTTCCTCGAGCGTTTTGCAGTCGACGCAAAGCGTGGCGGTGGGTCGTGCCTCCAGGCGTCGCAGACCGATCTCAACCCCGCACTGCTCACAGAAACCATAATCATCGGTGCGGATACGCTCCATGGTTTCATCGATCTTGCGAATCAGCTTGCGCTCACGATCGCGGGTGCGAAGTTCGAGGGCAAATTCCTCTTCCTGCGTTGCCCGGTCGGCCGGGTCGGCATAGTGGCTCGCGTCATCACGCATGTGACTCACCGTGCGCTCCACCTCTTCCTGCAGCTGGCGCTTCCAGGCCTGCAGAATGGCCGTGAAATGCTCGAGCTGAGCATCATTCATGTACTCCTCACCCTTTTTGGGCTGGTACGGTTCGATCCCTCGAACGGGAAGTGAAGCCTTGTCGGTCATAATGCACCTCCGTAAAAAGAGCGCTGATTCAACCCGTCGGCGTCGTCCGGGTCAACCCCTATTTTCTCTGAGTCCTCAGGCCGCCCGCGAACGCAACGGCTGCGCCAGTCGCTCGGCGGCATCGCGGAGCATCTGATCAGTGGTCTCCCAGTCGACACAACCGTCGGTAATGGAGACGCCATAAGTCAGTTTGGACGGGTCATCGCCGAGCGATTGATTGCCAAAACCAATATTGCTCTCAATCATTACCGCAACAATCGATCGGTTGCCCTCAATAATCTGATTGACCAGATTCTCCATGACCAGAGGCTGCAGCGCCGGGTCCTTGCTGGAGTTGGCATGCGAGCAGTCCACCATCAATCGCGTGGGCAGGCCGGCATCGGCCAGCGCCTTTTCACACAGCGCGATGCTCACCGAGTCGTAATTGGGCTGGGCCCCGCCACGCAGAACCACATGCCCGTAGCGGTTGCCGGCGGTACGAATAATGGCCGAGCGCCCTTCCTGCTGGGTAATGCCGAGAAAACTGTGCGGGCTGGCGGCAGACCGCATGGCGTTAATGGCCACATCCAGGCTGCCGTCGGTCCCGTTTTTAAAGCCAACGGCCGTGGATAACCCACTCGCCATTTCACGGTGCGTCTGTGACTCCGTTGTCCGTGCCCCGATCGCCGTCCAGCTGATCAGATCCCCGAGATACTGCGGGGTAATGGGATCGAGCGCCTCGGTGCCGGCCGGCAGCCCGAGTTCGGCGAGATGCAACAACAGATCACGCGCCCGGCGAATGCCCTCATTGATGTCAAAGCTGTCATCCATGTAGGGATCGTTAATCAGGCCTTTCCAACCCACCGTGGTCCGGGGCTTCTCGAAATACACCCGCATGACGATATAGAGCGAATCACTCAGGGCATCGTGCAATGCCTTGAGGCGGTTGGCATAGTCCTTGGCGGCCTCCAGATCATGGATGGAGCAGGGCCCGACCACCACCAGCAGGCGGGGGTCATGGCCATCGAGAATGGCTTCAACCGTCTTGCGACCGGTCTCGACTGTCTCGCGGCCGGCGGCGCTCAGGGGCTGAGCGGCCTTGACCTCTGCCGGTGTCGGCAGTGGCTCCTGGGCGAGGACATTGAGATTGTCGATGGGTGCGTCACTCATGATGCATTCAATCCCGTCTTGCGAACACTGACGTAAACGCTCATCTTAGCCGTTGCACAAACAAATCACCATGACAAAGGCAAACGAATCGGGGAGTTTTACAAGGCAATGGCCATCGACCGAAAGCTACTGGATGTTCTGTGTTGCCCCGTCACCAAGCAGCCCGTGCGGGTGATGAAACGCGACGAAATTACGGCCCTGAATGAGCGTATTCAGGCCGGTGAGGTCCGCTATCAGGACGATGAGCCGGTGGACACACCGCTCACCGAGGGCCTGATCACCGACAACGAGGAACGTGTCTACCGGGTGGATGACGGCATTCCCGTGATGCTCGAAGAACGCGCCATCAACCTGCGGGCCGCCGGGCTTAAGTGAACGCAGCACCACCGACACTGGCCGAAGCCTGTCGTCTGGGCGAGGCCCGACTGGCCGACTGCAGCGAGAGCGCACGCGTTGATGCCGAGTATCTGCTGAGCCATGTCACAGGCCTCGACCGGGCACAGTTTCGCGCTTACCCCGAACGGCTGCTGGAAGCCGTTGCCTGGGAGCGGTTTCGCAACTTGATCGAGCAGCGTCGCGAGGCCCGGCCTGTGGCCTATCTCACCGGGGAGCGCGGCTTTATGGATTTCACGCTGCAGGTGGATGAACGCGTCCTCATCCCAAGACCTGAAACCGAAGGCTTGGTTGAAGCCGCCCTTGAGCAGCCCGCCCGGCGCATCCTCGACCTTGGCACCGGCAGTGGCTGTATCGCCATCGCCCTCGCCAGAGCCTGGCCCGCGGCAAGCATTGATGCGGTCGACTGCTCAGCCGACGCCCTGGCCGTCGCCGCCGTCAATATCCGCCAGACGGGTACCGATTCCATCCGGCTGCTCGAGGGCGAGTGGTTCGCCCCGGTGACCGGCAACCGCTATGAGCTCATCGTCACCAATCCACCCTATATTGGCGATGACGAACCACAGCCCGATGAGGGGGACGCCCGACATGAGCCAAGACAGGCCCTGCGGGCCGGTCCAAGCGGGATGGAGGCCATCGCCTTGATTATTGAAAACGCGGGGCAGCATCTTAAGGCCAATGGCCGATTGTGGATCGAACACGGCTACCGTCAGGCCGAAGCCGTACGGCAGTTACTGGCAGCGGCGGGATTTCACGCGATCGAGACCCGAGCGGATCTGGCCGGCCATGACCGCATCACGGGTGGACACTGGCCGGAGGCCACCGAATGAACGACGAGCAATTACTGCGTTACAGCCGACAGATCATGGTCCCCGGGCTCGACCTGGAGGGCCAGGAGAAACTGCTTGAAAGCAGTGCCCTGATCGTCGGCCTTGGCGGCCTCGGCTCACCGGTGGCGCTTTATCTTGCCGCCGCCGGCGTTGGTCGGCTGCTCCTCGCCGACTTCGATGAGGTTGATCTGACCAACCTGCAGCGCCAGGTCCTCTATAGCAACGACGATATCGGCAGAGCAAAGACAGCCGCCGCGGCCGCACGGCTGGAGGCGCTCAACCCGCAGGTCACCATCGAGCGCATTGACGAGAAGCTCACCGAAAAAACCCTTGCTCACTGGGTCAGCGAAGCGGATATCGTTGTCGATGGCTGCGATAACTTTGCCACCCGATTTGCCGTTAACGCGGCCTGTGTGGCTGCCGCCAGACCTCTGGTCTCAGGCGCGGTCATTGGCCTCGATGGTCAGGTGGCGGTTTTCCGCCCCGATCTGGACGGGCCCTGCTATCGCTGTATTTATGCTGATACCGGTGAGGAAGCGCAGAGCTGCAGCGAGACCGGCGTCCTCGGCCCGCTCACCGGGGTTATCGGCAGCCTGCAGGCGGTTGAGACGGTCAAGGTGCTGACCGGCCTCGGCACCCCGCTCGAGAGCCGATTGCTGGTGGTCGATGCGCTGACACAGACCTGGCGGCGGCTTAATTTACGCCGCGACCCGGACTGCCCGGTCTGCGGCCATCCTGAAAACGCGGGTTAATGCGATTCGTGACTCTCGGGAGACCGCACCGCGGGGTCGGTGAATAACGCCTCAATATCCACCGCATCGAACCGATAGGGGGCATTGCAGAAATCGCAATGCACCTCCACGACCCCCTCATCGGCGAGAGTCGCCCGCATTTCAGCCTCACCGAGGCCTTCAAGCATGGCGGCAACCCGGTCACGCGAACAACGACAGGCAAACCGCAGCGGAGTCGGGTCAAACAGACGCAGATCCTCCTCATGGAAGAGCCGGCGGATCATCTCGCGCGGTGGCAGAGCGCGCAGCTCTTCGCCTGTCACGGTCTCAGCGAGCATGCCCGCGCGCTGCCAGGCATCGTCATCCCGACTGTCATGACCGCCCTCTGCCGGCAGGCGCTGAATGAGCATGCCGGCCGCCTGGGTACTCTGCGCCGACAACCAGACCCGGGTTGGCAGCTGCTCGGATTCACGGAAGTAATGTTCCAACGCGCTCGCCAGACTGCCACCGCGCAGATCCACCACCCCCTGATAACGTTCACCACCCTCGAGCGGCTCGATCATAATGGCGAGCGTCCCTTCGGGCGCGAGCGCATCCAGCGATGTCTGCTCGGGCACGGACTCACGAGTACGCGCCATGGCCCGCATCGTCCCGTCCGTGCGCCCCTGGATGAGCAACAGCGACAAGGGCCCGGGGGACTGCAACTGCAGATTCAGGGAACAGGGATATTTAAGCGTGGCGGCAAGCAGGGCAACAGCAGCCAATCCCTCCCCGACCAGTGACCGGATGGCCGGGTCATAGTCATGCCTTGCCACCGTCTCGGCAAACGTCTGCTCGAGCCGAACGACCTCGCCACGCACATCGGCATGGGCAAAGACGAACCGCTGCAGGAGGTCTTGATCGCCGGACTCAGCCATCCAGACGACGCTTCAGGATCTCGTTGACCTGCGCCGGGTTGGCTTTGCCCGCTGAGGCCTTCATTACCTGGCCGACAAAAAAGCCCATCAGCTTGGTTTTGCCGGCTCGATACTGTTCGAGCTGTTGCGGGTTGGCAGCGATCACCTCATCGACCATCGCCTCAATCGCCGAGGCATCAGTGACCTGTTTGAGCCCTTTCGCCTCAATCACCGTGTCGGCATCACCCTCGCCCTGCCACATGGCTTCAAAGACTTCCTTGGCGATTTTCCCGGAGATGGTTTCATCCAGAATGCGCTTGAGCAGCCCCGCCAGCCGGTCTGCATCAATCGGCGAGTCGGCAAGCTCCGTGCCTGTTTTATTCAGGGCACCCGCGAGCTCTCCCATCACCCAGTTGGCGGCCAGCTTGGCATCGGCGCAGGCGAGCGCAACCTGCTCAAAATAATCGGCCAGTTCGCGACTGCTTGTCAGCACCCCGGCGTCATAGTTGGACAGGCCATAATCACTGACGAACCGCTCACGCTTGGCATCCGGCAGCTCCGGGAGCTCGCTGCGGACCGACTCGATCATCTCCGCGGTGATCTCCAACGGCAGAAGATCGGGGTCCGGGAAGTAGCGATAGTCGTTCGCCTCCTCCTTGCCGCGCATGGGCCGCGTCTCACCGCGATCCGGGTCATACAGCCGCGTCTCCTGGGTGATGCTGCCACCATCCTCGAGGACTTCAATCTGGCGCTCGATCTCATAGTTGATCGCACGCTCGACAAAGCGGAAGGAGTTGAGATTCTTGATTTCCGTTCGCGTACCGAAAGCCTCACGACCGACCGGTCGCACGGAGACATTGGCATCACAGCGGAAGCTGCCTTCCTGCATATTGCCGTCACAGATGCCCAGATAACGCACCAGAGAGTGCATTTTCTTCATGTAGGCAACGGCCTCTTTCGCCGAACGCAGATCGGGCTCGGAGACGATTTCAAGCAGCGGAGTCCCGGCACGATTGAGGTCAATGCCACTCATGGCGCCGAAACCCTCGTGCATGCTTTTACCGGCATCCTCTTCCAGATGCGCCCGCGTCACCCCGATACGCTTGCTGCTGCCATCCTCGAGATCGATATCGAGATGACCGGTACCGACCACCGGAATTTCATACTGCGAAATCTGATAGCCCTTGGGCAGATCCGGGTAGAAATAATTCTTGCGGGCGAACACCGACCGCCCGGCCACTTCGGCATCCAGGGCGAGGCCGAGGCGGATGGCGAAATCGACGGCCCGGGCATTGAGCACCGGCAGAACGCCGGGCATACCGAGATCGACGGCACAGGCCTGCGTATTGGCATCGGCCCCGTAGGCCGTCGAAGCACCGGAGAAAATCTTGGTCTGTGTGGCGAGCTGTGCATGCAGCTCAAGACCGATGACGGCTTCCCATTCCATCGCCAATCAACCCTCCAGCGACGGGCGTTGCATGTGCCAGTCGGTAATTTGCTGATAACCATGGGCGGCGCCAAGCAGGCGTGCCTCGTCAAAATAGTTACCGATCAGCTGCAGCCCGATCGGCTTGCCACCGCCGAATCCGGCGGGAATCGACAACGCCGGCAGACCAGCGAGATTCACGGCAATGGTGAAGATATCCGAGAGGTACATCTGCACCGGATCATCGGCCTTGGCGCCAAGTCCGAATGCCGTGGTGGGCGCGGTCGGCCCGGCAATCACATCCACCTCGTCAAAGGCCCGGGCGAAATCGTCGCGGATCATGCGCCGGACCTGCTGGGCCTTGAGGTAGTAGGCATCGTAGTAGCCCGCTGAGAGCGCATAGGTTCCGACCATAATCCGGCGCTTGACCTCTTCACCGAACCCTTCGCCACGGCTTCGCTTGTAGAGATCCTCGAGATCCACTGGATCGCTGCAGCGATGACCGTAGCGGACACCATCAAAGCGCGAGAGATTGGAAGAAGCCTCAGCCGGCGCGATCACATAATAAACGGGCACCGCGAGCTCGGTATTGGGCAGCGAGATTTCTTTTAACTGCGCGCCAGCGGCCTCCATCGCGGCGACCGCCGTTTCAATGGCACTGGCCACCTCGGGATCGACACCCTCGGTGTTGAAATACTCCCGCGGCAGGCCGATCCGCAGGCCCTTGAGCCCATGCTCGGCGAGCAGGCCGTGGTAATTCGGGACGGATTGATCAACACAAGTGGAGTCGCGCTCATCAAATCCGGCCATGGCACCCAGCATCAGCGCCAGGTCCTCGGCCGTTGTCGCCATGGGCCCCGCCTGATCAAGACTGGAAGCAAAGGCGATCATGCCGTAGCGAGAAATTCGTCCGTAGGTCGGCTTGAGGCCACTGATACCCGTCAGCGCGGCAGGCTGGCGAATTGAGCCGCCGGTATCGGTCCCGGTGGCCGCCGGCACCAGCCGGGCGGCCACCGCGGCGGCCGACCCTCCCGAGGAGCCGCCCGGGACCGTGGTCGGGTCCCAGGGGTTGCGGGCCGGCCCATACCAACTGGTTTCGTTGGATGAGCCCATTGCAAACTCATCCATATTGGTCTTGCCGACCATGACCGCCCCGGCCGCGCGCAGCTGCTCGACGACGAAGGCATCGTAGGGCGGCACGAAGGTATCGAGCATGCGACTGCCGCAGCTGGTACGCACACCCTCGGTGCAGAAAATATCCTTGTGCGCGATCGGCACACCGGTCAGCGGACCGGCCTCGCCGTCTGCACGTCGGGCATCGGCGGCTTCGGCTTCGGCCAACGCCTGTTCTGCTGTGATGGTGATAAACGCATTGAGCCCGCTCGCCTGCTCAATTGCCGCGAGCGTTGCCTGCGTGAGCTCGACACTGGAGCACTCCCGGCGAGAGAGCGCCGAGGACAATTCCGCAATGGTCCGATCGTACATACAGTGATGATCCTGAATTGGCCGTCTGTGGCCGGATTATTCGATAACGCGGGGCACCAGGTAATGACCGTCAGCGGTTGCCGGCGCCAGCGCCTGAAAACGCTCGCGCTGATCGACTTCGCTGACCACATCGCGGCGCAGACGCTGGGTCATCTCCAGCGGATGGGCAAGCGGCTCGACACCGCTGGTGTCCACCTCGGAGAGACGCTCGACAAAAGCCAGGATGGAGGAGAGATTGCGCGCATGCGTCTCACCATCCGCTTCTGTTACGGCAAGTCTGGCCAGATGGGCGATTTTCGCCACTTCGGCGGCATCAATGGACATGAACAAAACCTCGGGAAAACCGCATCAAGCCGCCAAAATTAACATATCGGCCAGCTTGCCCAAAGCCCCGTCGATTGATAACTTAGCGTATCTTTCCTACTGGTCTGGATTTTTGCATGTTCAAGGGCATTCGGGGTCTTTTCTCCAACGATCTGTCGATCGATCTGGGTACCGCCAACACACTGATCTATTCGCGTGGACAGTCCATACTGCTCGATGAGCCCTCTGTGGTGGCCATCCGGCAGGATCGGGACGGCGGGCCGCGCACCATTGCTGCCGTTGGACGTGAAGCCAAGCTGATGCTCGGTCGCACACCGGGCACCATCAAGGCGATCCGGCCGCTCAAGGATGGTGTGATCGCCGACTTCACCGTCACCGAGAAAATGCTTCAGTACTTCATCAAGAAGGTGCATGAGGCGCGCTTCTTCCGTCCCAGCCCGCGCGTTCTCGTCTGCGTGCCCTGCGGCTCAACCCAGGTGGAGCGACGGGCAATTCGTGAATCGGCCGCCGGCGCCGGTGCCCGCGAAGTCTTTCTGATCGAAGAACCCATGGCAGCCGCGATCGGTGCCAATATGCCGGTCGGCGAGGCCCGGGGTTCGATGGTGCTGGATATCGGCGGCGGCACCTCGGAAGTCGCCGTGCTCTCATTGAACGGCATTGTTTATTCCGCCTCAGTTCGCATCGGTGGCGATCGGTTCGACGAGGCGATCGTCAATTACGTCCGACGCAACTACGGCATGCTGATCGGTGAAGCCACGGCTGAGCGGATCAAACATGAAATCGGCCAGGCCTTCCCCGGCAACGAGGTGCGCGAGCTCGAAATCAAGGGCCGCAATCTGGCCCAGGGCATTCCGCGCAGTTTCACGCTCAACAGCAATGAAATGCTCGAGGCGCTGCAGGAGCCGCTGGCCGGCATCGTCGGCGCCGTGAAGACCGCACTTGAGCAGACACCCCCTGAGCTCGGCGCTGACGTTGCAGAGCGGGGTATCGTGCTGACTGGCGGCGGTGCATTACTGCGAAATATCGACCGCTTGCTCATGGAAGAAACCGGTCTGCCGGTGGTGATTGCCGAGGACCCGCTGACCTGCGTTGCAAGGGGTGGCGGCCGGGCCCTTGAGTTAATGGACGAAAAAGGAACGGACCTCTTTACGAGCGAATAGTCCAGAGGCTTTGCATCCGCGGGAGGACGCCACGCCATCAAACCGTTATTCGCACAAGGCCCGTCAACGACAGCCAGACTGGTCCTGCTGGCCCTGCTCTCCCTTGCACTCCTGATTGCCGATGAACGTCAGGGCCTGCTCGACCCTGTCCGTCAGTTCCTCTCCACCACGCTCCACCCCCTGCGTCTGGTTGCCACCCTGCCCGAGCAGGCGGTCGAGAGCACCAATAACGCCCTGGAAAGCCGGCGTGAGCTGATCGCCGAGAACCAGCGACTGCGTGATCGACAGAGAATTTACGAAGCCAGACTGCAACGGCTTGATGCGCTCGAGATTGAAAACATCCGTCTGCGCAGCCTGCTGGACTCCTCTTACGAACTCGAGCGCCCGGTCATCATCGCCGAGCTGATCGGGGTTGATCTTGACCCGTTCTCGCATCTGATTGAAATCGACAAAGGCAGCCGGGCCGGCGCCTACCCCGGCCAACCGGTCATTGATGGTAGCGGTGTGATCGGACAGGTTGACCGCATTGCGCCGCTGACCGCCACAGTCCGTCTCATCAGCGACCCGAGTCATGGCCTGCCGGTACAGGTGAACCGCAACGGACTGCGCAGCGTGGCTTTCGGGAC
Source organism: uncultured Ectothiorhodospiraceae bacterium (assembly GCA_913057145.1). Taxonomy (GTDB): domain Bacteria; phylum Pseudomonadota; class Gammaproteobacteria; order Nitrococcales; family Nitrococcaceae; genus Spiribacter. Next base: position 112,118 of record CAJXNJ010000001.1, read on the forward strand.
CGGACGCATCAACACACTGACCATCAGCAGTCTGCCCAATAATGCCGATATTCGTGCCGGTGATCTGCTGGTGACCTCCGGCCTGGGCGGCCGTTTCCCCGCGGGATACCCGGTGGGCGAGGTCCGCGAAGTCAGAATCGACCCTGGACGGCCATTCTCACAAATCGAAGTCCAACCCCTCGGGGCACTCGACCGCGTCCAGGAAGTCCTGCTCATCGAGCAAGGTGAGTCGGAATGAACCGTGTCCGCAGTCAGGGCAGCTGGGTGATTGTGCTCACCCTGATCCTCGCGCTTGTTGTCTCGATTGTGCCGCTGCCAACCGGACTTGAGCCCTGGCGGCCGGAGTGGACCGTGCTGGTTCTGATCTACTGGAGCCTCGCCCTGCCGGAGCGTGTCGGCGTTGGCATCGCCTGGCTTGTCGGGCTGTTTCAGGACGTGCTCATGGCAACCCCACTGGGCGCTCACGCCCTGGGGTTTGCGCTCGCCGCCTATCTCACCGTCCAGCTCTATCAGCGCATTCGCAATGTGCCGGTCTGGCAACAGGCGATTACGGTACTCCTTGTGCTGCTGCTGGTGCGCGCTACACTCCTGCTCGCGCAGGGCCTTGTCGGCAACCCGATTGGCGACTGGCGCTTCTGGTTGCCGGCGGTCAGCGGAACCCTGGCCTGGCCTCTGGTGTTCTGGTTACTGCGATTTCTGCGCCGCAATTATCAGGTGCGCTGAATGGCCCTGGATCTCATTCGCGATAAAACCGGGGAACGTCGGGTGGTGCGAACGCGGCTCGCGATCGCCGCGCTGTTGGTTTTTATCCTTTTCGCCGGCCTGACCGGGCGCATCGCCTATCTCCAGGTCGCCCAATACGAGCATTACAGCGCCCGCTCCCAGGATAATCGGGTGCGACTTGCCCCGGTCACACCCACCCGCGGGCTGATCTTTGATCGCAATGGCCAGATTCTGGCCGAAAACCGCCCCGCCTTTCGGCTGACCATCGTCCCGGAGCAGGTGGACGACATGACCGCGCTGCTCGACCGGCTGGAACGGGTGATCAGTCTCACTGAGGATGAACGCGAAGCATTCAATCGAGCACGGCGTCAGGCGAGAGGCTTTCAGGAAATACCGCTGAAACTGCGCCTGAGCGATGAGGAGGTCGCCCAACTGACCGTCGACCGTCACCGCTTTCCCGGTGTCGAGGTGCGGCCTGATCTGGCGCGCCACTATCCATTCGGGGAGATTGGCGCCCATGTCATCGGCTATGTCGGACGCATCAGTCAGGCTGAACTGCGTGAGCGCGATCCACGGCAGTACCGGGGCACCAGCCTCATCGGCAAAACCGGTATTGAACGGCAGTATGAGCATCTGCTGCGCGGAGAAATGGGCCTTGAGCATATCGAAACCAATGCCCTCGGCCGCCCGCTCAATGTTCTCGACCGTGAACCCCCCACCCCCGGAGCCGACCTCCAGCTGACTCTCGATATCGAGCTTCAGCGCATTGCTGAAGCCGCGCTGGGAGACTATCGCGGCGCCATTGTCGCCATGGACCCTCGCGACGGGGCCGTTCTTGCCCTGGCTAGCCGGCCGGGGTTTGACCCCAATCAGCTGGTCGCAGGCCTTGACCGGGCGGCCTTCGATGCGCTCAGCCAAGACCCGAAACAGCCCCTTTTCAACCGAGCGCTACGCGGGCGCTATCCACCTGGCTCGGTCGTCAAACCATTTCTGGCACTCGCAGGGGTCGCCAGTGGCCACATCACACCGGATGAGCGCATTTTCTGTAATGGCACCTATGAGCTGCCCAATGTCGAGCGCGTCTGGCGCGACTGGAAGCCGGAAGGCCATGGCCATGTCGACTTCATTGATTCCGTGGCTGAATCCTGTGATATCTATTTTTATGAACTGGCCTATCGCATGGGCATCGATGCGATGCACGACTGGATGAGCCGCTTTGGCTTCGGCGCGCCGGCTGGCATTGATCTGCCGGGTGAGCGGGCGGGCGTTATGCCCTCTCGGGAGTGGAAACGTGCCCAATTGGGCGAGCCCTGGTATCACGGTGAGACCATCAATACCGGCATCGGTCAGGGGTTCACCCTGGCCACTCCGCTACAAATGGCTGTCTCCACGGCCATGCTGGCGAATCGCGGCCGACCGGTCCGACCCCATCTGCTTGCCGTGCCCGGGGCCGAGAGCCCTCCAGCCGACCTGCCGATCATGAATCTTGACGATGAGTCACTCTGGCAACTGACAACAGAATCCATGATTGAAGTCGTTCACGGCCAACGCGGGACAGCACGGGCGATTGGTGAGGGCCTGGATTATCAGATCGCCGGCAAAACGGGCACAGCTCAGGTGATCGGTATCGGTCAGGATGAGGAATACGACGAAGAGACCCTGGATGAACGCTTCCACGACCATGCACTTTTCTCGGCCTTTGCCCCGGCCGAGGATCCGCGCATCGCCCTGGCCGTGGTCGTGGAGAATGGGGGGAGCGGCAGCCAGACCGCCGCGCCCATGGCCCGGATTGTCATTGACGCCTGGATGGAGCAGCTGCATGAACGCGGTGAACTGGCCTTCCTCAAGCGTTAACGCGGCGGCCCGTAAAGCCACCGGCGGGCTGCTCCAGCGCGGACTGCACCTGGATGGCGTTTTACTGGCTCTGCTCACCATCCTCGGCGGTGTTGGCATGATTGTCCTCTACAGCGCTTTCGGCGGCAGGGTCGAGCCACTGCAGAGTCATTTGACCCGGGTGGGCATCGGCGTCGCTGCCATGATCGTTGCCGCGCAGTTCTCTCCCACCCGTCTTGAGCGCCTGTCACCCTGGGTCTATGGCGGCGTGCTGCTGCTGCTGATTGCCGTGCTGGTTGCCGGCCAGATTGGAGGTGGTGCGAGACGCTGGCTGGACCTGGGTTTTTTTGAATTCCAGCCCTCCGAGCTCATGAAACTCGCACTGCCCATGATGGTTGCCTGGCTGATGGCGAGAACCACGCTCCCGATTGGTTTTGGTTTTGCCGCCCTGGCGCTGGCCGTCATTGCCGTGCCGGCGGCACTCATCGGTCTGCAGCCGGACCTTGGCACCGCCGTTCTTGTGGGGGCCGCCGGTGCAGGGGTGCTTTTTCTTGCCGGCGTACGCTGGCGCATCATCAGCGCGGGCGTCCTGCTTGCCTGCGCGGCCGCCCCGCTGCTCTGGGTATTCGGCATGCAGGATTATCAACGCGAGCGGGTACTGACTTTTCTTGACCCGGGGCGCGATCCGCTGGGCGCCGGCTACAACATCATCCAGTCACAAATCGCCATTGGCTCCGGCGGGTTATTCGGCAAGGGCTGGCTTGAAGGCACGCAGGCGCATCTGAATTTCATCCCCGAGCAGCACACCGACTTTGTCTTTGCCGTTCTCGCCGAGGAATTCGGGCTGTTTGGCGTAATCATGCTGTTTGCACTCTATCTCGCCATTATCGGCCGAGGCCTCTGGATTGCCCATCATGCCCAGGATAATTTCTCGCGACTGCTTGCCGGGGGCATCACCCTGACCTTTTTTGTCTATGCCTTTGTCAATCTGGGCATGGTCTCGGGGCTGCTGCCCGTGGTGGGGCTGCCGCTGCCGCTGATCAGCTATGGCGGCTCTTCCGTGGTGACGCTGCTCGCCGGGTTCGGTATTCTTATGTCCATCCATACTCACCGTCGCATGTGGTCGTCGTGAACATTCCTCAGCGTTTTTTATTGATGGCCCTGCCCGCCCTGCTGATCGGGCTGAGCGGCTGCAGCAGTTTCAGCAGTGCCGCTGACCCCGCCGATCACCGGGAGATTCAGCGATTTGCCAGCGAAGTCGCCGCACGCCATGGCATGAATGCCGAGGATATCGAGCGGCTGGTGCTACAAGAAGCCAGACACCAACCCGAGATCATCGAGGCCATCACCAGCCCCGCAGAGGCGCTGCCCTGGCATCGTTACCGGCAGATTTTCATCACTGAAGAGCGCATCGCCGGTGGCGTTGCCTATCAGGCAGAACATGCCGACTGGCTGTCGCGGGTCAGCGCTCGTTATGGCGTCCCGGCGGAAATCGTCACCGCCATCATCGGTGTCGAGACCTACTACGGCCGGTACCGGGGTCGACACCGGGTCATCGATGCCCTGCGCACCCTGGGGTTTGCTTACCCACCGCGCGCGGAGTTCTTCCGCAGCGAGCTGGAGGCCTTTCTGGTGCTCGCCAATGAAGAAGGCATGGATCCCACGGTGCCACTCGGGTCCTACGCGGGTGCCATGGGTGTACCGCAGTTCATCTCAAGCAGCTATCGGGCCTATGCCGTTGATTTCAATGAGAACGGCCGGCGCGATCTTTTCTCTGAGCCCGCCGATGCCATTGGCAGTGTGGGTAATTACTTTGCCGAACACCGCTGGCAACCCGGTGCGCCAATTGCCGCGCCGGCAACGGTCAGCGGCGGGCGTTGGCGGGATTTTCTGCGCGAGGCATTACAACCGGTGGATACCGTGGGTGATCTGCGCCGCGCCGGCGTGCGCACCGACCCCACACTCGATGACAACCTCCCGGCCCGGCTTCTGGCTCTGGAGACGACAGACGGCATGGCGTACTGGGTCACGCTGAATAATTTCTACGTGATCACCCGCTACAACCACAGCCCGCTCTACGCCATGGCGGTTTATGAGCTGGCAACCGCCATTCGGGAGGCCAGCCAGTGAAACGCCTGGGCCTGCTCATCAGTCTCTCGTTGCTTGCCGGCTGCAGCACCATGATGCCGGAGCCCTCCGATGGCCCCGGCCGCGTCATTAAAGACCCCATGAGCATTCCCGATGCGGTCCCTGAGCACGCATCCCGCAGCCGCTATGGTAATCCTGAGGAATATGAGGTCTTCGGCCGGACTTATCGGGTGATGGACAGTGCCGACGGGCATCGTGAGCGCGGCATCGCATCATGGTACGGCAGCAAATTCCACGGCCGGCGCACGTCAAGCGGCGAGCCCTACGATATGTACGCCATGACCGCCGCTCACAAGCATCTGCCACTGCCGACCTGGGTGGAAGTCCGGCATCTGGAAAACGGCCGCCGCATTGTCGTCAAGGTCAACGACCGCGGCCCGTTTGCCGAGAACCGCATCATCGATCTCTCCTATGCCGCGGCGGCCAAACTGGGCATGCTGGGCACGGGAACAGCGCCGGTTGAAATCCGCACGGTCACCCCCGATGATCCGGCGCCAGCAACACCGACAACCCGGGTTGCCGACAACCGGCCGGACTCAGACAGCGGCTACTGGATTCAGCTTGCCGCCTTTGGCAGCGCCAACAATGCACAGCGCTTTGCCGATGAACTTAAGGCCGCCGGTCTTTCTGCCCCGCCATCCATTCTGCGCGGCCCGGATGGTCTGCATCGTGTCAGACTTGGGCCGCTGACGGATGTCGCGGCGGTGGATCGACTCAGCGACGAACTGCGACGTGCCCGCTTTGCTCCCGGTCATGTCATTATTCCGGATGACTCCGTTGGTTTTGATTAAGATGGATTGCCCATGATGCTGCTGCGACTGCTTACACTGCTCGTTCTTCTTGCCGTCGGGGTGCAGACCAGCGCCCAGACACCCCAGCCCATTCCAATCCCCGCTCCGCCATCGCTCGGCGCGGAGAGCTACATCCTGATGGATTTCCACAGCGGTCGGGTTCTGGTGGATGAGCAGAGCAGTCTGCGTCGCGATCCGGCCAGCCTCACCAAAGTAATGACGGCCTTTGTGGTCTTCAGCGAACTCAAGGCCGGTAATCTGTCGCTCAATGACGAAGTCCTGGTCAGCGAGAAAGCCTGGCGGGCGCCCGGTTCGAGGATGTTCATCGAGGTCGGCGACCGGGTGAGTGTCGAGAATCTGCTGCGCGGCATGATCGTGCAGTCCGGCAATGATGCAAGTGTCGCGCTCGCCGAACACATCGCCGGCACCGAGGCGACCTTTGCCGCGCTCATGAATCAGTACGCCGCCGAGCTCGGCATGGTGGATACCAACTACACCAACGCCGCCGGACTGCCCGATGCGGAGCATTACTCCTCTGCCGCCGACACCGCCCGACTGGTGCGCGCCCTGATTGCCCGCTTTCCGGAATACTACGGTTACTACTCGGAGCGTGCCTTTACCTGGAATGACATCGAGCAGTTCAATCGTAATCGCATGCTCTGGCAGGACGGCTCGGTGGATGGTGTAAAGACCGGCTATACCGAGGCTGCCGGCTATTGCCTTGCCACCTCGGCCGACCGTGACGGCATGCGGCTGATTTCCGTGGTCATGGGAGCGTCCAGCCCCGCGGCGCGGGTTGAGCAGTCGAAGTCCCTGCTCAACTACGGTTACCGCTTCTATGAAACCCACCGGCTTTATGCCGCTGGCGAGCCGATCGAGACCTCCCGGATCTGGAAGGGCGCGGTTGACGAACTGCCTGTCGGGGTTGCAGAAGACGTCTACGTGACTGTGCCGACACGGGCCTATGACCGGCTGGATGCGAGCATGCAGGTGGATGAGCTCATCGAAGCGCCCATTGCCGCGGGCGAGGCACTCGGGGCGCTCAGCGTCGCCCTCGATGGTGAGACCGTGGTGGAGCAGACCATCGTTGCCCTGCAGCCTGTCGAGGAGGGGGGCATTGTCTCGCGTCTGATCGACAGCGTGCTTTTATGGATGAATTAAGCGAGCAGGCTCCGGGGCTGGAATTCCCCTGTCGCTACCCGGTCAAGGCCATGGGGCGACACGACGATGCACTCATCGACCGCATCTGGTCCATCGTCACGCATCACGCGCCCGACACACCGGCCGAAGCCCTGCGCACGACGGCCAGCCGGGGCGGCCGCTTTGTCTCGGTCACCGTCACCATCACCGCGGAAAGTCGGGCTCAGCTGGACGCCATTTATGCTGATCTGCGCGCCCATGAGCAGGTGCTGGCTGCCCTTTGATGGCGAGCAGCATTCGGGTTCGATCCTGGGGCCGAACAGACTATGCCCGTGTGCATGCCGCCATGCGCGAGTTCACCGACAACCGCGAGGCCACCACAGCGGATGAAATCTGGCAGGTGGAACATCCGGCGGTCTATACCCTGGGACAGGCCGGCCGTGAGGAGCATATCCTCAATGCCGCCGAGACACCGGTCATACGCACCGATCGCGGGGGCCAGGTCACCTATCATGGCCCGGGCCAGGTAGTCCTCTACCCCCTGCTTGACCTCAAACGTCACCAACTCGGCCCGCGCCGATTGGTCAGCCTGTTAGAGCAGACCGTGGTGAATTGGCTGGCAGGCTATGGCATTGCCGCTGCACCGCGGGCCGACGCGCCGGGTGTTTATGTTGACGAGGCCAAAATCGCGGCTCTGGGGCTGCGGATACGACGTGGCTGCAGCTACCACGGGCTTGCGGTGAACATCGATATGGATCTTGAGCCCTTCTCCCGCATCGACCCCTGTGGTTATGCCGGTATGGCCGTAACCGATCTTGCCAGTCTGGGCGTTGCCGTGGGGCTGGAGGATGCCTTCAGCGGGCTCACACAGATACTGCTCGAGAGCCTCAGTCACGACTGAGCTCAGCATCCAGGGCGGCCAGACGCGCCGGTGTGCCAATGTCATACCAGCGGCCGTGGTGATGCTGCCCGGTCACCTGGGAGCGGGCAATCGCGCGGCGAAGGAGTGGCGCGAGCGGCGAGACACCCGCGGTAGAACCGACAAAAAGCTCCGGGCGATAACAACCAATACCGGCAAAAGTCAGTGAACCGCCGTCATCCTCCAGGCTGACGCGCCCCTCCCGGAGCGAAAAATCACCGCGGGGGTGATGACTCGGATTATCCACCAGAACGAGATGGGCCAGTCCCTCGGGTTCGGCGGGCAGACTCTGGAGGTCAAAGTCCGTCCAGATGTCGGCGTTGATGACCAGAAACGGCGCATCGCCGAGCAGCGGCAGAGCATTGATAATCCCGCCGGCAGTCTCAAGACCGGTTTCACCCTCGTCACTGATGACCACCTCGACGCCCGCCGGCGTGTGATGCGCCAGATGCGCCCTGATGTGCTCGCCGAGCCAGGCAATATTCACGATAATGCGCTTGAAACCGGCTGCCTTGAGTCTTTGCAGATGCCAGTCGAGCAGTGTCTGCCCCCCGGCGGTGAGCAGCGGCTTGGGGCAATGATCGGTGAGCGGGCGCATTCGCTCCCCACGCCCGGCGGCCAGAATCATGGCATTCATGGCGCGCCTGCCTCGGGCAGACGGGCGATACAGTCCCTGAGGGCTGCGAGCTCGTCATAAGGGGCCAATTCACCCTGGAGATACCCCAGGAATCGAGGGGCATCGTCCAGGTAATGCGGCTTGCCGTCTCGATAGCGCAAACGGGCAAAAATCCCCAAGACCTTCAGATGTCGTTGTGCGGCCATTAAATCAATGGCCCGCTGGGGGTCGGCCGGCAGTGAGAGACCCGCGGCCTCCGCCATCTCGAGCCACATTTGGATATAGCCCGCTTCCTCATCCGCCGGGAAGCTGAAAAACGCATCCCGCAACAGACTGACAAGGTCATAAGTCACCGGGCCGCAGAGCGCATCCTGAAAATCAATCACACCCGGACCGGGTTCTGTGACCAGAAGATTGCGGGCCATGTAATCGCGATGCGTCCAGACCTGGGGCTGACTCACGGCAGACTCGATCAGAACGGCAATGCCCGCCTCCCAGTGCCTCTGCCATGCCGCATCGGGCCGCCATCCCAAATGCCGCTCGACATACCAGTCAGGGAAGAGCGCGAGCTCGGCGGCCAGGCGCTCGGCATCAAACGCTTCAAGCACCGCATCACGGGTGGCTGCCTGCCATTGCACCAGCGCCTTGAGTGCCGAGCGCACCAGATCACCGCGCCCCTCCTCGCGAAAGGCCGCCAGATAATCTTCCCGCCCCAGGTCCTCGAGCAGAATAAAACCCGCCTCAGTATCCGCGGCGTAGATCTCAGGGACGCGCAGCCCGGCGCTCTGCATCAATGCCTGGACCTTGAGAAAAGCGGCACAGTCAGCAGCCTGATCCGGGGCATCCATGACCATCCATGTCCGCGATGGAGTCTTCAGTCGCCAATAGCGCCGGGCGCTGGCATCTCCGCCACCTGGCTCCATCACCGCCTCTCCAAGACCCTCGGCGGCCAGCCACTCAAGGAGCGCTGCGTTTCTTCTCGTCATTTATCTCTGCTTCCCGTGCCCTTGGCGTCTCCATAGGGTACCCTTTCGGGGGTTTTCAGCATCACCACCGAATGGATAAGACGTCGCGTTGCCCGAATATCGCCAAAAGCTTCTCATAACCACGGCGCTGGGTCTCGCGCTGGGTATCAGCGCCACGGCCAACGCCGATGGCCGCTGGGCGCTCTGCGCTGCGCCGCTGCTACCCGGCGTCGACGGTGATCCGCAGCAACGCACCGCCGACGATACACCCGTTGACATCACCGCCGAGCGCAGCCAGGTCACCGGTGACCCGCCGGTTTATCAATTCAATGGCGATGTCCGACTGCAACGCGCCGATCAGACCGTTCGCGCTGAATCCATGCGCTATGACAGTGGCGAGGAACGCGTGGACGCCAGCGGCGGCGCCAGCCTGTTGCAGTCGGATCTGCTCATTACCGGACAGCAGGTGAGATATTGGCTTGCCGAGGAGCGGGGACGGTTTGAAGCGGTGAGTGACTATCGCCTGGCGGTCGGTCACATGCAGGGACAGGCAGCACGTATTATTCGCGAAGGGCCTGCGCGCAGCCGCTACGAGCAGCTGACGCTGAGCACCTGTCTGCCCGGTGATGAATTCTGGCGGCTCTCCGCCACCACCGCGACCATCGACACCGAGACACGCCAGGGCCGTACCTGGAATACCGTGCTCTCCATTCATGACCTGCCGGTGTTCTACACCCCTTATCTGCAGTTTCCGGTGGGCGATGAGAGACTGACCGGTTTTCTCTTCCCAACGATCGGGCAATCCGAGACCAATGGCACCACCGTATCCGTGCCCTGGTACTGGAATATCGCGCCCAACTACGACGCCACCCTGACCCCGACTTCCTACTGGAAACGCGGCCTGCTGATGGATGCGGAATTCCGCTATCTGCAGCCATGGCTCGATGGCGAGATCAGCGGCAGTTACATGGAAGATGATGACCGGTTCGGCGATGACCGCTGGGCCATCAATCAGAACCACCATCTTGCCATTGGGCCGGCCATCCGCGGAGAACTCCTGCAGCAGCGCACCAGCGACACCGAGTTCAGCGATGATTTTGGCGAAGAATTCGATTATCGCTCAGCGGCTTTCCTTGAAAGCAGTGTCGAGCTGTCCTGGGCCGATCACGGCCTGCTCGCCTCCATCGACGCTCAGGATTGGCAACGCGTCGATAGCGATGCGCGCGCACCCTATGCCCGCCGGCCCCGCGTTCAGCTCGGCTATGACCCGGTTGAACCCTTCGGCCCGTTCACCTTCAGCGTGGCTTCTGAGTACACCGACTTCTACAGTACGGATCGCAGCCGGGAACAGGGTGTTGAGTACAACATCAGCCCGACGCTCTCACTGCCGCTGAAAAGCCTCGCCTACGAATTCACACCGGCGGTTGCCTGGCAGCACACCGGCTATGACCTTGATGTCACCGATCGCGCGGATGCCACACCCGATGTTTCGGTGCCGATTTACACGGCCGATGCCCGGGTGTTTTTTGAACGCCCCAGAACCCTGTTCAAGGGTGTCTACCAGACATTGGAGCCGAGGCTTAATTATCGCAATGTCCCGGACCGCGATCAGGATGAACTGCCCAGTTTCAGCGAGACCTCTCCGGACAGCACGTTCTCCCGACTTTTCCGCAGTGCCGATTTTGATATCGGCCACACCGAGCAGATCAGCGCCGGTGTGACCACGCGTTATGTGGATGAGCGCAGCGGCCGGCAATACTTAAGCGCCTCGCTCGGTCAGACCTTCTACCTCCACGACGTGGAGCAGGATCGCTCGGACTATGTCGCCGAGCTGCGGCTCTCCCTGCCCCAGGGCTTCAGCGCCGAGGTGGATTACAGCTGGGATCCGGAGGAAAGCGGCAACAGTGATCTACGCAGCCTCCTGCGCTGGCAGGGACGCTCGGATCAGGTGATCAACCTGGGCCTGCGCCGGCGTGAGGAGAACGGTCGCTACACCCTCAATCAGGCCGAGCTGTCGTTCGCACTGCCGGTCACAGCCGGAATCCGCGTCTTCGGCGGCCTGCTGGAGGATCTGGAGGCCGATCAGACCCGGGAGCGCTTCTACGGCATCGAACAGGGTGGTTGCTGTCATGTCTGGCGCCTGATCAGCCGCGAAGAACTGCAGCGCGACCCTACCCGGGATGAGGCCGAGCTCGAACGCGAATTCATGCTTGAGCTGGAACTCCGCGGACTGGCCGGAATCGGTGATAAAATCCGGCCTTTCCTGCGGGATGAAATTAACGGCTACAACCCGGGACCCTGAATACCATGATCCGAAAGCTGCTGATGACGCTGCTCCTGAGTAGCAGTCTTGCCACCGCCCAGGCCGAAGAGGTGCTGCTTGATCGCATCGTCGCGCTGGTCAACGACGATGTCGTGCTCGCCTCGGCGCTGGCCAATGAAATGCAGACGGTGCAGCGGGAACTCGCGCAGCGCAACGTCCGCATGCCGCCGGAGGATCAATTGCAGCGTCAGGTCCTGGAGCGGCTGATCCTGCAGACACTGCAGCTCAATGTCGCCGAGCGCCGGGGCATTCGCGTTGACTCGGCAACGCTGGATGCGGCAGTGCGTCGGGTGGCCGACCGCAACGGACTGTCGCTGACCGCCTTTCGTGATGCCCTTGAGGCCGAGGGCCTCGATATGGCGCAGTTCCGGGAACAACTGCGTCGGGAAATCATTCTCTCGCGACTGCGTCAGCGCGTGATGCGCGAGCGTGTCGATGTCACCGATCAGGAAATCGACCAGTTTCTCGAGCGCAACCGCGTCGGAGAGCCGGAATACGCCCTCAGCCAGATTCTCATCGGCCTGCCCGAAGCCGCCTCAGCCGATGCCATCGATACGGCAAGAAGCGAGGCCGAGGCCGTCTTGCAGCGACTACAGGACGGCGAATCGTTCGCCCGCGTGGCTGCGGCCGTCTCGGATGCCCGCAATGCCCTTGAGGGCGGGGATCTGGGCTGGCGGGCCGCCTCGGAACTCCCGGATGTCGTCGCTGATGCGCTGGCCGACCTGCCTGTCGGCGCGGTGACACCAATCCTGCGGACCTCTGCCGGGTTTCTGATTTATGAACTGCGCGACAGGCGCCGGACCGATGAGCGCATGATCGAGCAGGCAAGACTGCGGCATATCCTGATTCGGACCAACGCCATTGTCACCGACATGGATGCCAGGTTGCGCCTGGAGAGCCTGCGCGAACGTATCCTCGCCGGTAGCGCCTTCGGCGATCTCGCCCGGGCCAACTCCGATGACCCGACCACTGCCACCAGCGGCGGCGAGCTCGGCTGGGTTAACCCGGCGAACCTGCCGCAGTCCTACCGTGAGGCAATCAGCACACTGCAGCCGGGAGAGCTCAGCGAGCCCTTTCAGACCCAGACCGGCTGGCATCTGGCAGAAGTCATGGACCGACGGGAACGGAATGCCGGGGCAAGCATTGCCCGTGAGGAAGCCACCGAGGCGATCCGTCAGCGCAAGGCCGAGGAAGAGACCGAGCTCTGGCTTCGCGAGCTACGCGAAGAGGCCTATGTGGAGATCCGCCTGGGCGGTCGCTGATGCGCCGGGATCGGCCCGTTATTGCCATCACCCCGGGTGAGCCTGCCGGCATCGGCCCAGAGCTCGTCGCCGCCATCGCAGGCGATTTCCCGGAAGCGCGATTGGTGGCGATTGCCGATCCTGATCTGCTCAGACAGGCAGGCGCGGACACACATCCATTCCATCCGGACCAGCCGTCGACCGACAACGGCCTGGCTGTCGAGGCGGTTTCGCTTGCAGCGCCGGCTGTGCCCGGCCGGCTCGATCCTGCCAATGCCGCCTATGTCCTGGAGACCCTGCGTATCGCCGCCGAAGGCTGCCTCGAGGGCCGATTTGATGCCATGGTCACCGGCCCGGTGCACAAGGGCGTGATTAATGAATCAGGGATCACTTTCAGTGGTCACACGGAGTTCCTCGCCGAACTCACCGGTGCGCCCATGCCGGTGATGATGCTCGCCGCCGACACACTGCGTGTGGCGTTGGTCACCACCCATCTGCCCCTGCGGGCCGTTGCCGATGCCATTACCGCCGCGCGGCTCGAGCAGGTCATCCGGGTACTCGACGGTGATCTGAAACGCGACTATGGAATCACCCGGCCGCGTATTCTTGTCGCCGGGCTCAACCCGCACGCCGGGGAATCCGGGCATATGGGGGATGAGGAAATTCGCATCATCACGCCAGTGCTCAATCAGCTGCGCGAGCAGGGGATGAATCTTGAAGGCCCGCTGCCGGCCGATACGCTGTTTACACCGCGGCATCTCGCCGGGGCCGATGCAGTGCTTGCCATGTATCACGACCAGGGCCTGCCGGTGCTCAAGCATGTCGGCTTTGGTCATGCCGTGAATATCACCCTCGGCCTGCCGATCATTCGCACCTCTGTCGATCATGGCACCGCACTCGATCTGGCAGGCCGGCATCAGGCCGACAGCGCCAGCCTGCGCGCCGCCATCACCGAGGCCATTCGCATGGCCGGACACCGTCATTAGCCATGCACAGGGCCCGCCGCCGATTCGGCCAGAACTTCCTCCACGACCCGGGGGTCATCGCCCAAATGATCATGGCGATCGCGCCTCAGGCCGGTGAGTCGTTTCTTGAGATCGGCCCGGGCCAGGGAGCGCTCACCGGGCCGCTACTCGCCGCCGGCGTCCATCTCACGGCCCTGGAAATCGACCGTGATCTTGCGGCCGCGTTGCGCGCCCAATACGCCAGTTTCACTGATCAGCTGACCCTCATCGAAGGCGATGCACTGGAGCAACCGCTCGAGCGGTTCCTGCCGGCCAACGGCAGGCTCCGCATCGTCGGCAACCTACCCTACAACCTCTCGACACCGCTGCTGTTCCATCTCACCGCCCCCGAGCCACGGCTGCACGACCTGCATTTGCTACTGCAGCGTGAGGTTGTCGTGCGAATGGCGGCAGCGCCCGGCAGTCGAGATTACGGCCGGCTCTCGGTCATGATCCAGGCACGCTGTGCGGTGGATCCATGCTTTGATGTGCCGGCCGGTGCTTTTACACCCGCTCCGCGGGTGACCTCTCGATTTGTCCGGCTGCGCCCGCATGCCGAGCCACCGCTACCCGATGTCGATGACGCCGCACTGGCGCGTGTGGTATCAGCCGCATTCGGACAGCGCCGTAAAACGCTGCGCAATGCCCTCACCGGGCTGTTGACCCCCGATGCCATCATTGCCGCCGATATTGACCCGGGCACCCGCGCCGAGCAGGTTGATCTGGCCGGCTTCGGCCGCCTCGCCCGACAACTTCCAACGCCAACTGCCAAGGCATCGAGCTGAACCATGGCCGACTACGCGATCGGGGACATTCATGCCTGTCTCGACCCATTACAACGGCTGCTCGAGCGACTGCGCTTTGACCCGGGCAGCGATCGGCTCTGGCTGACCGGCGATCTGGTCGGCCGGGGCCCCGAGCCGGCAGCCACCCTGCGCTTCATTCGCCAATTGGGTGCTGCCGCAGAGAGTGTGCTTGGCAATCATGATATCCATTGCCTCGCCGTGGCGGCCGGTCAGGGGCGACTCCGCGCCAATGACCAGCTCGAGACGCTGCTGCAGGCCGACGACCGTGATGAACTCCTCACCTGGCTGCGTCAGCGACCGTTGATGGTGGATCTGCCCGATCTTCCCTACGCCCTGGTGCATGCCGGCATCCCGCCGCAGTGGAGCATCGACCAGGCCCTGGCACATGCCGCCGAAGCCGAGGCCGCGCTGCGCGGTGACGACTACGGCGCATTCTTCAAGCATCTCTACGGCAATAAGCCCCGGCGCTGGGACGATGGACTCGAAGGCTGGGACCGGCTGCGGTTCATTATCAACGCGTTCACCCGCATGCGGTTCTGCACCGACGATGGCGGGCTTGAATTTGCCCACAACGGGCCGCCTGAGCAGGCACCGGATACGCTCACTCCCTGGTATGCCGCCACCGGCAATCGGCTCGACCCCCAACGCGCCACGCTGATCACCGGCCACTGGTCGCGGCTTGGCTGCCGGACAGGCAATGGCTTTATCGCACTTGATACCGGTTGCCTCTGGGGCGGGCAGCTGACCGCGGTGCGCATCGACACACAACCGCCTGTTTTCAGCCAACTCGACTGCCCGACAACGCGCCTGCCGGGATGACTAATCGAGGCGGTGTGCAAGCGCCGGCAGGCGCTCGCGGATTTCACGCAACCGGGCGAAATCAAGTTCTGCCATTGCCACACCGGCGCCTCCCCCCACCGGACAGGTTGCAAGCACGCTGCCCCAGGGGTCGATGAGCATGCTCTCACCATGGGTGGCGCGGCCATTCGGATGCCGCCCGCCCTGATCCGGCGCGATCATGAAACAGAGATTCTCCACGGCCCGGGCACGGGTAAGAATGGCCCAATGCGCGGCCCCCGTGGTTGCGGTGAAGGCCGCCGGTGCCAGCAGAATCTGCGCGCCCGCCTCCACCAGCCGGCGATAGTGCTCGGGGAAGCGCAGGTCATAACAAATGGAAAGCCCGAGCATGCCGGCGGGTGTCTCGGCGACCACCACGTCATGCCCCGGAGCGAACGTCGCTGATTCACGATAGCCCTCCCCATTGGGCAGGGAGACATCGAATAAATGGCGCTTGTCATAACGGGCAATACGCCGGCCATCCGGCCCATAAACCAGGAGCGCCGAGCGCACCCGATCGGGCTCTACGGCCGCAAGCGGAACACTGCCACCCACCAGTGTGATGCCCCAGCGCAGCGCGCGGTCAGCAAGAAAATCCTGAATCGGCCCATGACCATCGGCCTCGGCAACGCCAAGCGCCGCGCGCTCCTCTCGACCCATGAAGGCAAAATTCTCCGGCAGGACCACAAGCCGGGCACCATCACCGGCGGCGCGTTCAATTAACGCATCGGCCGCGGCCAGGTTCTCGGCCACCGCATCCACCGAGACCATCTGCAGCGCGGCTGCCATCACCGAATCAGTCATCACCACTGCCCTCTTCCGCCGCGGTCAATGGGGTGAGCAACTCGAACTGCGGGTCTTCCCATGGCCCGAAAATCCGGTATTCAAAGCTCGTGAGTCGCTCCACGCCCGGCTCGATCATGCCACGCGTGAGGAACAACATCACCGCCGCGGCCGGACCACCGGCAAGCCCCCCGAGGAAGGTCAGCGCCGATGAGACATGGGGCGTCACCTGCACCTGCTGGTCGTAGCGGCGCCGAACAAGATCGGTCTCGCCACTGAGTGCCAGATCCATGGACGGCCCCTGCAGGGTTAAATCATCGGTACGCATACGACCGGCCTGCACCTGCCAGCTGCCCTGCAGGCTATCGAACTGCAGGCCCTCTCCCACGACATCCGAGAAATCCAGCCCCAGCCGGCGTGGCAGCACAGAAAGGCTGAACAGTCCAAGCGCCCGGCCCGCACCCGGTTCCACCGCCGGCAGGGAACCGTTGCGCAGATCCACCTGCAACTCACCGGCCAAAGACGTCATGGCCGGATCGAGCATCGGCCCGATCCAGCTGAGTGTGCCGGCGCTGCTGCCGGTACCGGACTCCATGGCCCGGGGCAGCCCGAGTGCACGCAACAGTGCACCGGCATCCTCGGTGAACAGATCAAAACGAAGACGATGCCCTCCGGGCTGTCCGGCATCGGGCGTAATCTGCCCACGCAGATCAATACTCTCGCCGACCAGCTCAAGACTGGCCCGGGCATTGGGCTCGCCCTCATTGATCCGTGAAAAACTGAAACGGCCAAGTGGCAGATCTTCGGCCGAGAGCGATTCCACATTGAGATGAAGATCCGGCCCGGCAGGCGCTGGCGCATCCTCAGCCCCAGAAGGCTCCCGATCCTCACGCTCGGCGACCGGAATGGTTGCCGCCCTGAGCGTCTCGAGGTCGATCCTCACGGCACGCTCAGCCGGCGACCAGCGCATGTCCCCATAAGCCGCTCCGGCCAACCCAAGCCGCCAGTCATCCCCTTCGCGCAATCCGGCGACCTGCACCTCGCCCAGCCGCCAGCGACTGACATCAAGGCCCTGCAGCCTGACATCCACCTCTCTGACCGGCGGCAGGACGCCGATACCGCCGGGACCGTCACCGGCACCAAGGGCGGTGAGCTCAGCCAGGGCAACCCGCGGCAGGGTGCCGGTAATCCGGGTCATCCCCGGCTTTGGTGCCGCAGCCGGCTGCGATCCAAAATGCAGGGTCAGGCCCAGGTCGGATCCGCGCTGTTGCCTGGCTGCGGCCTGCAGACGATCGCCATAGGCAAGCGCTATCCGCTGTTCGCCATCCGGGAACCAGCGCCAGTCAAACTCGGCGGCCCGGCTTTGTGCTGCTGTCTTGCCAAGCTGCAATGGCCAGTCGAGCGTGAGGCCCTGCAGCGCCGAGGTCACACGCAAATGCGTCGGACCGCTTGCCAGTCGGCCCTGGTCATAGCCCGGCAGCTCCAGTGTTATGCGCCAGGCTGTATCGCCGCGGGCCTGCCCGGCAAGCGATGCCAACCCCGGCCAGTCCGCAAGCGCCATGCGGGTATCGGCTTCGATGCGTGTGCGCGGGCCGGCATCCGAGCGCAGCGTCACGGCCCGGGAGACAAGGGCGCGGTCATTAAAGCGTCCGCGCAGCCCCTGCCAACGCAGTCCATTACCATCAAAATCCACTTCACCGCGAAGATCGGTCAGCCGAATAGCCGGCCTTGGCACGGCCAGAGTTGCACCGTCCAGGCGCAATGCACCGCTCACCCGCGGTGGCTGTTTCTGGAAGGGGAATTCAAGCGAGAGCGAGAGCGCTCCATCACCCTCCCAGGCAAGTGGGGCGAGGGGACTTTGAGCCGAGAGCAATGGAGAATCGAGCATCAGGGCATGCATGGCGGCCAGTGGCCCGGTGAAATTGCCATTGATCAAAAGCCGCGGCTGCCACAGGTCATCAATGCTCGCTTCGGCGCCCGTGAGCTCGACACCGGCAATCTGTCCACGCCGGGCCTGGATCTGCATGCCACGGTTGTAGAAACGAAGTTCCGCCGCCACGGACTGCAAGGCAGGCCATTGGCGGTTGAACTGAAAATCCATGGCATCCAGTTGCAGGACAAGGTCAAAAACACCCTCATCCGAGTCGAATGGAAAATCCTCGGGGCTGCCTGCAAGGCGCAGTGACAGTGACTGCATACGACCGGCGAGAACCGCTCGATCGAGATACTCCACCAGCTGCTCATGCATGACCCCCACGGGAAGATGGGCCATGACCGCCTCAATCGGCGCGCCTCCAAGCTCGGCAGTCAGATCAACCACTGGCTTGCCCTGTGCCGGTCGCAAATACGAACCGGCAAGGCGCAATGGAACGCCCCGCCAGTCAGCCGTCAGATCTTCGGTCTGAAAGCGCCAGCCCGTTGACTCGGTCTGCCGCCAACGCAATGCACCCGCGAGCGCCTCCAGCCGGACGGGCTCGCGCAGAAGCGACGGCAGGCCCGCGGTGACGGCAAAATCCTGCAGTCTGGCCTCTCCGCCGTCTGCCCCCATGCGAAGGTCGACACGCCCGGCGTCGATCTCGGGCCAGGGCGCTTCGGCCTCCATGGCAATCTCATTGATCACACCCCTGAGTCGCCAGTCCTCGGGATTGCTCCATAGGCCCTGCAA
The DNA here is from genome assembly GCA_913057145.1 of uncultured Ectothiorhodospiraceae bacterium. Taxonomy (GTDB): domain Bacteria; phylum Pseudomonadota; class Gammaproteobacteria; order Nitrococcales; family Nitrococcaceae; genus Spiribacter. The sequence continues at coordinate 130,912 of CAJXNJ010000001.1, forward strand.
GCCCTGAATCTCCCCGCCAAGCGCAAGCGCAGGCAGCTCGAGACGAGTGGCCGCAAAGCCCCGGTAAATCAGTGCAAGGGGCAGCCGCTCGGCGGCCCAACGCCAGGCACCCGAATCGCGCTCATACGCAAAAGCAAGCGCCCCGACATCCAAGGGGGCGGCATTCAGGCCGCGCATGGTCTGCGGGATCATTCGTCCGGTCCAGCCCTCGGCGGTGCGCTCGATCCGGGCTTGCAGGGCAGCCGCACTCAGCTCGCCACCGAGCAACCCCAGGCTCTGTCCGTTCAGATCCACTGTCGCGCTCTGCAGCCCCTCGTCATCCAGCGTCAGCCAGAGGCTCGCATCCAGGCCTGCTGTCGCCGCAGGGATAAAATCCCCGGCCGGGAGCAAAGACCGCAGGGTTGCTCCACGAATATCCTGGAGCTCGATAAACCCCCGAGCGGAACCCTCTGCATCAGCGGGGACCAGCAGCTGGCCCTGGAGTGTCTCGCCATTCCGACGCGCATCCAGTGCAAAGCGCCAGTCTCCACTCTCTTCGCGTTGCCAGCGAAGCGTCACCGGGTCAATGACAAGCGGGGCTGCGGCATCGCTGCCGGTCAGCCGGACACGGGCTTCGCGCAGCAGCAGCTGATCCACGGGCAGACCCCGTAAGGCTGCAAGAAAATCCCCTGGTGTCGCCGCCGGGGCAATCGGCAGCAGCCCGGAGAACTGCCAGCCCTCAACCGAACGGCTGGCCGAGAATTCAAGGCCGACGGCTTCGAGGGCATGCAACCGCAGCCCCCCTGACTCGAGTGATGCCCAGGGCGCGATGGCGAGCGTCATCTCCGCAAGCTGGACCGGCCGGGCAGCCGCGGTCGGATCACCCACTTCGACATCGCGCAGCACCAGTCCGGGGCGTAACTGATGCAAGCGGGCATCAAGCGCCCCGATACGAATGGGCACGCCAAGCCGGCTCGAGACAGCGGCCTCGACCGTGTTGATCATGGAAGGGGCGGCGGCAAAGAAAATACGCACACCGGTCAGGGCAAGCGCGGCGGTAATGAGGACCGTCACCAGTCCATAGACCACCACCGCCTTCAGCCTCTCCCCGCGCTGCGGCCAGATCCAGCGATGCAGTTGTTGGCTCACGCTCATTCCGACATCAGCACCACATCGAACTGCTCCGGGCTGTAGAGCGGTTCAACCTGAAATTCGATGGGCTTGCCGATAAAGGCCTCGAGCTCGGCGAATGTATCGCTCTCTTCCTCCAGCGCCCGGTCCACCACTTCATGGCCGGCGAGCACCCGAAACCGGGTCATCTCGAATTGACGGGATTCGCGCAGAATCTCACGGGCAATCTCATGCACCACCGTCTCGGCACTTTTCAGATAACCCCGGCCGTTACACACCGGACAGCTCTCGCAGAGCAGATGCTGCAGTGAATCGCGGGTCCGCTTACGGGTAATCTCCACCAGCCCGAGCGAGGAGATATCGCCGAGTTGTGTGCGGGCATGATCGCGCTGCAGGTATTTCTCGAGTGCACGCAGGACCTGTTGCCGGTGAGTGGCATCGGCCATGTCGATAAAATCCACAATGATGATGCCGCCGATATTGCGCAGGCGCAGCTGGCGGACAATGGCCTGAGCGGCCTCGAGGTTGGTCTTGAAGATCGTCTCCTCGAGTGTGCGATGACCGACATACCCCCCGGTATTCACATCAATCACCGTCAGCGCCTCGGTCTGGTCAATCACCAGATAGCCGCCGGATTTCAGATTGACCCGGCGCTGCAGGGCACGCTGGATTTCATCTTCAACCCCATAGAGATCAAAAATCGGACGCTCCCCGGGGTAATGCTCCAGCTTGGCCTCGGTGCCCGGGAGGAAATGCCGGCAGAATTCGACCATCCGGTCGTACCACTCCCGGGAGTCAATCCGCACGCGCTCGATGCTGTCATCAACAATATCGCGCAGCACACGCAGCATCAGCGGCAGATCCTCATGCAGCAGCGCCGGCGCCATGGCGGTATCGGCCCGCTCACCAATGGCATCCCAGAGTCGGTTGAGAAAGCCCCACTCGCGGGCCAGAACCGCTTCCGGGATGTCCTCCGAGGCGGTTCGGATGATGCAGCCATGGCAAGCGGCGTCTCCCGTCAGCCGGGCACCGATCTCGCGCAGTCGCTCGCGCTCGGCGGCATCATCAATACGCGCAGACACCCCGACACCGGGATTATTGGCAAGGAAGACCAGGTAGCGCGAAGGAATGGCGATCTGGGTGGTCAGCCGCGCACCCTTGCTGCCCAGTGGATCCTTCAACACCTGCACCATGAGGGTCTGCTGCTCACGGACCAGACGCTGAATCGGGGGCTGCTCCAGCGGCTCGCCGCGAGCAACGGCTTCTCCGGCACTGATATCGGAGGCATGCAGGAAAGCCGTGCGCTGCAGACCGGCATCGACAAAGGCGGCCTGCATCCCGGGGAGCACCCGTGAAACCTTGCCCAGATAAATATTGCCCACCAACCCTCGCGTACGGGCCCGCTCCAGATGAATCTCCTGCAGACTGCCGTTATCGAGGATCGCCACCCGCGTCTCCTGCGGGGTGATGTTGATGAGCAGTTCCTGGGTCACTGCTTCGCCGACCAGTTGGCCTGATAGTCGATGGCAAACTCCGTGAGCAGGTCATGGGTTTCAAACATGGGCAGCCCCATGACCCCGGAGTAGCTGCCCTCGAGCTGCTCCACGAAGACACCGCCGGCACCCTGAATGGCATAGCCACCGGCCTTGCCCAGTGGCTCGCCGCTCTCCCAGTAGGCGGCCTGTTCTGCCGCCGGGATTTCCCGAAACGTAACCATACTGAGCGACAGCCGGGTGAGCTCGCGCTCGCCATCGACCAGCGCCACACCGGTCAGTACCCGATGCGTCTGCCCGGAGAGCTGCTCGAGCATGGCGAGCGCTTCCTGCCGATCATCCGGCTTACCGAGAATCTGATCGTCAATGACCACGGCGGTATCGGCACCCAGTACCGGGGCGGTCGCGCCGGCCGGGCGTTGCTGCAGACCGGCGCGTGCTTTCTCCAGCGCCAGACGAATGGCAAAGACCTCAGGGGCCTCGTCCGGGAGCACCGTCTCATCAGCGCTCTGCGCCACCGTCTCAAAGGCGACACCCATGCGCTCGAGAATCTCGCGCCGTCGTGGTGAGGCCGAAGCCAGAAAGAGTTGGGTCATAGCCATCTCCTTTGCCTAAACATTATCCCGCTCGATGATAGGGATGCCCGGAGAGCAGGGTCCAGGCGCGATACAACTGCTCGGCCACAACCACACGCACGAGCATATGCGGCAGCGTTAAGGCCGAGAGCGACCAGCGTCGCTCGGCGGCCTCCAGGCAACGCGGGTGCAGACCATCCGCACCGCCAATCACGAAGGCCAGATCCTCGCCCTGCTGCATCGCCGCTTCCAGATAGTCTGCCAGATCCTGCGTCGACCAGGACTTGCCACGCTCATCGAGTGCGATCAGACGCGATCGGCCGGCCGCGGCCAGCAGCGCATCGGCCTCCTCCGCACGAGCGCGTTCGGTATCCCCGGCGCGTCGGGCAGAACCCCCCTCAACGGCTTTCAGGGCAAGCGGCAGATGCCTTGGCATGCGCTCGGCAAACGTCTCAAACCCGGTCTGCACCCAGCCGGGTGAGCGCCGTCCGACCGCTACCAGATCCAGTCGCATGCCTCTTCACTCCTCGTCTTCCGTATCCCCGCGATCGCCATCAACGCCCCAGATGCGCTCAAGCCGATAGAAATCACGGACATCCTCGAGCATGACATGCACCACCACATCACCCAGATCCACCAGCACCCATTCGCTGCCCTCCATCCCCTCGACCCCGAGCGGGCGCAGATCGAGCTCGCGGGCAGCCTCAATCACCGACTCGGCAATGGAGCGGACATGACGCCGCGAATTTCCGGTGGCGAACGCCATGTAGTCGGTAATCGCGGTGCGACCCTGAACATCAATGATCCGCGGATCGACGGCCTTCATATCCGCCATGGCACGATCGACCTGATCGCGCAGGCGCTCGGCAGGGTGAGCAGTCTCATTCATCAGTGATCTGATCCTCCCGGGCAGTCCTGCCCGTTAAATCTGTGGGTAGCCATAGCATCCCCGGCGAACCTCACGCCAGACGGCCTCGGGCATCAACCCGCGCACGGAATAACCCCGGGCAAGCAGTCGTCGAATCGCCGTCGCGGAGATCTGCAGACGCGAGACCGCCTGAAACAGTACCGACCCGGCCGGTGCCGCGCGCAGCCGCTCGGCCGTCTCAACCTCCCGTGCTGCCAGCCATGTGGCAAGTGCCGGCGGCAGCTCACCGCTGTCACCACCACGGGTTGTCACCAGCAGATGCGCGTATCGGGTCAACGCCTCCCAGCGATGCCATTGCATCAGTCCACGAAAGGCATCCGAGCCCATGATGAAAATAAGCGGCCGCTCAGGGCCGATTTCATCGCGCAGGGCGCGCAGCGTATCAACCGTATAAGAGGGCCCCGGCCGCTCGAGCTCACGCGAATCCACCACCAGCCCCGGAATATCGGCAACCGCCTGCTCGAGCAGCGCGCATCGGCGCTCGGCGGACAGCCTAGGCGGCGGCCGGTGTGGCGGCACCTGCCCGGGGACCAGGCGCAGCTCAGCCAGGTTGAGCTTCTCCAGCAACTCAATGGCCGGGCGCAGATGACCGTAGTGGACCGGATCGAATGTCCCGCCCAAAAGCGCCACCGGCGCGGCCGTTACTGCCGTCATTCGCGAATATGCCCCTCGCCAAGGACGATGTATTTCTGGGTGGTCAATCCCTCAAGGCCGACCGGCCCACGCGCATGCAGTTTATCGGTACTGATGCCTATTTCGGCACCGAGTCCGTACTCAAAACCGTCCGCGAATCGGGTGGAGGCATTGACCATGACGGAACTCGAATCCACCTCGCGCAGAAATCGCTCGGCATTGGCATGGTGGTTGGTGACGATGGCCTCAGTATGCCCGGAGCTGTGCCGGGCGATATGCGCCATGGCGGCATCGATGCCATCGACAACCCGCACCGAGAGGATCGGCGCGAGATATTCAGTATCCCAATCGGCATCCGTGGCCGGCGTCAGACCGGCTACGAGCGCACAGCTGCGCTCACAGCCGCGAAGCTCCACACCAAACTCATCGAACCGCGCCTTAAGCCGTGGCAACAGCTCCTCAGCAATATCACCATCAAGCAGAAGTGTCTCAAGCGTGTTGCAGGTGCCATAGCGCTGGGTTTTGGCATTGACCACCACGCGCTCGGCCATCTCGAGATCGGCGGCTGCATCAACATAACAATGACAGATGCCATCAAGGTGCTTGATCATCGGGACCGTGGCTTCCTGCATGATGCGCTCAATCAGCCCTTTACCGCCTCTTGGCACCAGCACATCCACGTAGTCATCCATGGTGATCAGACTGCCCACCGCGGCGCGATCGGTCGTGGCCACCACCTGTACGGCAGTGCGCGGCAGCCCCGCTTCCACAAGACCCTCGATAATGCACTCGGCAATGGCCTGATTGGAGTGCAGGGCCTCGGATCCGCCACGCAGCAGACAGGCGTTGCCGGATTTAAGACAGAGCCCGGCGGCATCGGCGGTCACATTGGGCCGCGATTCATAAATAATGCCGATGACACCCAACGGCACCCGCATGCGTCCGACCCGGATACCTGAGGGCATGGGTGAGAGATCCGTTACCGCTCCCACCGGGTCGGGCAATGCGGCAATCTGCTCCAGACCCTCGGCCATCGCTTCAATACGCGCATCGGTCAGTGCCAATCGATCGAGCAGTGCGGCATCGAGACCGGCTGCTTCACCGGCGGCGATATCCTTGGCATTGGCGGTCTTCAGTGTCTCTCGCGCACCCCGTATGCGCTCGGCAATGGCCCGCAGCGCAGCATTGCGCGGGCCGCTTTCGGTGGCTGCAAGCTCACGGCCGGCCGCCCTCGCCGCCTCACCGAGCCCGCGCATATAAGCATTCACATCCTCGATCATGAGCGAATTCCTCTGCTTCTTGCCGCCGCCGCCAGACGTGCGGCCTTGCTCGTCAATACTATCAGTTCATCCCAGGGCTGCCCCGGCTCGGCCCCTTTGATGATGCGATCAACCCTGGCTGCCTGCGAGAGCATGCGTGACCAGGTTCCGCGACGGGCCCGCCGGGCGAGTTGCTCGAGTACGCTCTGACGCTGCTTCCAGACCCGGTGACGTCGCATTACCGACTGCGAGGCAGCGCCATTGGCCGGGGTCTGTTCCAGATCCGCCAGCACCCGCAGCTCTTTGGCCAAACCCCAGAGGACGAGGACGGGCTGTTCACCTTCGGCGCGAAGGCGCTCAGTGATCTTCAGGCTGCGGGCCACCTCACCGCTGAGGACCGCATCGGGCAGGTCAAACACGGCAAACCGCGCGCTATCGGTGACAGCCTCCTGCGCGGCCTTCAGATTGACGGTTCCGGTGCCCAGCAATAGCGCCAGCTTGTCGATCTCCTGTGCAAGTGCCAGCAGATTGCCCTCGTTGCGATCCACCAACAGCTCAATGACCTCGCGGTCGATCTCAAGCCCGCGTTCACGCCCGCGTGCAGCGATCCAGGCGGGCATCTGACCGCGCCGCAGCGGCCAGGCATAGCTCATCACCCCGGCGCGGGCAAAAGCCTGCACCCAGGCCGACTTGCGCTGCGCGGCCTCAAGTCGGCCGGTAATCACTACCAGCAGGGTATCCTCAGGCGCCGATTCGGCCTGGGCCTTGAGCACCGCGGCCCCCTCACGGCCAGGCTTGCCGCCGGGCAGGCGCAGCTCCAACAATCGTCGATCACTGAACAAGGAGAGATTGTCACTGGCAGCCGCAAGCCGGTTCCAGTCGAAACTCGCATCGGCATGCAGGACATCGCGCTCGGTATAGCCGGCCTCGCGCGCTTTGGCCCGCAGTGCATCGAGCGCTTCTTCGATGAGCAGCGGCTCTTCGCCTCCGATTAAATAGGCACCGGCAAGGCCTTTGTGAATGGCCCCGGGCAGATCATCGAAGCGCAGCTCGGGCATGATCCGGGCTGCCTAGAGGCTGCGGCCGACACGCGCGAGCAACAGACGGATGGCATCCTCACGCAGCTCACGGACCAGGGCTTCTTCCTCAGCCTCCTGGGCCTGGAGATTATCGGGATCGGCGCGGTAGGCCGCCGAAGTCTGGACGGTCTGTTGCTGCCTGCCCTCGGCCATTGCCTCCGCGAGGCCACCCGGCCGGAGGGTAAAGCTCAGGCTGTAGCGAAGCTCGTATTCACTGGCAAACCCATCGGCATCACTCGCCACGGTCCGGCGACTGCGATCGGGGCGGTCGACCTCAATCACCCAGCGAGCCTGATCGGCCGCCGCCACCACCTCGGCATCCAGACTGCGCAGCTCAACCGCGATTTCGTTGAGCAGTCGGTTTCCGGCGCTGCCTTCAAGGGCGATGGGCACCGCGGCAAAGCCACCACCCGCTGCTCCTCGCAGCTGCCAGCCGCAGGCGGTGATCACAAGGACCAATGAGCACAGCAGCAGAATCTTGAGTTTTTGCATCAGTTGGCCACCACATTCACCAGCCGCCCGGGGACAACAATGACCTTACGCACGGTGGCTGATTCAATAAAGCGCTGGACATTGGCATCGGCGAGTGCTGCTGTCTGAATGGTCTGCTCATCGGCGTCCGCCGCAATCACCAGACGGCTGCGCAGCTTGCCGTTGACCTGCACCACCAGCTCCACCTCATCCTGAACCAGCGCCGATTCATCCACCTCGGGCCAGGGTTGATCAACGGCCGCGCCATCCCTTCCCAGCGACTGCCACAGGGCATGGCTGAGATGAGGCGTGATCGGCTGGAGCATCAGCACGACGGCCTCCAATGCCTCCTGGCGCAGTCCTCGGGCGGCAGCATCCGTTGCGGCGTAGCGCCCGAGGGCATTACACAGCTCCATAATGGCCGCAATGGCGGTATTGAAGGTATATCGCCTGCCAATATCGTCGGTGACTTTGTTGATGGTTTCATGCAGCTTGCGACGCAGCGCAACACCGGTCTCGTCGAGCTCAGCAACGCGTGGGTCGGCCGGTACCGGACCCGCCTCGACATGCTCCTGGATGAGCGCATAGAGCCGACGCAGAAAACGCGAAGCCCCCTCAACACCGCTGTCCTGCCATTCAAGAGCCTGCTCCGGCGGCGCGGCGAACATGGTGAACAGTCGCACGGTATCGGCGCCAAACCGATCCACCAGCGCTTCGGGATCTTCGCCGTTGTTCTTCGACTTCGACATGGTGGTCCAGCCGGTGGCAACCACCTCGGCTCCATCGCTGCGGCGTCTGGCCGCCACAATGCGTCCCTTGCCATCACGCTCGACTTCGACATCGGCAGGGGCGATCCACTCACGCCCGGCCTCTTCGCTGTCGCGGTAGTACGCCTCGGCCAGCACCATGCCCTGACAGAGCAGATTGGTGGCGGGCTCATCGCTTGCCACCAGCCCGAGATCACGCATGAGCTTGTGCCAGAAACGGAAATAGAGCAGATGCATGACCGCATGCTCGATACCACCGATGTACTGATCCACCGGCAACCAATAATTCGCGCGGTCATCCAGCATCGCCTCATCGGTGGGGCTGCAGTAGCGCGCGTAATACCAGGAGGACTCCACGAAGGTATCGAAGGTGTCGGTCTCGCGCTCGGCCTGTGTGCCGCATTGCGGGCAGGCCACACGACGCCAGTCCGGGTCGCTTTTAAGCGGCGACTGCACACCGGTGAACGTCACCTGCTCGGGCAGGGTGACCGGCAGGTCGCTGTCCGGCACCGGCACGGCGCCACAGTCCGGGCAATGGATAATCGGAATCGGGCAGCCCCAATAACGCTGCCGCGAGACACCCCAGTCGCGCAGGCGATAGTTGATCGTGCGCTGCCCGATGCCGCGGGATTCCAGATGATCGGCGATGGCATTGAATGCCGTGGTGAAATCCATGCCCGTGAATTCACCCGAATTCACCGTGACAAGGTTCTCCTTGGCGCTCCAGGGTTCCGCCTCGACGTCCACGGCACTGCCATCGGCCGGGCCGACCGACTGGCGGATCGGCAGGCCAAAGCGCTTGGCAAATTCATGGTCACGCGCATCATGCGCCGGGACCGCCATGATCGCCCCGGTGCCGTAGCCCATGAGCACGAAATTGGCGACCCAGACCGGGATGCGCTCACCGGAGAGCGGATTGATGGCCTCAACCCCGAGCGGCATGCCCTTTTTCTCGAGCTTCTCCATCGCCTCTTCGGTGACAGCACCCTGGCGAATCTCTTCGAGAAAAGCCTCGATCGCCGGATCCTTTTCCGCCGCGGCCAGCGCCAGCGGATGATCCGCCGCCACCGCCATATACGTCGCCCCATAGAGCGTATCCGGCCGGGTGGTGTAGACCCGCAGCGGCTCACCACCATCAGCAAGGGCGAAATCAAGCTCGACACCCTCGGAGCGGCCGATCCAGTTGCGCTGCATGATCTTAACGGCATCCGGCCAGCCCGGCAGATTGTCCAGGCCGTCGAGCAACTCATCGGCATAGTCGGTGATACGCAGGAACCACTGGGGAATCTCCCGACGCTCAACGATGGCGCCTGAGCGCCAGCCGCGACCGTCCACCACCTGCTCATTGGCAAGCACCGTCTGATCCACCGGGTCCCAGTTCACGACCGACTTGGCCTGATAGACCAGGCCTTTTTCAAACAGCCGGGTGAACATCTGCTGCTCCCAGCGATAGTAGTCGGGCTGGCAGGTGGTGACCTCCCGCCGCCAGTCATAGCCATAGCCCATGCGCTGCAGCTGACGGCGCATATGATCGATATTCTCGTAGGTCCATTTCGCCGGGGGGACATCGCGTTTGATCGCCGCGTTCTCGGCCGGCAGGCCAAAGGCATCCCAGCCCATGGGCTGGAGGACGTTGCGCCCCTGCATGCGCTGGAAGCGGGCAATGACATCGCCAATGGTGTAATTGCGCACATGGCCCATGTGCAGCCGACCGCTCGGGTACGGCAGCATCGACAGACAGTAGTATTTTTCTACCGTCGGGTCTTCGCTGACTTCAAAGGTGCCGGCTTCATCCCAGTAGGCCTGTGCGGCGGTCTCAATTTCGGCGGGGTTGTAATGCTTTTCCATGGCGCGAGAGGATACCCCGCCGCCGGTACCGATTGCACCTATGACGCGTTTGATGACTGTCGCGCCGCGCGTTCAAATTCACTGCCATGGCAGCGCGGGCAGGGTGGAATATGGCCTGCACGCTTGAAATGCAGCACCTCACCGCAGCTGCGACAGACAAGACTGCCCGGACCGGTGATCTCGCCGGTGTGATAACGCGCCGCCGCCTGCAGCTCTTCATTGAATGCCTGCCACTGCAGCCGCGTCTGATCCGCCACCGAGGAGAACTGATCCCAGATCCAGTTCTCCACCAGCTGCAAGTCCATGTGCAGCCAGTCGGCATAAGTACCACGGGTTTTCTCCACATATTCCGCGGCATCCTGCAGGTCCCGGCGCAGCCATGCGGCAATCCGCTCGGCCTCATCACGCGTCAGCTCACCAAGCTCTACGCTGCGCTCCCGCACGGTATCGAGCGCTTCGTGGAATCCATGCTCGACCGCCTCACCCGTGTGCTCGAGCCGCTCACGCAGACGCTCGAGCATCTGTTCATAAGCATGGACTTCACGCGATTGATTTTTCTGCTCGTCACTCATCGCTCGATGCTCCTTAGTGCCTGATGCGCTCAGTGTAACGCCGGCTACCCAATGTCGCGAAAGAGGGTGAGCTCCCGGCGGCCAAAGACCAGCAGCAGGAACAATCCGCTGATACAGATGATCACGACCGGCCAGTCGCGCCAGCGGGTATACGGTGTGGCCCCGGCATGCGGCGTGATTTCAGTATTGAGGACGGTCTGCTCAAACAGCCCAGTCCGGGCAAGCACCCTGCCCTTGCGATCAATCATGGCCGAGACACCGGTATTGGTGGCCCGCAACATGGGCCGGGCAGTCTCAAGGGCGCGCATTCGTGCCATCTGCAAATGCTGCCAGGGGGCCGCAGAACGGCCGAACCAGGCATCATTACTGAGATTGAGCAGAATCTCCGCGGCCGGCAGGGCATCGGCAATCTCGGTGCCGAATGTCACCTCGTAGCAGATGCTCACGCCAATGGCAGCACCCCCGGCCTCCAGCGGCCTCGCCGAGGTGCCGGCGTCAAAATCCCCCAGCGGTGTGCCGACAAAATCAAGCAGCCCACCGGCAATATCGCGAAACGGCACGTATTCACCAAAGGGCACCAGATGCCGTTTGTAGTAGAACTGCGCTGACTCCCCGGGAATGACAACGGCATTGAAGGCTCTGTCATCCTCGGCCACCGGCGCGCCGATCACAAGTGTACTGCCGGCGGCAGTCGCCTCCTCGACCAGACGCTGCAGCAGCGTCTCGGCCTGATGGTAGTAGACCGGCAGGGACGCCTCGGGCCAGATCACCAGATCCTCACCCCAGTGACGGCGGCTGAGCCCGACATATTCAGCAACAATCTCCTCACGCGCCGTCGGATCCCATTTCCGCGCCTGATCGATATTGCCCTGGATAAGCGCCACCGTAAGCGGCTCAGCGCTCGGGGTGCTCCATTCCCGATCCAGCAGGAATCCGGCGGCCAATAACACCGCAGCCAGCGCCGGTGGTAATAGCAACCGCAGGGACAGGGGGCGGCGCATCCACCAGGCCAGCGCTCCGGCAAGCAGGGCCAATCCGAGCCCGGGGCCATAGACGCCGAGAACCGGCGCCCAATGCGCCAGAGGCGTGTCGATCTGGCTGTAACCGACGCTCAACCAGGTGGCCCCGGTGAAAAGCCAGCTGCGCACCCACTCAATCAGTATCCAGGCGAGCGGGAAGCTCAATAGTGCCGAGACCCGGCGACAACGCTGGCCCACCACCCAGCCAAGCCAGAGCGCCAGCATGGGGATCAGCGCGAAAAGCGCGATGAGGATCGGCGTTGCAATACCGGCTGCAAGCACGCCGCCGCCATAATCGGCGATGCTGTGATAGATCCAGTAGACACCGAGCCCTGCGTAGCCGAGACCGAAGCTGTAACCGGCAAGCAGAACAACGCTCACTGCCCTGACACGGGAGATGAGCGCGAAGATGACCGCCAGCGCCACCAGCGGCGCCCAGGCCAGTGAGTAGGGAGCAAAACCCAGTGCAAGCAGCAACCCCGCCGCCAGCGAGAGAATGAGCATGAGCGGCAAGGGCATCATTGCCTAATCAGAAGCCGCGGACGGATCACCGGGTTCGGCCGCATCGGCGGTGGAGACCAGCAACAAATGCAGTCGACGCGAGTCGGCGCGCAGGACATCAAACTGCAACCCCTCGAGCGTGAGCTGCTCACCGCGCCTTGGCAGATGCCCGAAGCCATTGGCCACCAACCCGCCGATGGTATCGAATTCCTCATCACTGAAAGCCGTGCCGAAATGTTCATTAAAAATCTCAACAGGTGTCAGCGCCTTGACCACCGTGCGGCCATCATCACCGCGATTCAGAATCCAGGTGGATTCGTCCAGATCATGTTCATCGTCAATCTCACCGACAATCTGCTCGATCACATCCTCGATGGTCACGATGCCGGCCAGACCGCCATATTCATCCACCACGATGGCAAGATGATTACGGCTTTCCTGGAAGAGCTTGAGCAGGGCATCCAGTCGCTTGCTCTCCGGGACGAACAGTGCCGGGCGCAGCAGCTCGCGTAAGTGAAATTCACGCTCATGCGTCGGGTCGAGATAGGGCAGGAGGTCCTTGGCGATGAGAATGCCGATGACATCATCGCGGCTGTCGCCGGTCACCGGGAAGCGGGAATGGCCGCTGTCGATTATGGTGGGCAGGAGATCCCAGACCGACTCGGAGCGTTGCAGGAGTGAGACCTGGGAGCGCGGAATCATCACATCGCGGACCTGCAGGTCAGCCACATGCAATACCCCCTCGCACATGGAGAGCGCATCCGCATCGAGAATGCCGCGTCTTTGTGAATCCTTCAGGACCTGAACCACGCCCTCGCGATCGCGGGGCTCGTGACTGCCAAAAAGGCGTTTGACCCGATCCAGCCATGGTCTATGGCTGGCGCTGGTACTCCCGGATTGTTCGTCGTTCATGCCGCTCCGTTCTGGCCTCGACTGGCGACCTTTCGGTCGATGGGTTAGACCACTGCGCGCAGCGCTCTAACCGATCGATCCCGCAGTCCCCGCTCAGGCGTAAGGGTCAGCATACCCCAGTTGCGCCAGAATTCGACGCTCCTCATTCTCCATGATCTCGGCCTCAGTGACAGTCTTATGGTCAAAGCCGAGCAAGTGCAAGACCCCGTGGACAGTCAGATGCGCCCAATGCGCGAGCCAGAGCTTATCCTGCTCGCGCGCTTCTCGGGCGACGACCGGTGCGCAGATGACCAGATCGCCGAGAAGCGGCAGATCAATACCATCCGGCAATTCCGCGGGAAAAGAGAGCACATTGGTGGGGGCATCCTTGCCGCGGTAATCACGATTCAGCGCCTGGCTCTCGGCCTCATCCACCAACCGAATCGCAAGCTCCCAGTCATCGATCCGGCCCTGTAGGGCTGCCTCCACCCAGCGGCTGAATTCAGCCTGCTCCGGCACCGTATCGGCGGTTGCTGTCTGCAATTGGAGTTCGGACATCGACTGCGGTCAATCAGCGGTGTGATCGCCTTCCCGGCGGTCGTAGGCGCGCACGATACGCTGCACCAGATCATGTCGGACCACGTCCTTGGCCGAGAAAAAGGTAAAGCTCACCCCATCGACGGCCTGCAGCACATCAATGGCATCACGCAGCCCCGAGGTCTTGCCGGGCGGCAGGTCAATCTGAGTGACATCACCGGTGACCACCGCAGTCGAGCCAAAACCCAGCCGCGTGAGGAACATCTTCATCTGCTCGACGGTGGTGTTCTGGGCTTCATCGAGGATGATGAAAGCCCCATTGAGAGTCCGGCCACGCATGTAGGCCAATGGCGCGACCTCGATGACATTGCGCTCAATGAGCTTGTTCACCCGCTCAAAACCGAGCATTTCAAACAGCGCGTCATAAAGCGGTCGCAGATAGGGATCCACCTTCTGCGCCAGATCACCGGGCAGAAAACCGAGCCGCTCGCCGGCTTCCACCGCCGGTCGCACCAGCACCAGTCGTTGCACCCGCTCCTGCTGCAGCGCGTCGACGGCGCTTGCAACGGCAAGATAGGTCTTGCCGGTCCCGGCCGGGCCGATACCAAAATTCAGATCATGCCGGGCGATGGCACTGAGGTAGTCGCGCTGACTCGGCCCGCGCCCTCGAATAAGCCCCTTGCGGGTGCGGATACTGACTTCATCCGGCGCCGGTGGCGCATCCGCCTTTTCATCGGAGACTGCCTGATTGCGCGAAGCCTCGGCCTCGGCACTGCGCAGCTGAAGATGAACATTCTCAGCCCCGATAATCTCGCGCGCGGTGTGATCATAGAGCGTGCGAATGACATCACCGGCGACCTGAGCGGCGGCATCCTGGCCGATGATACGGAATCGATGACCGCGGTTCTCAATCTCGACACCCAGGCGTTTTTCAACCTGACGGAGATTCTCGTCAAACTGTCCGCATAAGTTGGCCAGCCGCTCGTTATCGGCAGGCGCCAGTGTGAAGTCGACGGCCCCGGCGTGGCTGCTCAAGCGTCCACCCGGCTCATGAGGCCTCCGCGGCAAATGCCTGCGGCATATCGGCAAGCTCGGGCTCGAGATCGGTATCAATACCCAGCATCTCTGCACGCAGAGAATTGGACAGCGCCTCGGTGATCCGCACCTTGACGAAGCGGCCGATCAGGCGCGGATGCCCGGGGAAATTCACCACCCGATTATTCTGGGTGCGCCCCTTGATCTCGCTGGCGTTCTTGCGCGAGACACCATCTACCAGCACCGATTCCACCTGGCCCACCATCGCCTCGCTAATCGCGCGGGCATTGCGATCGAGGACTGCCTGCAGGCGCTGGAGCCGTTCTTTTTTCTCTTCGCGCGAAGTGGCATCCGGCAGCTGTGCAGCGGGTGTGCCGGGCCGGCGCGAGTAGATGAAACTGAATGATTGATCAAACCCGACCTGCTCGATGAGATCCATGGTCGCCTCGAAGTCTTTTTTCATCTCTCCGGGGAAGCCGATGATGAAATCCGAGGAAATGGACAGATCCGGCCGGGCCTTTTTCAGCCGCGCCACCAGATCGAGAAAATAATCCCGGCCGTGGTTGCGTTTCATGAGGGTGAGCACGTTATCCGAGCCGCTCTGCACCGGCAGGTGCAGATGGTTCACCAGCTCCGGGACTTCGGCATAGGCATCCACCAGCGCCTGGTTGAAATCGAGCGGATGCGAGGTGGTGAAGCGAATGCGGTCAATGCCTTCGAGCGCGGCGACATAGTGGATCAACAGCGCCAGGTCCGCTGGCTCACCATCCGGGCCCTCGGCTGCGTAGCCATTGACGTTCTGCCCGAGCAGCGTGATCTCGCGGACACCCTGTTCGGCGAGCTCGGCACACTCCGCGAGCACATCCTCAAACGGGCGGCTGATCTCCTCACCGCGGGTGTAGGGCACCACGCAGAAACTGCAGTATTTGCTGCAGCCTTCCATGATCGAGACAAACGCTGTCGGGCCCTCGGCGCGAGGCTCCGGCAGGCGGTCGAACTTCTCAATCTCCGGGAAACTGACATCGACCACCGAGCGCCCGGTCTCCCGAGCGCGGGCCACCATATCGGGCAGCCGATGCAGGGTCTGTGGCCCGAAAACCATATCGACGAAAGGCGCGCGCTCAACAATCGCTGCACCCTCCTGACTGGCCACGCAGCCGCCGACGCCGATCAGCAGGTCGGGTTTCTCGGACTTAAGCGCCCGCCACCGGCCAAGCTCGGAGAACACCTTCTCCTGGGCTTTTTCGCGAATTGAGCAGGTATTGAGCAGAATGACATCGGCCGCTTCCGGCGTCGTCACCCGCTCATACTGACCTTCGGCTGCGAGCACATCGACCATTTTGGCCGAATCGTACTCATTCATCTGGCAGCCATGCGTGCGTACATAAACCTTCTGTGTCATGGCGAGCAGAATACTAGGGCAGCGATACGCCGACAATCCGCCGATCAGCGGCCATAGACGTCTTCAATCCGGATAATATCGTCTTCGCCGAGATAGCTGCCGGACTGCACTTCCACCAGCTCCAGCGGGATCATGCCCGGATTGTCCAGTCGATGGACGGTGCCAAGCGGGATATAGGTGGATTCGTTCTCCCCGAGCAGGAAACTCTCCTCCCCGCGTGTCACCCGGGCCGTGCCCTTGACCACAATCCAGTGCTCAGCGCGGTGATGATGCTTCTGCAGCGAGAGCTGACAGCCCGGATTGACGATAATGCGTTTGACCTGAAAGCGCTCGCCCTGGACCAGGCCCTCGTAACTGCCCCAGGGACGATGTACCTGACGGTGTTCCTGCGCCTCGGCTCGCCCATCGGCCTGCAGCCGCTCAACAATGCGTTTCACGGCCTGAACCTGATCACGCGGCGCCACCAGCACCGAATCGGCGGTCTCCACCACCACATGGTCCTGCAGCCCGACCGTGGCCACCAGACGGCTTTCTGCACGGACATAATTGTTGCGAGAGTCTTCGACCAGCACATCGCCCATGGTGACATTGCCATCGGCATCGGGCCTGCCGGCTTCCATGAGCGTTGCCCAGGACCCGAGGTCACTCCAGCCGGCCTGAAGCGGCAGCGTCACCGCAGAATCGGTGTGCTCCATGACCGCATAGTCGATGGAATCGCTCGGGCAGGCGGTAAAACCGGCTTCTCCCAGACGAATGAAATCAAGATCCCGGGAGGCCTCGGCCATGGCCGCTTCACAGGCACGCAGGATCTCGGGGGCATGCTGTTGCAGGGCCTGCAGATAATCCGAGGCACGCATGACGAACATGCCGGAATTCCAATAAAACCCGCCCTGCTCGACATAGCGCCCGGCTGCCTCAGCATCCGGCTTTTCCACAAAGCGGGTCACCCGCAATGCCGGGCCACCTGCAACCGGCTCGCCGGCCTCAATATAGCCATAGCCGGTCTCCGGATGGGTGGGCACGATCCCGAAGGTCACCAGGAAACCCTCCGCCGCCGACCGGGCGGCCTCGGTGATGGCCTCACGCAGGAGAGCCGGCTCGGCGACGAGATGATCCGCGGGGAAAATGGCCAGCACCGCATCCTTGGCTTCACGCAGGGCCTGCAGCGCGGCCACGGCCACCGCAGGCGCTGTGTTACGGCCTACCGGCTCCAGCAGGATACGCGCCTGGCCGACAGGGTTGTCGCGCAACTGCTCGGCGACCAGAAAGCGATGGGCCTCGTTACAGACGACAAGCGGTGGCTGTAACTCATCCAGGCCCGCGAGCCGGCCCAATGTCTCCTGCACCAGCGTCTGACCGCTCGCAGCGACATCCAGAAACTGCTTCGGGTAGCACTCCCGCGACAGAGGCCAGAGCCGTGAGCCCACACCGCCGGAGAGGATGACCGGGTAGAGCGGCAGCGGCGCGCTCATGACTGCCCCCCGGATGATGCGGCAAACACCGGGCGGCGGCCGATCGCATAATAATCAAAGCCGGCTTCGCGCAGGACGTCCGGGTCGTAGACATTGCGCCCATCGAAGATCACCGGGGCCGAGAGCTTTTCGCGGATCAGTGCAAAATCCGGGCTGCGGAAGACATTCCACTCGGTCATGACAACAAGGGCGTCGGCACCCTCGAGTGCGGCCTCCGCATCATCACAGTAATGCAGCCCCGGCCGTTCACCATAGATTCGCTGTGTCTCTTCCATGGCCTTGGGGTCGAAAACCCGCGCCGCCGCGCCGGCCTCCCAGAGGGATTCCAACAGACGCCGGCTGGCCGCCTCACGCATGTCATCGGTATTGGGTTTGAAGGCAAGGCCCCAGACGGCAAAAGTCCGGCCCTCAAGAGCGCCCTTGTAGTGTTCGCGAATGCGGTTGAACACATAATCCTTCTGCCGGTGATTCACCGCCTCGACGGCATCGAGCAGTGCCGGGCTGTAATCAACATCCTGGGCGGTACGGGCAAGCGCCTGTACATCCTTGGGGAAACAGGAACCGCCGTAACCGGCCCCCGGGTAGATGAAGTGATAGCCAATGCGCGGGTCGGAGCCGATGCCGATGCGCACCCGCTCGATGTCCGCGCCCACGCGATCGGCGATATTGGCCAGTTCATTCATGAAACTGATCTTGGTGGCCAGCATGGCATTGGCGGCGTATTTGGTGAGCTCCGCCGAGCGCACATCCATACTGATCAGCCGGTCATGATTGCGGTTGAACGGGGCATAGAGCGCATGCAGCCGCTCCCGGGCATGGGCATCATCACTCCCGACAATGACCCGTTCAGGCTTCATGAAATCCTCAACCGCCGCGCCTTCCTTGAGGAATTCGGGATTGGAGACCACCGAATAGGGGATGTCGACATCGCGCTTGGCAAGCCTTGAGGCGATGGTGCCGCGGACGCGATCAGCGGTGCCCACGGGCACCGTCGATTTATCCACCACAATCTTCTCATCCTGCATGTGCGCGGCAATGGTATCGGCCACGGCAAGGACATATTTCAGATCCGCCGAGCCGTCCTCATCCGGTGGGGTGCCGACCGCAATGAACTGAAACTCACCATGATCGACACCCGCCGCCGCATCGGTTGTGAACTGCAATCGACCGGCTTCGCGGTTGCGCAGCACGATGGCCTCGAGTCCGGGCTCAAAAATCGGGATCTCACCCCGGTTCAGCCGCTCAATTTTTGCCGCATCAACGTCGACGCAGACCACATCGTTGCCAACCTCGGCAAAGCAGGCGCCGGTGACCAGACCCACATAACCCGTGCCAAAAATGGTGATACGCATCCCAATCCTCCCTCCGTGGATCAGTCGGCGGCGATGGCGGCCTCCAGGGCCACCTTCATCATGTCATGGAAACTGTTCTGGCGTTCTTCCGCGCTGGTCGACGCCCCGGTGATCACGTGATCACTGACGGTGAGAATACTGGCTGCCCGCTTCCCGGCTTCGGCCGCCGCGCCATAAAGCCCTGCCGCCTCCATCTCCACGGCAAGCACCCCGTGCGCTTTCATCATCTCAAAGTTATCGGCTTTGGGATTATAGAAAAGCTCCGAGGAGAAAACATTGCCAATACGCGGGTTCACATTGGCACTGCGCGCGGCATTCACCAGCGCCTCAAGCAGGCCGTAATCGGCGATCGCGGCAAAATCATAGCCGCCAAATCGGGTTCGATTGACGCTGGAATCGGTCGAGGCGCCCATGGCAATGATAATGTCGCGCACCGCCACATCCGGGCTGATCCCACCGCAGGTGCCCACCCGAATGATCTTCTCAACGCCATATTCGTTGAAAAGCTCAAAGGCATAGATCGACATCGACGGAATGCCCATGCCTGAACCCATCACCGAGACCGGTTGTCCATGGTAGAGGCCGGTGAATCCGAGCATATTGCGCGTGTTGGTCACTTCGCGCACCTCATCGAGGTAATGCTCGGCGATGACCTGGGCGCGCAATGGATCACCCGGCATGAGAACGGTTTCGGCAAAATCGCCCGGTTCGGCGCTGATATGCGGGGTGGCCATGGCCTTGACTCCTTGTCCTGATAAACCCGCAACTTTACTGACCTGCCGTGGCAATAGCCAGCGACGCGGGCCGCGATTCGCATCCGCCAGGCGGTCACGGCAGAATGATTCCATGGCGAACAACCCGGTGCAGAATCCATGAACCAAACGCAGGCGCTGGCCCTGTTTGATCTCGACGGCACACTCACCCGGCGCGACACACTCTCGGATCTACTCATCCGGCAGTTCGGCCTTCGTCGCTGTCTGGCGGCCGGCATTCCCCTCGCGCCCTTACTGCTCGGCGTCCCGGGCGGACTGGTCTCGCGCGACACCGCGAAAACCCGGGTGCTCAAGGCCTTTTTCGGCGGCATGCCCGAGGAAGAGTTTCTTGCCGTGGGTGAGCGCTATGCCCGGGAACATCTGGAGAACCTCCTGCGTCCCCAGGCCAGGGAACGACTGCACTGGCATATCGGCGAGGGGCATCGGGTGATTGTGATCTCCGCCTCGGTCAGCGACTGGATCCGTCCCTGGACCGATCGCCTTGGCATCGAGCTGCTCGCCAGTGAAGCGGCCCGTGAGAATGGCCGAATCACCGGGGAGCTTGCCGGGGCCAACTGCCGGGGAGAGGAGAAAGTGCGTCGACTGCGGGGCTTGCTCGACCCCGGCGACTATCAACCCATTTACGCCTATGGCGATACGGATGGGGATACCGCCATGCTGGCACTGGCCGATCATCCGACTTATCGGGGGCTTCGCTGATGACAGACCGCACCATTCCCGAGCTGCTGCAGAGCGCCCGCACGTCTGCTGACGGGGTTGCCCTGATCGCCTTTGAAGAAACCGGGCGCAAGGAATGGCTGCGGCGGGAGCTGATGGCCGGCGTCAGCGATCTGGCCCATCAACTGCAGGTCGCGGGGCTGCGTCATGGTGAACGGGTCTTGCTGTTTGCCCCCAACAGCCCGCGCTGGGTGGTGCTGGCACTGGCCACCCTGAGCGCCGGTGGCACCATCGTCCCGGTGGATGCGCAGATGGGCGCCGCCGATCTTGCCCATGTGATTGATGACGCCCGGCCCTGGCGCATCTACACCACCGAAGCATTGCGCGAGCGTCTGCCCGGGTATGCACACAGCCGGGAGGTGATTGATCTCGATGCGCTGAGCATCAACACCAGCGCCGAGACCAGGCCACTGGTTGAAGAAGGGCCGGGGCCCGAGACACTGGCCGCCATTTTCTACACTTCCGGGACAACCGGGCCGCCAAAAGGCGTACCACTCACCCATGCCAATCTCAGCAGCAATGTCGAGGCCCTGCTGCGCGAAGACATTGCAAAAGCGCATGACCGGGTACTGCTGCCGCTACCGCTGCATCATGTCTATCCTTTCAGCATCGGGCTTTTAAGCGTGCTCGCCGCCGGCGCCACTCTGGTCATGCCGCGCTCACTGGTCGGCCCGCGCATTGCCGAAGCCCTGCGCGAGAGCAAGGCAAGCATTCTGCTTGGCGTCCCGAGGCTCTATGAAGCGATCTGGCAGCGGCTTGAGCAGCGACTGACCGCCGGCAGACCAGGACGGCAGCGCGTCTTCCACGGTCTGTTGCGATCCTGTCAGCGGCTGCGGGCAAAAACCGGGATCAATGCCGGGCGCTGGCTGTTTCGGCCCGTTCTCAAACGGCTGGCACCCGGGCTGAAGCTCGCCGTGAGCGGCGGCGCCGCACTTGATCCGGCCATTGGAGAGCGACTCCAGGGGCTCGGCTGGACGATCGCCACCGGCTACGGGCTCACCGAGACATCCCCCATTCTGGCGTTGAACGCCCCGGGCAAGGCGAGGCTTGAAACCGCTGGCCGCGCCCTATCCGGCGTGACGCTGCGTGTTGCCGGCGGCGAGGTCCAGGCACAAGGCCCCAATGTCTTTGCCGGCTACTGGAACGACGCGGTCAGCCGCGATGAAATCTTCACCGAAGATGGCTGGTTTCGAACCGGGGATGGCGGCAGCCTTGATGCTGATGGCTTCCTGCACTTAAGCGGGCGGCTTTCCGCCACCATCGTCCTGCCGGGCGGCGAGAACATCGACCCGGAACGCATTGAAAGAGCGCTTGCCGCACAGCCCGAGATCCGCGAGGCGGGAGTTCTGGAGGCAAACGGCGGTCTTGCCGCGGTCATCCTCCCGGAGCAGGGCGATGACAATGACGGTGAGGAGGCCGCACAGGCGGCCGTGGACAGGGCCATGCGCGAACTCCCGCGCCATCACAACCTCGCCGATCTGCGCTTCACGCCGGATCCGCTGCCGCGGACCCGGCTTGGAAAACTGCGCCGACATCGCCTGAAAGATCTCTATCAGGCGCTCTGTAACGGTGAACCCGTGGCCGTGGGCGAGCCCATCGACCCGGAAGCGATGGCGCCGGAGGACCAATCATTGCTGGCAGACCCGGCGGCGGCCAGGACCTGGGCCTATCTCGCGGAGCGTTTCTCCGACCGTCGACTCACCCCGGATACCCGCCTTGCCCGTGATCTGGGCCTTGACTCACTGAGTTGGGTGGAGATGGGCGTGAGCCTGCGCGAGCGTGTCGGCATTGAACTCAGCGATGATGCCATCGGACGGGTGGAGACCGTTCGCGACCTGCTACAGGAAGTCATTCAGGCCGAACCCGAACCGCAGAGCGAGACAAGCGCACAGGCAGGCTCGCTGCATACCGCACTCAAGGAACCCGAGGGCATGCTGGATGAGGCGGATCAACGCGCCCTTGCCCCGCGCGGGCCACTGCGCCATGCCGCTGCACGCCTTGCCCTTGGCGGGGTTCGACTGATCAACCGGCTTTTTGTGCGCATCGAGATCGAAGGGGAATGGCCCGAGGGCGGGCCGTTTCTCATCACGCCCCGGCATGTCAGTGCCTATGACCCGATTGCGCTTACCGCCACTTTCTCACGCGCTCAGCTTGAACCGATTTTCTGGGCAGGCTGGACCGGGCTTTTATTCTCCTCGGCCCCACGGCGGATTTTCAGTCGCATCGCCCGCATACTGCCGATCGACCCCGGCTCGGCGCCGCGGCGCAGTCTGGCGCTGGCAGCCAGCTGTCTGGAGCGTGGACACTCGCTGATCTGGTTCCCGGAAGGCCGTCGCGGCAGCGGAGAAGGGCTACAGGAACTGCGCCCCGGCATCGGCTTGCTACTCGCAGCCCATCCGGTCCCGGTCGTCCCGGTCTGGATTGAAGGCAGCGAGCAGGTTCTGCCAATCGGCCACATCCTGCCGCGGCGCGGGGTCATTCGCGTACGCATCGGCGAGCCCATCCCACCTTCGGCGTATGGTCATGAGCGCCGGGAAATTGTCCAATCGGTCGCTCAAGCCCTGCAGTCACTCGCCCCCGAGGATAAGCCACCCGAATGACCGACTCTGACTGGCACAGCCTCGATCCTGACGCCGTTGCCAGGCAGTTCGAAGTCAACCCCGAGCAGGGGCTCAATCAAAGCGCGGTCAACGCGCGCCGACGCCGTTACGGCGAAAACCGACTGGCCCGGCAGTCGCACCGCCAACCGCTGCGCATTCTGCTGCGCCAGTTCCGCAGTGTTGTCATCCTGGTACTTGCGATCGCCGGGGCCATCGCGCTTGCGCTGGGGCATCTGTTGGAGGCCGCGGCCGTCCTTGCCGTGGTGCTGATCAACACCCTCATCGGGTTCGTCTCCGAATGGCGGGCGGCGCAGACCATGGATGCACTGCGGCGTCTGCAGCCGGATAAAATCCGTGTCCGCCGGGGTGGGAGACTGCATAGCATCACCGCCGCCGAGCTCGTCCCGGGCGATATCATCCTGCTCGAGGAAGGCGACCTGATCCCGGCAGATGCCCGGGTGATCGAGGCCGAGGGCGCCCAGTGCAATCAGGCCGGTCTCACCGGCGAGTCGGTCCCGGTGGTCAAGACGCCGCAACCCGTGGCCGCCGAGGCCGTACTCGCCGAGCGCAGCAGCATGCTCTACAAGGGCACCACCATCACCCAAGGGGCCGTAACCGGCCTGGTGGTAGCCACTGCCATGGACACTGAGCTCGGTCGTATCGCCGAGCTCACGGCCACGGCCAAGGACTCCGCCACGCCGCTACAGACCCGTCTCGACCGACTCGGCCATCGCCTGGCCTGGGTTGTCCTGCTTGTCGCGCTGGGGCTGATCGCCATCGGCGTGCTCACCGATCGGGATCTGGTGATCATGCTCGAGACCGGCATTGCGCTCGGCGTCGCCGCGGTACCCGAAGGCCTGCCGATTGTCGCCACCCTGGCACTCGCCCGCGGTATGTGGCGAATGGCGCAACGCAACGCGCTGATCCACCATCTCGCCGCCGTGGAGACACTGGGTGCGACAGGCGTCATCCTCACCGATAAAACCGGCACTCTCACCGCCAATCGGATGCATATGGAGTCGCTGGTCCTGCCGGAAAACGCCGACGAAGAGACCGGCCGCGAGGAGGCCCTGCAGGTGGCCGTGCTGTGTAATAACGCCCAGCTCGCCGCCCACAGCGATGATGGCAATGATCATGGCGATCCGATGGAAATCGCCCTGCTTGAGGCCGGCCATCAGGCAGGCATCGATCAGGATGCGCTCCTGGCCGAGCAGCCGGAAGTCCGGGAGATTCCCTTCAGCGCCGAGCGCATGATGATGGCCACCGCCCATCAATCGGAACAGGGCCTGCGGGTGGCCGTTAAAGGGGCACCCGATGCGGTACTTAAAGCCTGCGATATCGATGAAACCACCCGGTCGTGGTGGCAGAGACAAGTCGCGGAACTGGCTGGCGAGGGGCTGCGGCCGCTACTGCTTGCCCAACGCCGGATGCAGGGCCTGCCGGATGACCCGGAAGCCGTTTTTCAGAATCTGGCCCCGGTCGGCCTGGTCGGGCTTTTTGACCCGCCACGCCCGGGCGTTGCCGAGGCCATCAAGGCCTGTCAGGCCGCCGGCATTCAGGTCGTAATGGTCACCGGGGATCAGGCCGAGACGGCACGGGCCATTGCCGAGCGCGTCGGCATCGACCCGGCCGATATCCATGCCCGCGTCACCCCGGCGCAGAAGCTCGATATCGTGAAGTCCTATCAGGATGCCGGAGCCGTCGTCGCGATGACCGGGGATGGTGTCAATGACGCGCCAGCGCTGCGGCAGGCCGATATCGGCATTGCCATGGGCCAGCGTGGCACGGATGCCGCCCGCGAGGTGGGCGATATCATCCTGCAGGATGATCGCTTTGAGAGCATCGTCGCGGCAGTCCGACAGGGACGCGGTATTTATGAAAATATCCGCCGGGCGATTCTGTTTATGCTCTGTACCAATTTTGCCGAAGTCGGCACGGTGGCGACCGCCACATTACTCGCCATTCCCCTGCCGCTGCTGCCCTTGCAGATTCTCTATCTCAATCTGCTCACCGATGTCTTCCCGGCCCTTGCCCTGGCGGTTGGTGCCACTTCGGCCGGTGTCATGGCAAAACCACCGCGCCCGGCGGATGAGCCCATCCTCACCACAGATCACTGGCTTGCCATCACCGCCTGGAGCTTTGTCATCGGCCTTGCCATTCTCGCGGCACTGCTCTTCGCGCTCATGCCCATGGGACTGTCGGATGAGGCCGCAGTGACTGTCTCTTTTCTGACGCTGGGGTTTGCCAAGCTGTGGTTTGTCTTCAGTCTGCGCGAACAGAAGACGCTGCCCTGGCAGGGCAGCATTGCCCGCAATCCCTGGATTTGGGGTGCGATCGGGCTGTGTTCACTGCTGCTTCTGGCAGCGGTTTATCTCCCCGGGCTCAATGTCATTCTGGCGACCAGCCCGCTCACGGCAACAGGCTGGGCGCTTGTCTTCGGCGCCAGCCTGTTGCCGCTATTGCTCGGAGAACTGCCTCGTCTTGCAAGGCGGTGGCGGGATTAAAACGGGATATCGTCGTCGAAATCGTCAACCGGCGCTGCCTGAGGCTGGGATTCCGGAGACTGAGCACCGGCCGACTGATCCATGCCGGCTGAAGCGGCCGCTGCACCGGCGCCGGCACCCGCTGCCGCGCCCATGCCACCGCCACCCATGCCGCCACCGGGGCCATCGAGCATCTGCATGTCATTCACCACGATTTCGGTGGTGTAGCGATCCTGGCCGTCCTGACCCTGCCATTTACGCGTCTGCAGACGACCCTCGACAAACACCTTGGAGCCTTTCTTCAGGTACTCGCCGGCGATTTCCGCGAGCCGGCCAAAGAAGACCACCCGATGCCATTCGGTGCGCTCCTGCTGCTCGCCGGTCTGCTTGTCCTTCCACTGATCGCTGGTGGCAAGCCGGGCGTTGGTGATCGCACTGCCCGATGCCGAATAACGCACTTCCGGATCCGCTCCGAGATTGCCGATCAAAATGACTTTGTTCACTCCACGCGCCATAACTGCCTCTCCATTAACCGTAAAACCTGCACTCTACCCTGTCTGTTGTGATTGCCAAACGGCAACCGACCAACGGTCAACGCAGATCGATAAATCCCATCTTCTCAATCTTCAGCAACACCTGCTGAGCGGCTTCTTCCACACTCACATCGGTGGTGTCGATACGCAGCTCCGGGTCAACCGGGGCCTCATAAGGATCATCAATGCCGGTGAAGCCGGTGATCTGGCCGGCCCTTGCCTTGGCATAGAGCCCCTTGCGATCACGTCGCTCACACTCCTCAATGGGCGTTGCCACGTGAATCTCGATAAACCCGCCGTTGGCCTCTTCCACCATCTGCCGAACCGCCCTGCGCGTACTTGCATACGGGGCAATCGGGGCACAAATGGCCACCCCACCGTTGCGGGTAATCTCCGCGGCGACAAAGCCGATGCGGCGGATATTCAAATCACGATGCTCTTTGGAGAAGCCCAGTTCACTGGAGAGGTGTTTGCGCACCACATCCCCATCGAGCAGCGTCACGGCACGCCCCCCGCGCTCCATGAGCTTGACCATGACCGCATTGGCCATGGTGGATTTGCCCGAGCCCGAAAGACCGGTGAAAAACAGGGTAAAGCCCTGTCGGGCCCGCGGCGGATAAGTCCGACGCAGCTCCTCGACCACCTCCGGGTAACCGAACCACTCGGGGATTTCCAGGCCTTCACGCATGCGCCGCCGAAACTCCGTCCCGGAGATGTTCATCACCGTCTCCCGGCTTTCATCCACCTCATCGACCGGGGCATACCCGGCGCGTTCCTGGACATAGACCATCATGCGAAAAGGCACCATCTCGATCCCGAGCTCATCGGCATGGCGGGTGACAAGCTCCTGGGCATCATAGGGCCCGTAGATCTCCTCCCCGCGGCTGTCCTTGCCCGGGCCGGCATGATCACGGCCGACAATAAGATGCGTACAACCGTAATTGCGGCGGATGATGGCATGCCAGACCGCCTCCCGCGGCCCGCCCATGCGCATGGCAAGCGGCAGTAGCGAGAGCGTTGTCGTCTGCTCGGGATATTTTTTGATCACATGCTCGTAGCAGCGCACCCGCGAGTAGTGATCAACATCCCCCGGCTTGGTCATACCCACCACCGGGTGAATCAGCAGATTGGCCTCGGCCTGACGGGCGGCAAGGAAGGTGAGCTCAACATGCGCCCGGTGCATCGGGTTACGCGTCTGGAAGGCGACAATGCGCCGCCAGCCATCGCGCTGAAACCGCGCCCGCAACTCAGCGGGTGTGAGGCGCAGATGCGTGAAATCATAATGACTCGGCAGGGCCACGACCTCGAGCGAGCCGCCGAGGTACATCGGCCCGCTGCGCTCGAGCAGATAGGCCACACCCGGATGCCCGCGGTCATCGGTGCCGAACACGGCTCTCGCCTCGGCCTCACGATCGGGCTGCCAGCAATCCGAGACACTGAGTATCGCCAGCAGTACGCCTTCGGGGTCGCGCAGTGCCACCCGATCACCGGGCCTGCGCTCAGCGGCAAAGGCTTCGCTGACATCGAGCGTAATCGGCATCGGCCAGAGCGTGCCATCGGCAAGCCGCATCTCGCCGACCACGCGCTCATAATCGGCCTGACCGAGAAACCCGGTGAGCGGTGAGAATCCACCGACGGCCAGCAATTCCAGGTCGCAGAGCTGACGCTCGGTGAGATCCCAGCTGGGCAGCTCCAGTGCTTCCTGACGCGCTTCTGCCGCGGCCTTCTCATCCAGTCGCAGGTCCTTGAGCTCTCCCCCGTAGGGTGCAATCAGATCCGTCATGCTGTCTCCGCTGCCGTTTCCTCGGCTTTCAGATAGGACGCCGGGGTACTCAGCCCCAGCGCCGAAACCAGCCACAATCCTGCGGCCAGCGCACAAAAAATAAACACGCCCTCGACACCGAACGCGCCATAAATCACCCCGCCCAAGGCACCACCGAGGAAAGCCCCCAGAAACTGTGCCGTGGCATAAACACCCAGTGCGGTCCCGCGCAGGCCGTCCGGGGCAAAGCGGGTGAGTAGCGAGGGGAGACTGGCCTCCAGGGTATTAAAGCCGACAAAGAACAGCCAAAGCCCGGCGAGCATCAAAGGCAGCCAGTCATTGAAGGCGAACAGCAGCAGATCCGCGGCAATCACGATCACCGCCACCCCGGCGAGCATGCGATGCAGGATGCGACGCCGCTCACCGATGCTGATTAATGCCGCCATACCCCCGACCGAGAGCACCAGCACCGGGACATAGACCATCCAATGATCGGCCCGATCAATGCCGAGCTTGCCTTCAAGCACCACCGGCAGGACCACAAAACTCGCGGTCAGGATGAGATGCAGTACCAGCACCCCGAAATCAAGCCGCAACAGGTCGGGATGGCGCAGCACCACCGGCAGCCCGCCGGCCCGCGCATTGACCTCCGGGCGAAACGCCGTCTCACCACCGGCAGGCACCACCAGATACAACAACCCGACTGCAAGCAGCGCCAGCGCTGCGGTTGCCCAGAAAAGCGCCGAGAGCCCCGCCATCGCGGCAATCGCAGGCCCGGCCACCAATGCCACCAGAAAAGCCGCGCCCACACTGATCCCAATCAGCGCCATCGCCTTGGTGCGCTGTTCATCGCGGGTCAGATCAGCCGCCAGCGCCATGACCGCCGCGGCAATGGCGCCACAGCCCTGCAGGGCACGGCCGACAATCACACCCTGAATACTCTGCGCTTCCGCCGCTACACCGCTGCCCAGGGCAAAAATCAGCAGCCCAAACACAATCACCGGCCGGCGGCCGAGGCGGTCGGAGAGCATGCCAAAAGGAATCTGCAACAGCGCCTGGGTGAGCCCATAAGCCCCGATGGCAAGACCGATCAGCGCCGGGGTGGCACCATCGAGCTCACCGCCATACAGCGCGAAGACCGGCAGGATCAGGAACAACCCGAGCATGCGCAGGCCAAAGATAAGCGAGAGCCCTGCGGTGGCCCGGCGCTCTGCGGTGTTCATCGGCCCCGATGCCGATCGTTTTCTGCCGTGCACGCTTGCCCCTGTCGGTCTGGATGCTGCAGGGGCGCTATACTAACAAATTGTTTTGACCGGGAAGTCCATGGACAGCATCGTCATCAGCGGGGCGCGCACGCACAACCTGCGTGACATCCACCTCAGACTGCCGCGCGGCAAGCTCATCGTCATCACCGGGCTGTCGGGCTCGGGGAAGTCATCGCTTGCCTTTGACACGCTCTACGCCGAGGGCCAGCGCCGCTATGTCGAGTCGCTCTCGGCCTATGCCCGGCAGTTTCTCTCAATGATGGAAAAGCCGGATGTCGATCATATCGAGGGCCTGTCTCCGGCCATTGCCATCGAGCAGAAGTCCGCTTCCCATAATCCGCGCTCCACGGTCGGCACAGTCACTGAGGTTCATGACTATCTGCGACTGCTGTTTGCCCGCGCCGGCGTTCCGCATTGCCCGACACATGGCCATGCGCTCGAGGCGCAGAGCGTCAGCGAAATGGTTGACCGCATTCTCTCGCTGCCGGAAGGACAGCGCGTCATGCTGCTTGCTCCGCTGGTCAGTGAGCGCAAGGGCGAGCACAACGATATCTTCAATAATCTGCGCGGCCAGGGCTTTGTGCGCGCCCGCGTCGATGGCGAAGTGGTGGAGCTCGATGAGCTGGCAGCACTGGACCCGAAACGCGCGCACACCATCGAGGCGGTGGTTGACCGCTTTCGCATCCGACCGGATATCGCCACACGGCTGGCCGATTCACTCGAGACCGGGCTGCGCCTGGGCGAAGATGTCGTGCGTCTTGCCGATATGGATGCCGGCAGGGCCGAAGAGATCACCTTCTCGGCACGATTCGCCTGCCCTGAATGCGGCTACTCCCTGGGCGCGCTTGAGCCGCGGCAGTTTTCCTTTAACAACCCCCAGGGTGCCTGCCCGACCTGCGATGGGCTCGGCGTTGAGCAGTTCTTCGACCCGGCGCGTATCGTCACCCACCCCAACCTGTCATTGGCCGCCGGCGCGGTGCGCGGCTGGGACCGACGCAATGCCTATTACGGCCAGATTATTAAAGATCTGGCCGATCACTATGGGTTTGACGTCAACACCGCCTGGCAGGACCTCCCCGAGGCCATCCGCCATATCGTCCTCTATGGCAGTGGCGATGAGCTGATTCGGTTTCACTACGCCGGTGCCCGACGCGGCAGCGAGCAGGTCAGCGAGCACCCCTTCGAGGGCGTGGTGAACAACATGACCCGGCGCTATCGCGAAACCGACTCTGCCGCGGTGCGCGAAGAACTCGCCCGCTATCTCACCCGTCGCGTCTGCCCGGACTGCAAGGGCAGTCGTCTTAATGCAGCGGCCCGGCATGTCAGCGTTGGTGATTGGACGCTGCCGGCCATTAACGACCTCGCCATTGCCGAGGCCGCCAGAGTCATCGACCACCTCGGCCTCTCCGGCGCCCGGGCCACCATCGCCGAGGGCATCGTCCATGAAATCAGTCAGCGGCTGCGCTTTCTGGTCAATGTTGGGCTTAACTATCTCACCCTCTCGCGCAGTGCCGAGACGCTCTCCGGGGGTGAAGCTCAGCGTATCCGGCTGGCCAGCCAAATCGGCGCCGGGCTTGTCGGTGTGATGTATGTCCTCGATGAGCCCTCCATCGGGCTGCATCAACGCGACAACGACCGCCTGCTGGAGACCCTGCGCCATTTGCGCGATCTGGATAACACGGTGATCGTCGTCGAACATGACGAGGAAGCCATCCGCGCGGCGGACCATATTGTCGATATGGGGCCGGGCGCCGGCAGCGCCGGGGGTGAGGTAATTGCCGAAGGCACGCTGGATGACATCCTTGGCCATCCGGACTCGCTGACCGGTGATTATCTCACCGGGCGCAAATCCATCGCCGTGCCCGCGCATCGAACCCCACCCGATACGGCCCGGCAGATCGAGCTGCACGGCGCCCGCGGGAACAACCTGAAAGACGTCAATGTCGCCTTCCCGGCTGGTCTGATGATCGGGGTGACCGGTGTCTCCGGCTCGGGCAAGTCGACCCTTGTCAATGACACCCTCTATCCGGCCGCCGCCAACGAGCTCAATGGCGCAAGCCTCGATGTGGCCGAGCATGACCGCATTGAGGGCCTCGCGCTTTTCGATAAGGTGGTGGATATCGACCAGAGCCCCATCGGCCGGACACCGCGCTCCAACCCGGCCACCTATGCCGGGCTCTTCACCCCCATTCGCGAGCTTTTTGCCGGGACACCCGAGGCACGCTCACGTGGCTATGGCCCGGGGCGGTTCAGTTTTAATGTCCGCGGGGGGCGCTGTGAGGCCTGTCAGGGCGAGGGTGTGATTCGTGTTGCCATGCATTTCCTGCCGGATGTCTACGTCCCCTGTGATGTCTGCCGCGGGGCGCGTTATAACCGCGAGACGCTTGAGATCCGCTACCGCGGCTACAGCATCGCGGATGTGCTGGCATTGACCGTTACCGATGCGCTGGATGTATTTGCCAGCATCCCGGTGGTTGCCCGCAAACTCCAGACACTGATTGACGTCGGGCTGGGCTATATCCATCTGGGACAGAACGCCGTGACCCTCTCCGGGGGCGAGGCGCAGCGGGTCAAACTCGCCCGGGAGCTCTCCCGCCGCGGAACCGGGCAGACGCTATACATCCTCGATGAACCGACCACCGGGCTGCATTTTCATGACATCGCGCAGCTGCTCACGGTACTGCATCGCCTGCGCGATGAAGGCAATACGCTGGTCGTGATTGAACACAACCTGGATGTCATTAAAACCTGCGACTGGGTGGTGGACATGGGGCCGGAGGGCGGCGCCGGCGGTGGCGAAGTGGTGGCCGCAGGCACACCCGAGGCGCTCACAGCCATCCCGGCCTCACATACCGGCCGCTATCTATCCCCGCTGCTTAAAGCCTGATTCCGCCCATTAAAAAAGCCGATGCCCTGCAAGGGTCACCGGCTTTTCATGAGCGCGACGGGTCAGACCCGTCGGCTTCGTTCAGGGCAGCAGATGCTCAACCGCATCACGCTCTTCGATGAGCTCCTGTTCCGTGAGCTGCATCCGCTCGCGGGAGAAATCATCGATCTCAAGACCCTGGACGATCTCATAGCGGCCATCGACGCAGCGCACCGGGAAGGAGTAAATGATCCCTTCGGCGATGCCGTAGCTGCCATCCGAGGGAATACCCATGCTGACCCAGTCGTCAGACGGCGTACCCAGGGTCCAGTCACGCATATGATCGATCGCGGCACTGGCGGCGGAAGCCGCGCTGGACTGCCCGCGCGCCTTGATGATTGCCGCACCCCGCTGCTGGACCGTGGGGATGAAGCCCTCTTCGAGCCAGGCCTGATCCACCAGATCGCTGGCTGCCTTGCCGCTGACCGTGGCATGGCTGATATCCGGGTACTGCGTTGCGGAATGGTTACCCCAGATGGTCATCTGACGGATGTCGGTGACATGACTCGAGGTCCGGTTGGCAAGCTGAGCCAGCGCGCGGTTGTGATCCAACCGGGTCATCGCCGTGAAGCAGCGCGGGTCGAGATCCGGCGCGTTGCGCTGTGCGATCAACGCGTTGGTGTTGGCCGGGTTGCCAACCGCCAGCACGCGGACGTTGCGGCTTGCCACATCGTTCATGGCCTTGCCCTGAGCGGAGAAGATCGCGGCGTTGGCCTCCAGCAGATCCTTGCGCTCCATGCCCGGGCCACGCGGCTTGGCGCCGACGAGCATAATGTAATCCGCATCCTTGAAAGCCTCTTCGGCCTTGTCGGTCGCGGTCACACCGGCGAGCAGCGGGAAGGCGCAGTCCTCGAGCTCCATGATCACGCCCTGGACCGCGTCCATGGCCGGTGGAATCTCGAGCAGCTGCAGGATGACGGGCTGATCCGGTCCGAGCATATCGCCCGAGGCAACGCGGAACAGCAGGCTATAACCAATCTGACCGGCGGCACCGGTCACGGCAACACGTACGGGTGCTTTCATGCAAACCCCTCCGTTCTAGGATCAGGAGGCTTCGGCGACCGTCTCTTCGACAGGCGCTTCTTCGGCCTCTTCGGCAACCGGGCGATCGACCAGTTCGACAAACGCCATCGGCGCATTGTCGCCGGCGCGGAAGCCCGCTTTGAGAATTCGCAGATAACCACCCGGGCGCTCACGATAACGCGGTCCGAGCTCATCGAAGAGTTTGGTCACCGCTTCCTTGTTGCGCAGGCGGGCAAAGGCAAGACGGCGGTTGGCCACCGTGTCTTTGCCGGCGAGCGTGATCAGCGGCTCAGCCACACGACGCAGCTCTTTGGCTTTTGGCAGTGTGGTCCGAATGGCCTCATGCTCAATCAGCGATGCCGACATATTGCGGAACATCGCCTGGCGATGCGTGCTGTTGCGATTGAGTTTCCGTCCGGATTTACGATGACGCATTTGTCTTTTCCCTTAGCCGGTGGCCCGACCGCGCTCCTCGAGACCGGCCGGCGGCCAGTTCTCAAGACGCATGCCGAGCTGAAGTCCGTGCTGTGCCAGGACTTCTTTAATTTCATTAAGCGATTTCTTGCCGAGGTTCGGTGTTTTCAGCAGCTCGACCTCGGTCTTCTGCACCAGATCGCCGACGAAATGAATCGCCTCGGCTTTCAGGCAGTTCGCTGAGCGAACCGTCAGCTCCAGATCGTCGATCGGGCGCAGCAGCACCGGATCAACTTCCGGCTCCTTGCGCCGCGGCTCGCTCTCACTCTCGCCACCTTCGAGGTCAACGAAAATGGCAAGCTGATCACGCAGCACACCGGCGGCGAGGCGAACCGCCTCTTCCGGCTCGATGACACCACTGGTCTCGATATCCATGATCAACTTATCGAGGTCGGTACGCTGTTCAACACGTGCGCTCTCGACGTTGTAGGCGACCTTGCGCACGGGGCTGAAGGTGGCGTCCAGGGCCAGACGGCCGATGGTGCGCTCTTCTTCGCTGTCGCGTGCGGTTGCCGGCTCGTAGCCACGGCCGCCACTGACGGTAATGGCCATGCTGATCTCACCGGCCTTGGTGAGATTGCAGATGACGAGCTCGGGGTTTTTCACCTCGACATTCTGCTCGGCGGCAATGTCCTCGGCGGTGACGACACCCGGGCCCTTCTTGTGCAGCCGCAGAATGGCCTCGTCCCGGCCGGTCAGCCGGACAGCCAGCTGCTTGAGGTTGAGAAGAATGTCGACGACATCTTCCTGCACCCCTTCAATGGCGGTGTACTCGTGAAGGACGCCTTCGATCTCCACCTCGGTGACGGCATAGCCGGGCATCGAGGAGAGCAGCACGCGCCGCAAAGCGTTGCCGAGAGTGTGTCCAAAGCCGCGCTCCAGCGGCTCCAGCGTGATGCGCGCGCGCTTGTCGCTGATCGCATCAACGTCGACCACCCGCGGTTTAAGGAAATCCTTAAACTGACCCTGCATGAATGAAACTCCTGCGTTGCAAGCGCGCCCGTAGCGCCCTTACTTGGAATAAAGCTCGACGATGAAATTCTCGTTGATCTCGGCCGGAAGATCGGCGCGATCCGGAACCTGCTTGAAGGTGCCCTTGAAGGCCTTGTTATCGACCTCGACCCACTCCGGCAGACCATTCTGCTGTGCCATTTCCATGGCGGCCTGCACCCGAAGCTGCTTCTGCGCCTTCTCGCGGATGGAGACCGTGTCGCCGGCCTTGACTTCGGCCGAGGCGACGTTGGTCACGCGGCCGTTGTGCTCGATCGCGCGATGCGCGACCAGCTGCCGTGCTTCAGCACGCGTCGCCGCAAAACCCATGCGGTAGACGACATTGTCCAGCCGGCATTCAAGCAGCTGCAGCAGATTCTCACCCGTGTTGCCCTTGCGCCGGTCGGCTTCCTTGTAATAGCGACGGAACTGCCGCTCGAGGACGCCGTAGATGCGACGGACTTTCTGTTTCTCACGCAGCTGCAGGCCGTAATCCGACAGCCGGCCACGGCGCTGGCCATGCTGGCCGGGCGGGGTGTCGAGCTTGCACTTGCTGTCAAGCGGGCGAACACCACTTTTGAGATACAGATCCGTGCCCTCGCGGCGGGCAAGCTTACAGGTCGGTCCGATATAACGTGCCATGTCTATAACCCCTGATCAGACGCGACGTTTCTTGGGCGGACGACATCCGTTATGCGGAATCGGCGTCACGTCCTCGATGTTGGTAATGCGGTAGCCCACATTGTTGAGCGCACGCACGGCCGATTCACGGCCCGGGCCGGGGCCCTTCACGCGCACTTCCAGATTCTTCAGGCCATAGTCCTTGGCCGACTCACCGGCGCGCTCCGACGCCACCTGCGCGGCAAAGGGCGTGCTCTTACGCGAGCCGCGGAAACCGCTGCCACCGGAACTGGCCCACGCCAGTGCATTGCCCTGGC
Source organism: uncultured Ectothiorhodospiraceae bacterium (assembly GCA_913057145.1). Taxonomy (GTDB): domain Bacteria; phylum Pseudomonadota; class Gammaproteobacteria; order Nitrococcales; family Nitrococcaceae; genus Spiribacter. The sequence continues at coordinate 166,340 of CAJXNJ010000001.1, forward strand.
GGTCAGTAATGGTGATTACCGTGTTGTTGAATGTCGCGTTGATGTGCGCGATCCCATCGACAACCGTACGCTTGACGCGTTTGCGAGTACGGGTAGTTGGCTTGGCCATTCGAATGCTGTCCTGCTTTTAAGCGTTAACGGGTGACGGCGCGACGCGGACCCTTGCGGGTACGAGCGTTGGTACGGGTACGCTGACCCCGCACCGTCATGCCACGGCGATGGCGGATGCCGCGATAGCAGCCCATATCCATCAACCGTTTGATATCCATGGCCACCTGCCGACGCAGGTCGCCTTCGACGGCATACTCGTTGACGGCCGCCCGCACGCGCTCGAGCTCTTCTTCTGTGAGCTCGCTGACTTTGCGATCCGGCGCCACCGAAGCAGCCTTGCAGATTTCTCCCGCCCGCGTACGGCCGATGCCGTAGATCGCGGTGAGAGCGATTACCGTGTGTTTATTGGCCGGAATGTTAACGCCAGCAATACGGGCCATTAGCCGTTACTCCGAGTTGTTCGTTGCTCACGGAAACCCACTAGTCTAGCTGGATAACCGAGTTTCATTCAAGTCGCTCTTCAGCCCTGGCGCTGTTTATGCCGGGCATCCGTGGTGCAGATCACCCGCACGACGCCGCCGCGCCGGATGATTTTGCAGTTACGACAGATTTTCTTGACCGAGGCACGTACCTTCATCGTCCCATCTCCAATTGTTCCTGCTAGCGCAGGAGCCCGCCGCCACCGCGGCCGTGCGCCTGCAGATTCGCTTTCTTCATGAGCGGCTCGTACTGATGCGAGACCAGATGGGCCTGCAACTGCGACATGAAGTCCATCACCACCACCACAATAATCAGCAGCGAAGTGCCACCGAAGTAGAACGGTACGTTCCAGTAGAGGATCAGGAACTCCGGCAGCAGACAGACCGCAGTGATGTAGGCCGCACCGACCAGGGTCAAACGGGTCATCACCTTGTCGATATAACGCGAGGTCTGCTCACCCGGACGCACACCGGGGATAAAGGCCCCCGAGCGCTTCAGGTTGTCAGCGGTATCCCGCGAATTAAACACGAGTGCCGTGTAGAAGAAACAGAAAAATATGATCGCCGCCGCATAAAACGCAATATAAAGCGGCTGCCCGGGGCTGAGGCTCTGGCCCAGCCGCTGCATCCAGGAAAGCCCCTCGACCTCACCAAACCACTGCCCGAGCGTTGCCGGGAAGAGAATGATGCTGGAGGCGAAGATCGCCGGGATCACGCCTGCCATGTTGATCTTGAGCGGCAGATGACTGGTCTGGCCGGCATACATCTTCCGGCCCTGTTGCCGGCGGGCATAGTTGACCGTAATCCGGCGCTGACCGCGCTCCATGAAGACGATGAACCAGATCACCGCAAGGGCCAGGACCAACAGCAGCAGCACAGCGGCAATCGCAAGCTCACCGGTACGCGAGAGCTCCAGCGTCCCGCCAAGCGCTGCCGGCAATCCGGCCACGATGCCCGCGAAGATGATCAACGAGATGCCGTTACCGATGCCGCGCTCGGTGATCTGCTCACCCAGCCACATCAAGAACATCGTCCCGGTCACCAGCGTCACCGTGCCGATGAACACAAAACTCGGCCCGGGGGCGAAGACCACGCCCTGATTCTGCAGGGCAACCGTAATGCCAATGCCCTGAAAGAGCGCGAGGCCCAGCGTGCCGTAGCGGGTGTATTTGGTGATCACCCGTCGTCCCTGCTCGCCTTCCTTGCGCAACTGCTGCAGCGACGGAATCACCGCCGAGAGCAACTGCATGATGATGGAAGCCGAGATATACGGCATCACGCCCAGCGCGAAAATGGACAACCGTCCCAGAGCACCGCCTGAGAACATGTTGAACATATCGAGAATGGTGCCGGACTGCTGCTCGAACATCTGCGCAAGCGCAGCCTGATCGATGCCCGGAATGGTGATATGCGCGCCGAGCCGGTAGATCACCAGCGCCAGCACCACAAAAGTCAGCCGCTGGCGGACCTCCGTGAGCCGGCCCATGCCCCCGAGGGCACCCATATTGCCGGGCGCGCGTGCCACTTAGCCCTCGACCTTGCCGCCGGCTTTTTCAATGGCTGCCTTTGCACCGGCGGTCGCGCGAACGCCCTGGAGTGTCACCCCACGGCTGACTTCACCCGAGGCAATCACTTTGGCCTCACGGATGTTGCGTGCGATCAGGCCCGCGGCCTTGAGCGTCTCCAGTGAGACCACATCACCCTCAACCTTGCCGAGCTCGGAGAGCCGAATCTCAGCGACGTAGAGGCCCTTGCGCGAACGGAAGCCGACCTTCGGCACCCGGCGCTGCAATGGCATCTGCCCGCCTTCAAAGCCCACTTTGTGGAAGCCGCCACTGCGGGACTTCTGCCCCTTGTGACCGCGGCTTGCGGTTTTGCCCATGCCCGAGCCGGCACCACGGCCAACGCGCTCGGCGTCGCGACGTGCACCCGGGGCTGGACGCAGTGTATTCAGTCGCATTGCTCAGACCTCCTCGACCGAGAGCATGTAGGAGACCTTGTTGATCATCCCACGGTTCTCGGGTGTGTCGTTCACCACAACGCTGTGGTGCATGCGGCGCAGACCAAGGCCGGCCACGCAGGCTTTGTGCGCGGCGAGCCGTTTGGCGGTGCTGCGCACCAGCGTGACTCGAAGCTGTTTACTCTTTGCCATGATCAGCCCTGAATCTCTTCAACGGTCTTGCCACGCTTGGCCGCCACCTGCTCCGGGGAGCTGTAATCGGTGAGCGCCTTGATGGTGGCACGGACCACGTTTACCGGGTTGCGTGAACCAATCGCCTTGGCGAGCACGTCCTGCACACCCACCACCTCGAAGACCGCGCGCATGGCGCCGCCGGCGATGATGCCGGTACCTTCGGAGGCCGGCTGCATGAACACCTTGCTCGAGCCGTGGTTGGCCGTGGCCGGATACTGCAGCGTCGGGCCATTGAGGTTTACCGGGCGCATGTTCTGGCGCGCTTTCTCCATGGCTTTCTGCACGGCGAGCGGCACTTCACGCGCCTTGCCGTAACCGAATCCGACCGACCCCTCACCATCGCCAACGACGGTGAGCGCGGTAAAGCCGAACTGACGGCCGCCTTTTACCACTTTGGCTACGCGGTTGATGGTGATGAGCTTCTCGCGAAGGCCCTCACCGCTGACATCACTGGTCGCCATCGCCTATGTGCCTCTGTTCAGAATTTCAGTCCGGCTTCGCGGGCCGCATCAGCAATCGCCCGAACCCGCCCATGATATTTAAAGCCCGAGCGGTCGAATGCCACCTCGGTAATGCCTGCAGCGGCAGCCCGCTCGGCGATCGCCCGGCCAACGGCCTTGGCCGCTTCGATGTTGCCACCGGTCTCGAGCTTGCCACGCACGTCTTTCTCGAGCGTCGACGCTGCGACCAGGGTCTGACTCGAATCGCCGGAGATCACCTGAGCGTAGGTATGCCGTGGCGTACGGTGAATCGTAAGCCGCACGGTTCCCAGCTCCCGCATCTTGGCGCGGGCCTTGCGGGCCCGACGTAATCTTGCTGACTTCTTGTCCATCGCCATTACTTCTTCTTGGCTTCTTTCATGATGACGCGCTCATCGGCATAACGAACGCCCTTGCCCTTGTAAGGCTCCGGCGGACGGTAGGCGCGGATATTGGCCGCCACCTGGCCGACTTGCTGCTTGTCGATACCCTTGACCACGATCTCGGTGTTCGACGGTGTCTCGACCGTAATGCCGGTCGGCACCGGAAAATCCACCGGATGCGAGAATCCGAGCGAGAGGTTGAGCTTCTGGCCCTGCGCCTGGGCGCGGTAACCCACGCCGATCAACTGCAGCCGACGCTCGAAGCCCTGGCTCACGCCATGGACCATGTTGTTCACGACCGCACGAGTGGTGCCGGCCAGCGCCACGGCATCCTGGCGCTCACGATTGGCCGCAAAGGTCAGCGTCTGCTCTTCCTGCTTCACATCCACCCACTCATGGATGGTGTGGCTGAGCTCGCCCTTGCTGCCCTTGACCTTGATCTCACGATCGGCGGCCAGCGTGACTTCAACACCGCTCGGGATCGATACCGGATTGTTCGCTACTCTGGACATAACCCGTTTATCCCGTCGTTAGAACACTACGCAGAGCACTTCACCGCCGTGGCCCGCGTCGCGCGCCGCCCGGTCGGTCATCACACCCTGCGAGGTGGAAATGATGGCAGTGCCAAGGCCGCCGCGAACCCGCGGCAGAGCGCGCTTGCCTTCAAAGCGGCGCAGGCCTGGGCGGCTGACGCGCTGAATCTCCGCGATGACCGGACGGCCCTCGTGATACTTCAGCGTCACCACCAATGTGGGCTTCTTCTCGTCACCCTCGATGCGATAGTCCTGAATATAGCCTTCGTCCTTCAATACACGGGCGATGGCTGTCTTCAGCTTCGAGGAGGGGATCGAGACCTCCGTCTTCTCAGCGGACTGACCGTTGCGAATGCGGGTCAGCATATCCGCGATGGGATCGGTCATGCTCATGTTCGCGTCACCTGGTTCCTTGCCTGATTCGTCATATCCATGCCACTCACCAGCTGGACATCTTCAGGCCGGGGATCTCACCGCGCATGGCGGCCTGGCGGAGCATGTTCCGGGCAAGACCGAACTTGCGGTAATAACCGCGCGGCCGTCCCGAGACATTGCACCGATTACGCCCACGCACCGGGCTGGCGTTCCGGGGCAGTTTCTGCAACTGCTCCTGAGCGGCCAGCCGCTCCTCATCCGAGGAGCCGGGGCTGCGAATAATTTCCTTGAGCTCTGCACGCTTGGCGGCGTACTTGTTACGCGTACGTTCGCGCTTGAGCTCCCGCTGGACCATGGAAACCTTGGCCATTTCCTGCCCTCTCTACTTGCGGAAGGGGAATCCAAAGCCCTCGAGCAGGGCCATGGCTTCCTCATCCGTTTCTGCGGTGGTGGCAATCGCGATATCCATCCCGCGGATGGCGTCGATCTTGTCGAACTCGAGTTCGGGGAAGACCAGCTGTTCGCGAATGCCCAGGTTGTAGTTGCCGCGTCCGTCGAATGACCGCGGCGAGAAGCCACGGAAGTCGCGAATACGCGGAGCCGCGATATTGATCAGACGATCAAGAAATTCATACATGCGCTCACGCCGCAGTGTGACCTTGCAGCCGATCGGCCAATCCTCACGGATCTTGAAGCCGGCCACGGCTTTGCGTGTATAGGTCACGATCGGCTTCTGTCCGGCCAGCGCCGCCATATCACCGGTGGCGTGGTCGATGACTTTCTTATCGCGCACGGCCTCACCGAGCCCCATGTTGATCGCGATCTTCTCAAGCCGCGGCACCTGCATGGGGTTGGCGTACTCAAAACGCTGCGACAGCGCCGAGACGATTTCGTTTTTGTATTGCTCCCGCAATCTGGCCATCACGGCACCCTAATCAATCAGGTTGTTGTCGGATTTGAAAAAGCGCACCTTGCTGCCATCCTTCTCAACACGAATACCGACCCGATCGGGTTTACCGGTATTGGGGTTGTAGATGGCGACGTTGGAGCGGTGCAGCGGCATCTCCTTTTCAATGATGCCGCCGGCATCATTGGCCTGGGGATTGGCCCGCTTGTGCTTTTTCACCATGTTTGCGTTCTCGACCACCACGCGATCCTTATCAGGAATCACGCGGGTCACTCGTCCGCGCCGGCCCTTATCCTTGCCGGCAATGACCATGACTTCGTCACCGGTCTTAATCTTGTGCATGACTACAGCACCTCCGGAGCAAGCGAGATGATCCGCATGAAGCGCTCAGTCCGCAGCTCACGGGTCACGGGTCCGAAGACACGCGTGCCGATGGGCTGCAGGTTGTTGTTGAGCAGCACCGCGGCGTTGCCGTCAAAGCGAATCACCGATCCGTCGGGACGGCGCACGCCATGCCGGGTGCGAACGACGACGGCGTTGTAAACCTCGCCCTTTTTCACACGACCCCGCGGGATGGCGTCCTTGACGCTCACCTTGATGATGTCGCCGATGCCGGCGTAGCGGCGCTTCGATCCGCCCAGTACTTTGATGCACTGAACCTCCCGCGCTCCACTGTTATCCGCCGCGCCCAGCAGCGTCTGCATCTGAATCATCGTGATTGACTCTCTATGTTGATCCGTTGCCTATTGCGCCGCGCGCTCAATAACTTCCACCAGGCGCCACGACTTGCGCTTGGAGAGCGGGCGACATTCCTCGACCGACACCCAATCGCCTTTCTGGCAGACGTTTTCGGCGTCATGCGCATGCAGCTTGGTGGTGCGGCTGATGATCTTGCCGTAAAGCGGGTGACGCACCCGGCGCTCAACCGCCACGGTGATCGTCTTGTCCATGGCCGCGCTCACGACGCGACCGTTGACCGTACGCTTGACGCTGTTGTTCTCGCTCATGACGTCTCGCCTGCCTTGATCTTCTCGTTGATGACGGTCTTGATCCGCGCAATATCCCGCCGCACCCGCGTCATCTCATCGGGCCGCGCCAGCTGACCGGTGGCCTGCTGCATGCGCAGATTGAACTGCTCTTTGCGCTGCTCGAGCAGCTCGGCCTCGAGGGCCTTCATATCCTTGTCGCGAAGTTCACTCGCCTTCATCACATCGCCGTCCGTTCAACGAAGCGGGTCTGTACCGGAAGCTTGGCAGCGGCGCGGCGGAAAGCCTCGCGAGCCATCTCCTCGGAGACACCCTCGATTTCGTAAATCACGCGACCGGGCTGCACCTTGGCGGCCCAATGATCGACGTTGCCCTTACCCTTACCCTGACGCACTTCCAAAGGCTTGGAGGTGACCGGGGTATCCGGGAAGATCCGGATCCAGACCTTGCCGCCACGCTTGACGTGACGGTTGATGGCCCGACGGCCGGCCTCGATCTGACGCGCGGTCACCGGACCCCGCGTTGTCGATTTCAGCCCGAATTCCCCGAAGCTGACCTTGTCGCCACGGGTGGCCAGACCGGTATTGCGGCCCTTCTGCTGTTTCCTGAACTTGGTACGCTTTGGCTGCAGCATGACTGTCTCCTTCGCGCCGCCTTAACTGGCAGCGGCCCGCTGGCTGGGGGCGGCATCCGCATCGAGGATCTCGCCCTTGAACACCCAGACCTTCACGCCGATCACGCCATAAGTGGTCATGGCCTCGGCGAACCCATAATCAATATCCGCACGCAGGGTGTGCAGCGGCACACTGCCTTCGTGATAACGCTCGGAGCGCGCGATCTCGGCGCCGTTGAGGCGGCCGCCGACCTGAATCTTGATGCCCTGGGCGCCAAGCCGCATGGCATTACCGACCGCGCGCTTCATCGCCCGGCGGAACATAATGCGGCGCTCGAGCTGCTGAGCCACGCTCTCGGCGACCAGCTGCGCGTCGAGCTCGGGCTTGCGGATCTCTTCGATGTTCACATGCACCGGGATGCCCATGCGCTGCGTGAGCTCACGGCGCAGACGATCGATGTCCTCGCCCTTCTTGCCGATAACGATGCCCGGGCGTGCCGTGTGAATCGTAATCAGCGCGTTCTTGGCCGGCCGCTCAATACGAACACGGCTGACCGACGCATGCGCCAGGCGCTTGCGAATGAATTCACGAATCCGGAAATCGGTATGCAGCTGATCGCCGAAGCGGCTGCTGTCGGCGTACCACATGGAACGCCAATCCTCGGTAATACCGAGCCGGAAACCCGTGGGATGAACCTTATGACCCATGCCTGGAACCCCTATTCCTCGGCCACCGCCACAGTGATGTGGCTGGTGCGCTTGAGAATGCGATTGGCCCGGCCTTTCGCCCGGGGCTGAATACGCTTGTACATCGGCCCCTCATCCACCTGGATGCGGGCGATACGAAGCTCGTCAATATCGGCGCCGTTGTTGTGCTCGGCATTGGCAATCGCCGAGTCAACCACCTTGCGCACGATGGCTGCGGCCTTGCGCGGGCTGAACTCGAGGATCTCGAGCGCGCGCCCTACCGGCAGACCGCGAATCTGATCCGCCACCAGACGTACTTTCTGTGGCGAGATGATCGCGAAACGAAGTTTGGCTGCAGTCTCCATGCCTTACCTCTTCGCCTTCTTGTCAGCCAGATGGCCCTTGAAGGTCCGCGTCGGTGCGAACTCCCCGAGCTTATGGCCGACCATGTTCTCGTTCACGAGCACCGGCACATGCTGGCGTCCGTTGTGCACGGCGATGGTGAGCCCCACCATCTCCGGCGCTACCATGGAACGCCGCGACCAGGTCTTGATCGGGCGCTTGCTGTTGGCCTCAACCGCCTGCTGAACCTTCTTCAGCAGGTGGGTATCAATAAACGGGCCTTTACGAATCGAGCGTGGCACGGTTCTCCACCCCTTCTTTAACGTTTGCGACGGCGCACGATCAGCCGATCGGTACGCTTGTTGCTGCGAGTCTTATGTCCCTTGGTCGGAACACCCCAGGGTGTGACCGGATGCCGGCCACCGGAGGTGCGGCCTTCGCCACCACCATGCGGGTGGTCCACCGGGTTCATCACCACACCGCGGACGGTCGGACGACGACCGGCCCAGCGGCTCGCGCCCGCCTTGCCCAGCGAACGCAGGGAATGCTCGGAGTTGCTGACCTCGCCAATCGTGGCGCGGCACTCACTTAAAACTTTGCGCATCTCACCGGAGCGCAGACGCAGCGTGGCGTAAGCCCCCTCGCGCGCAACCAGCTGCACGGCGGCACCGGCCGAGCGGGCCATCTGAGCACCCTTGCCCGGGCGCAGCTCAATGCAGTGCACCTGGGTACCCAACGGAACATTCCGCAACGGCAGGGTGTTGCCCGGCTTGATCGGCGAGCCGACACCGGAGCGGACTTCATCACCGGTTTTCAGGCCTTTCGGCGCGATGATGTAGCGGCGCTCGCCATCCCGGTAGAGCACCAGTGCGATGTGCGCGCTGCGGTTGGGATCATATTCAATCCGCTCAACGCGGCCGGCAATGCCGTCCTTGTTGCGACGGAAGTCGATCACCCGATAGCGGCGCTTGTGCCCGCCGCCGACGTGACGCGTGGTAATCCGGCCGTGGTTGTTGCGCCCGCCGCTCTTGTTGAGCTTGCGCACCAGCGGTGCATGCGGCTCGCCCTTGTGCAGGCCCTCTTTCGAGGTCTGGACAACGAAACGCCGACCCGGGGATGTTGGTTTTGATTTGCGCAGTGCCATGATCGTCTAGTCCTGTTGCTTACTCGACGCCGCCCACGAAGTCGAGCTCCTGGCCCGCCTCGAGCGCCACATACGCCTTTTTCCAATCGGGACGACGGCCGCGGATCCGACCGAAGTTCTTACGCTTGCCGTTGACGTTGACGACGCGGACGTCCCGCACCTTGACTTCAAAGAGCTGCTCAACCGCGGCTTTTACTTCGCGCTTGGTCGCATCGGTTGCCACCTTGAAGACCACCTGATTGGCGGAATCGGCAATGATGCTGCTCTTCTCCGAGACGTGCGGCCCGCGAAGAACCTGATAAATACGCTCCTGGTTCATGCCAGCCACTCCTCGATGCGGCGCAGGGCATCCACGGTAATCACGACATGCTCATGCGTGAGCAGGGTGACCGGATCCAGCGCCTCGGTGTCCCGAACATCCACCCGCGGCAGGTTACGCACCGCAAGGTAGAGGTTTTCACTGATCTGCTCGCCGATGATCAGCGCATCATCGCTTTTCACCAGCTTCTGCACGGCGGCCAGCGCGTCTTTGGTCTTGGCGGTCTTCACATCGAAGCTCTTGACCACATGCAGACGCTCCTGGCGCAGCAGCTCGGAGAGAATCGAGCGCAGCGCACCGCGATACATCTTGCGGTTGACCTTGACCGAATGGTCGCGCGGCTTGGCCGCAAACGCCCGGCCACCGCTACGCCACAACGGGCTGCGGATGGTACCGGCGCGGGCACGACCCGTGCCTTTCTGCCGCCACGGCTTGGAGCCGCCACCGCTTACTTCAGAGCGGGTCTTCTGCGCCTTGGTCCCGGCCCGCGCACCGGCGAGATAGGAGACGACCACCTGATGGACCAGCGGCTCACGAAAATCCACCGCAAAGGTGGCATCGGAGAGCTCTACCGGGGTCTTGCTACCCTGTACCTTGACTTCCATCAGTTACCTCCCGCCGCAGCCAGCTGCTTGATTGCAGGGCGGACGATCACATCGCCGTTCTTGCTGCCCGGTACCGCACCGCGGATGAGCAGCAGGTTGCGCTCGGTATCCACGCTCACGATCTCGAGGTTCTGGGTAGTGCTGCGCACATTGCCCATCTGCCCGGCCATTTTCTTGCCCGGCAGTACCCGACCCGGATCCTGTGCCTGGCCGATGGAGCCCGGCTTGCGGTGAGCCCGTGAGTTACCGTGCGTGTTGTCCTGGGTGCGGAAGTTGTGCCGCTTGACCGTACCGGCAAAGCCCTTGCCTTTCGAGGTACCGATCACATCAACGATCGCGCCGGCCTCGAACTGCTCAACCGTCAGCTCGCCGCCCGGCTCGACTTCAGCCTCAACACCATCACGCAGGCGGAACTCCCAGAGACCACGACCCATTTCGACACCGGCCTTGGCCACATGACCGGCAGCCGCGCGATTCACCCGCGAGGGGCGACGCGTGCCTGCCGTGACCTGAATGGCGCGGTAGCCATCCGAGGCTTCTGCCTTGATTTGGGTGACGCGGTTGGGAGTGGCCTCAATCACCGTTACCGGCACTGAGGTCCCGTCCTCCAAAAACACCCGCGTCATGCCGCATTTGCGGCCGACGATTCCGATTGCCATCGTCGCTGTCCTCTTCTATCGACCAACCATCGTCAACGCATAAAGTGAGAGCGAAAGCCGCCCTCGCGCCTGCTGTTGACGCCAGCTCACCGAATTGTCTCGTTCACATGGCACCAGCCCGAAGGCTGGCGGTATGAGGCCCGCCCCGGCTGGCTGGTCTTCGACCAGGGCCGAGGTAGTTCCCCGAAACTCAGGAAAGCTTGATCTGAACGTCCACACCCGCGGCCAGGTCGAGCTTCATCAGCGCATCAACCGTTTTGTCCGTGGGGTCGACGATATCCATCAACCGCTTGTGAGTCCGAATCTCGTACTGATCCCGCGCGTCTTTATTCACGTGCGGAGAGATCAGCACAGTATACCTTTCTTTCTTCGTCGGCAAGGGCACCGGACCCCGAACCTGGGCTCCGGTGCGCTTTGCCGTCTCAACGATCTCGCGTGCCGACTGATCAATCAACCGATGATCAAAGGCTTTGAGACGGATCCGAATTTTCTGATTTGCTGTCGCCATCCCGGATTACTCGAGGATTTTGGCGACGACGCCGGCGCCCACGGTCCGGCCGCCTTCGCGCACCGCAAAGCGCAGGCC
>CAJXNJ010000002.1 GCA_913057145.1 uncultured Ectothiorhodospiraceae bacterium
TGAACACCCGAATCCTCTCAGCCAGTGGCGATATCGGCCTGCTCGGCGCGGCCGGCGGTAAAACCGATGCTCAGGGTCAGAACAGCTACGGCATCTACTCCACCGCACAGGCCATCTATATCGGCCGTGATGCCAGTCGTAGTACGGCCACCGGCGATATCCTGCTGCAGGCCGATTCCATGGAGTTCGTCAATGATTCCGACCAGCGGCTGCAGGTCTCAAGCAGCGGTAATCTTTTGATTCGGCCTGAAAATTTGGATACAGATATTGAATTCGGCAACGCCGGGAGCCTCCCCGAACTCGGCGGTCAGAAGACGCTTTATTTGGGTGAGAACTGGTTTGATGGCAGTGAAACGGGTGTTTTTCTGTCTGCGCCGCTGGTGACTTCCTCCAGTGTCGATGGTGATACCCAAACGCTGGTTATCGAAGGGAACGCCGGTGGTGATTTCAAGCTGATCCTGCCGGACGGCAATGGCAGTTTTATTACGACCGCGGATATTACGTATACGGATGACCTGACCGCATTAGCCAGCTTGGTCGGTGCAGCGCTAAGCAACGCATCGATAGGGGTTGCCTCAGTTGTTCCCAATGCCGGAGCCGGTGCACTGACCGTCAACTTTACAAACGAGCAGTCTGAGTTGCTACTAGGAGACACGACGGCTAACACAGTCAGCTTTCCGGCAATTTCGGTTGGAAATGAAGCGCTCAGCGGCCAAATACGGGTCAATGCGTCCACGCAGTTCAGAGATAATCTCAACCTCCTCGCAGGCGAGCGTCGAGCCGGTGTGACGAAGAGCGTGGTGATCAACTCGCCCCTCAGTGTGCAGGCACAGCCGAATAACGCTCTCGTGGGCGGCAATGCCGCGGGCGATGGGGACGGTGGGACGCTATTTATTAATGCGGACTTTCTGGGAGTTAACCAGAGTGCCGGGGCAACCGCCAAGGCGCCTATTACCGCGGACACGCTCTTCCTCGCGGGGGACGAAGATTTCGTCATGACCGGCGATAATCTGGTTAACCGTCTGGGCGCGTTCATTGACGGGCGACTGGCGTTCAACAACACCCGCGCGCTAACGCTCGATTCAGCATCGGTCGACTATCGGGCGTTGAACAGTTTGAATGAAACAAATGGCGAACTGACGTTTGGCGCAGTAACCACAAGCACCTCCGGTGTCGGGGTCAGCCAGAATCAGCAGATTGATATTCGTGTTACCGATGGTGATCTCACGCTCAATGCCGAGATCAGGGTCGCAGGCTCTCCGGATCCATTTACTCCGTCGACCGGCATTGTCAGTCTCGCCGCAACGGCCGGCAGGATCACACAAACGACGACTGACCCGGGCAACATTATTTTTGCCGATGCGCTTTACCTATCGGCCGATGAGGACACCAGCAGTCTCACCAATGCCAATCAGGTCAATCATCTCGCGGGCGATTTCACGGCCGCCAATGATGCCGGGCTGACGCTCACTGTCGATCGCAGCCTCGAGATTGATCGCGTCTCAGTGACCACGCTCACTGCAGATCCGAACTCGGTGCTGGGAGCGGTGACAACAGGTTCAGTTGATCATGACGGGCTCATTGCCGCCGGCGGTACGGTCGTGCTGACGGTGGACGGCGATGGCGCTCAGGCCAATCTGACCCAGTCTGCCAATGGCCCGGTCCAAGTCGAGGCATTGCGGGTCAACCTGCCCAATGGCGCGTTGACACTGGAGAATGCCAGCAACCAGATCGATACCATTGCGGCGGATCTTCAGACCGGCAGCCGAGATTTCAGCTTACGCAATGCCGGCGGCATGACAGTGGGCACGGTAGATTCGCTTAATGGGATCAGCCTCGGTTCGGGAGGCAATATCCGCATTGCTCTTGAATCCGGAACACTAACGCTGGAGCAAGCAATTCTCACGAGCACAACGGGCACGCTTGATCTGCGCGCCGGGGGCGATATCGCCTTCGCCCCGGAGACGTCGATTACTGCACCTTTCAACAGCCTGTCGACAGGCACTGGCATAGCCCAGCTGATCGCTGGGGGTGCCATCACAACCACCAAGGCGGCCGGCAATGATTTTGTCGCCGTCAACTCAGGTGGCGCAGTCCGCCTGCAGGCGGTCACCGGCATCGGTACCGATGCCAACCGACTCGAACTGCGCAATGTCCCGACGCTGGCGGCGAGCGATGGCACTGGCGGGATCTGGATTACGCGCACGGACATGAATACCTCTGGTGACTTGTTGACCGTTGGCAGTGTCGCAGCGCTCAATCCGGACTGGCCGGCCGCAACAACGGTAACGCCTGACCCGCTCACTGGTCTGACTACGACTGGCGATAACGCGCCTATTACGCTGGTCGCCGCCGGTACTGACGCCGACCTGAGCATCAGCAAGGCCGTTGACGCGAATGGCAGCGGGGATGTGGATCTTCGGGCAGGGGGTTCGGGTGGTCTTCTGATTGATTCCAACGATAGCGGTCTGGTGCATAGCGATTCAGGCACCATTCAGCTGATCGCGGGTGGAAATATTTCGGCGAACACTAATAGCAACACCACACCGGATAACGAAATCGAGACTACTGGCGCAGTCCTGCTCAACGCCGGTGGCGCTATCGGTGCCAACGCTCAGCGAATCGAGCTATCCGGCAATGGGTTGACCATGGCGGCAAAAGCGGCTGACAGCATTTATCTTCGTCAGCACGATGGCAGTGCCACGGTCGGTAATGTGGCAGGCGTAAACGGTGCTGATTCGCTTGATGGCCTGGTGGCCACGGCGAATGACGGAAACATCGTTTTATCAAGCAGAGATGGTTCGCTAACGGTTGCACGCACCGTTCAGTCGCACGGCACAGGCTTTATCGATTTGCGGGCATCCGGTACAGGGTCCGATATCAATCTCAATTTGTTTACGACTAATGATGACGACACAACGGCCGATGCAATTCTTGTGGCAGGCTCGAGCGGTTTAGTTCAAGTCATTGCCGAGGATGCGATTACAGTTGGCCAAGCAACCGATGTCACCGCGCCGGCGGAAATTCAAACAGACGGCAGTGTGCTGTTGCAGGCCGGATCCACCATTGGCTCCCAAAGCAACGAACTTGAAATTGGTAGCAGCAGTAATTCCGGTTCGACCACGATTGCCACTCACAGTGGTAATGCCCAGTGGTTGGGTGGCACCAACGGCAATATCGTTGTCGGATCAGTGACCGCACAACAAGACAACGCGATTGATCCCGATATTGTTGCTACCACTCGCTCTGGTCTCACGACCACGGCCAATAACGGCTCGATTACGCTGATCACCGACGGCGGCAATCTGACAGTGGCTCAGGCGGTTACTGCTCACGGCAGTGGCTACATCGATCTGCGCACGGGCGGTTCCGGTGACATCGCCATCGATAATGATGGTACGGCCAGTGGTGGCGGCGCAGTAATTTCCGATATATCTGCAGGTAGTGACGCTGGCAAACTGATCTCGGGTACCGGAACGGTTCAGTTGTCGGCCGGAGGCGGATCTGGTGGCTCGATTACCGTCACGAGCGCGACCGACGGTGTGGCGGAAATCGATACCTCTGGTGATGTGTTTATGGAGGCCGGTGAAAATATCGGTGCCACTAATAAGCGCATCGAGATGGATGACGTGGCGACGCTGGCTGGGCGTACGCTGTCTGCTGGCGCGGATAACGCTATTTACCTACGCCGACTTGGTACCAGCGCCACAGGGGACGCGATCACCGTGGGCTCGGTGACTTTGGTGGGTACGCCTGGCTCCCCGGTGATATCGGGCCTTACTACCGGCGGTAATAACGCCCCGATCACCCTGACCACGCAGGGCGGCAACCTGATCGTCACGCAGGATATCCAGGCAAATGGACACGGCAACGTAGACCTGCGCACGGCATCCGGACGGGCGGGCAGTATTCAGATCAATGGTGGACAGATCCGCTCCGGCGCCTCCGGTGATGGCACAGGCACCATTCAGCTGCTATCGGGCAGCGCGATAACCACCACGGATACAACCGCTATCGATGAGATCGCCACTGCAGGCGCTGTCCTGTTAAGAGCCGATGGTGCTATCGGTTCGACCGATAATCGAATTGAGCTAGCCGGCGATCTGACGCTCAGCACGACCAGTACTGATGAGCAGTGGATCCGTCAGACGAGCGGTAATTTGCTGGTTCGGACGGTTTCTTCAATCGCCGATAATTTGGATAACGCGGTTAGCGGTGATTTTTCCGGTCTCACGACGACCGCCAACAATGGCGCAATTGCTCTGACCGCGGACGCTGGCGATTTAACCATCGCACAGGTGGTTGAGGCGCATGGCAGTGGTGACATCGATCTGCGTACAGCGGATTCCGGCGATATCACGATCGATAACGATGGCAGCGGTGATACCGGTCAGTTGGTTGCCAATGATGCGACCAGTACTGTTCAGCTGATTGCCGGCGGCGCCATTACGACAACCAGCAGCAATGGTTCAGTCAACGAGGTTGCGTCACCCGGATTGGTACGTCTTGAGGCCGGTGATGAAATCGGCAGCACGACGAATCGTATCGAACTCGATAACGTCATCACCGTGGCCGCAGAGGCCGGCGAGGGCGGCCTTTGGCTGCGCGGAATGGAGAGCGCAGCGGTACTTACCATCGGTTCAGTGGATGGCGTCAATGGCGCTTCGACACTGAATGGGCTTACGACCGATTTTGCCGGTGCGCCAATCACTCTCAGTACGGTCGGTGGTGGTCTGACGGTGTTGGAAGACATCCAGACAGCTGGTAACGGCAACATCGATCTGCGCACGGGTAGCGCTGGCTCGGGTGATATCGCCATTAACAATGACGCTCAGATACGCTCGGGCGCCGCCGGCGATGGCACTGGCACCATTCAGCTGCTGTCGGCTGGCGCAATTACGACGGATACGCTGTCAGGAGACGACACTCCTGATGATGAGATTGTCACCGGTGGAAGTGTGCTGTTGGATGCCGCCGGAGAAATTGGGTACGTCGGCGGAGATGGCGAAGACGATAATCGCATTGAGATTGCGGGTGCGAATGGCATTGCTGCGCGGAGTGGCGGGATTCAGTTGCTTCGTCAGACCGAGGGTGATGCCGTTGTCGGATCGGTGACAGCCATTGGAACGGACAATAACCTCGATAATCTGGCCAACACGCTCAATGGACTGGTGACGACGGATGGCAGTGGTTATGTCAGTTTCTTCGTTGCCGATGGCACCTTGACTATTACCGAGAATGTCGTCACTCATACTGCCGGGCCCATCGATTTGCGAACGGGTGGCACGGCAAAGAACATCGCGATCAATAACGGGGCCGCGCTTCTGCCCGGCGGTGGGACTGGCAGTGGCTTGATTCAGCTGATTGCCTCCGGCGGGATTCAGACTGATGGCACCAGTGATGAGACGCCGCAGTTGCGGAACCAATTCGGCGTGCTGCTCACCGCGGACAGTGGCGCCATTGGTTCAGCCTCGAATCCGCTGCGTCTTGCCGGTAACAACCAGGTAACGGCGAGTGCCTCTGGTGAGGGTCATGGTATCTATCTAAGGCAGGTCAGTGAGAACCTGACGATCGCCGGTGGAGTTGCCTTTCCGACAACGGATAGTAGTGATGATAATGCGGCCGTCGACCAGTCTGATCTTACGACTGAGTCTGGCCCGATTGTTGCGGTCAGCGTGGCGGGTAATTTGGTGCTGACCGACGATACTTATGATGGTGTACGCATCAACGCTGGCGGCGCCGACGGCCATGTTCGGCTTGAGACGGAGACCAATCAGAACGTAACCCTCAACGCCGGCGTCACGGCGGGTGGTAGCGTCAGCCTCATCTCCGATGGGTCGCTGACGCAGGCAGCTGGAGTTGAAGTCATCTCCGGCACAGCAAGTACGGAGGATGACGGCACCATCGCCGTTGAAGTGATCAGCGACATTACGATGGCCGGCGATTCCATCCTGCGCACCAATGGTGATGATGTGCTGGTGTTGTCGGCTTCCGGTGATATCGCGCTGGGTCAGATCGATGCGACCGACAGCGGTTCAGCGCGCGTCTCTGCGGTTAAGGGCTCAATCACCAATGCCGATACCAGCGACAGCGAGACCAATGTCACCGCCAACGGCGTCCAGCTCTTTGCTGAGAAGGCAATGGGTGTCGATACGAGGCCCATCGTGCTTGATGCGACAACCGTGGCCGCTGAGGCAACGACGGGCGGTATTTTTATCGGCGGCGAGAGCAGCAGTGAGCTGAATATCGGCGAGGTGACTGCCATCACCGTGAACCGGGTCGGGACCAATGGCGGGATCAATCAACTTGAAACCGACCAGATCACGGTTCTCTCGGGCCTCGCCACCGCCGGCGAGGATATCGACGTTAACACCAACGATGCCAACCTCAACATCGGTGGCACGGTCACCACGGGCGGCACCAATAATGGCAACATTTCACTGGGCACAACCGGAGGCACGGGTTCTCTGATCGCTCAGGACGGCGTCGATATCATCGGCAACACGCTGGTGGTGGATGTCGCAGGCGATGCGCTGCTTACACTGCCCAATCGCGCCGAAGGGGTTGATGGTACAACGCTTTTCGCTAACGCCTTTGGCCCGGAGAGTGTCAGTCGTATCAGCGGTTCTGTGGGTGGGGCTTTGTACTTCGCCCGCAATGGCGATGTCACGATTGTTCAGGCACCGGATGCAGCGGCTGAAGACCCGGGCATAAGCGCCGACTACGTCTGGATTCGCGCCGCGGACAACCTCACGCTAGACGCGCCGATTGTGCTGAACGCGGGCCGCACGGCACCGGATAGCACCATCGCCAATCGCGGCGTCATCCTTGCCGCCGGTGATACCTTCCGCAACAACACCGGTGTCGGTGCGAATGCCATTCAGGCAGGCGATGCCGGCTGGCTGATTTATGACACTAACCCGCTTAATGACCTGACCCGTCTGGGTCAACTGCAGCCGCAGTTCCGCTTTTTTGAGCGCCGTTACGACAATGCCAAGCCCGGCATTATCCTGCCCCCGGGTAACGGCTATGTCTCCACCATGCCGTTGTATTTGCCCGAGACGCTCGATGTTGAGCTTGGTGATAGTGACGGCGGCAGCATGGTTACCGTCGGCGCACCGCCGCTGCCGGTGGCCCCGACACCCATCGACACCACTACTATCCCGTTGCCGGTAGCTATCCCGGGCACGGATGTTGGGTTGCCGCGGGTGATTGCCCCGGGCAGCGATGCAGCAGGCTTTGGTGCTATGCTCGCGATCGCCGTTGAAGCCAACCGCGGCTTTAGTGCCTCGCTTGCCGATGCCCTGGGGGATGCGCGATTTATCTCAGCACAGCTTGCCAACGGTGATCCTCTGCCGGATTGGCTTGAGGTGGTGGTTGACGGCGGGCAGCCGGTGTTAAAGGGCATGGTGCCGGTGGATTTCCGCGGCTCACTCACCGTTCGCATTAATGCCGGTGATGCCGAGGCCGGTGCGGTTGGCGCGGTCGAGCTGCAACTAATCGCCGGCCTTGATGGAGCGCCTGATCTGACTCAGGCACCTTAAGCGAAGCAATAAACAGTAGGAATAGTCTGGAGTGATAAATGGCTGAGCAGAAAAAAACCGCGGCTGATAGTGCCTCTGGCGCTGAGCAGCCCCAGGCCCCCGAGGTGCGCTGGGATGACAGCGAGATGCAGTCAAGCTATGCCAATGTCTGCAATGTGCAGGGCACCCGTGAGGAAATCGTGCTTTTATTTGGTGCCAACCAGTCACTGATGCAGGATCTCAGCCAGCCGGTCAACATCAAGCTCTCCAATCGCATTATGCTGAATCCGGCAGCGGCCAAGCGCTTCTCGATCCTCTTGCAGATGGGCCTTGAGCAGTACGAAAAGAAATACGGTGAGATCAAGCTCAGCGAGTAGCAGCGCCTGGTCCGGCCTGCTCGAGGAGAGCACCGAGGGCATCTTTCACACGGTATGGCTGGCCCGCCTGGCTGATGAGGTGGGCTGGCCGGATGAGCTGGTGCTGGTGCTCGGCCCGGAAAATACCGGGCCATTTGCGCCCGTTGCCACCTGGCCGCACCAGACCCCTTGTTCACAAGCTCTGCAGGCGCT
Source organism: uncultured Ectothiorhodospiraceae bacterium (assembly GCA_913057145.1). GTDB lineage: Bacteria > Pseudomonadota > Gammaproteobacteria > Nitrococcales > Nitrococcaceae > Spiribacter. The sequence goes on from CAJXNJ010000002.1 coordinate 8,093, forward strand.
CTGCGAGCAGTCGTTGGCAATGCGCCGGGCGGTCAGCGAGCAGCGCGACGGTCGCAGTTATTTGGCCCAACCGGTGCTGCGCGGTGCGGATATGCTGGGCGTGGTGGGGCTCGGCCTCGAGGGCCCGCTTAGCGTTGATTTGCGCAATCGCCTGAGCCTGGCATTGGGCTGGCTGCTGGCGCATCCCTCGCTGCATCCGGACAAAGGTGATGGTGAGCTTAGTGAGCGGCTGTTGCTGCTGCTCGAACTCCTGCTCTCAACACATGGTGAATCCCCTTCTACCGAAACCTTTCAGACCGTGCTCTCGGAGGCGGCGGTGCGGCTTGGTTGTGATCGGGTGTCACTCGGTAGTGTGCGCGGCCAGCGCATTCGATTGCTGGCGCTTTCACAGGCGGCCAACTTCTCACGTCGCATTGATTTAACCCGGGCCCTGGAAGAGGCCATGGATGAGGCGGCCGATCAGGCCAGCACGCTGCAGGTACCGGCCGATCCCGAAACGCTGGCTACAACGCGCGCCCATCAGGCACTGGCCGCCGATCAGGGTAATGCCTGGATTACCACGGTGCCTTTTACCTTAAGTGAGGGCCATTACGGGGCGATGACCTTTGAATGGGCGGATGAGCCTGATGAGCAAACCCGCGGTGTCGCCGAGGGTATGGCCGCTGTGGTCGGGCGCGTACTGCTTGAGCGCGAGCTCTCGGATCTCTCGCTCTGGGGGGCGCTGCGCCGCTCAACCCGTCGTCAGCTGACCCGGTTATTCGGGCCGCGTTACCTGGGGCGTAAATTGCTTGCAGCCGCGTTGATCGCCATCATCGGCTTTTTTAGTTTTGCCACCGGTGAGTTTCGGGTAAAAGCCGATGCCGCGCTTGAAGGTGCGGTGGTGCGCACGCTCTCGGCACCTTTTGATGGCTTTGTCGATGGCGCCTTTCATCGAGCCGGGCAGCGGGTATCGGCGGGTACAGTGATTGCCAGTCTGGATGATCGCGATCTGCGCCTTGAACTACTCGGGCAGGCCAGTCAGCAGGCACGCTTTGAGCGTGAAATGCGCTCGGCGCAGGCAACGCGCGATACTGCCGGCGGGCGGATTGCCGAGGCGCAGATGCGCCAGGCCGCCGCACAAATGGAAATGACACAGATGATGCTTGAGCGCACCGATATCGTGGCGCCGTTTGATGCCATCATCACCAGTGGCGATCTCTCACAACAACTCGGCCGACCGGTGCAGCGCGGTGATGTGCTGTTTGAGCTTGCCCCGATTGCCGATTACCGCGTTGTCATTCAGGTGGATGAAACCGATATCGGTGAGATAGCGCCGGGGCAGCGCGGCACGCTGGTGCTCAAAGCCTTCCCCGAGCGTGAAATTGGTTTTCAGGTCAGTCTGATTACCCCGGTTTCTCAACCTGCTGAGGGCAGCAACCGCTTTCGGGTCGAGGCCGAGCTTGATCAGGTGCTGCCTGCCATGCGCCCGGGCATGGCCGGTGTGGCGCGGGTCAGTATTGATCAGCGGCATCTGATTGCCATTTGGACGCGCGATGCCCGTAACTGGCTCTCGCTTGCGTTGTGGCGCTGGTTCGGGGCCTAAAAAATGGCCGATCGCTATTCTCAGGCCTGGTATCGCGTTGCCAATACAATCCCGCGGCTGCGCTCACAGGCCCGGGTGTTCCGGCACGTCTACCGCGGCAGTCCCTGGTATCTGATTCAGGATCTGGGTAGCGGTAAGTTTTTGCGCCTGAATGATTCGGCCTATCAGGTGGTGGCGCTGATTGATGGTTACCGAAGCCTTGAGCAGATCTGGCAGCACGCCAGTGAAAGGCTGGGTGAATCGGTACCCACCCAAGATGAAATCATCAGTCTGATTGCCCAGCTGCATCAGGCCAATGTGCTGGTGGCCGATCGGCTGCCGGATATTGCCGAGCTGGAAGAGCGTCGGGCAAAAGATCTAAAAGCCCGGGTTAAACAGTATCTGGCTAACCCTATGGCGCTGCGTTTTCCGTTGCTTGACCCGGATCGTTTTCTGACCCGGGTGGTGGCTGCGGTGCCGCGGTTTCTCTGGCCCTGGCTGCTTTTTGCCTGGCTTGGACTGATCGGCTATGGCGCGGTACTCGCGGTGATGCATTTTGGCGCGCTGACCGAGGACATCAGTCGCCTTGCCTTTAGCCCGCAGTACATCGGAATGCTTTTTATTGTCTTCCCGCTGCTTAAAGTCCTGCATGAAATCGGCCATGGTATCGCCATTAAGGCCCAGGGCGGGCAGTGCCATGAAATGGGCCTGATGCTGCTGGTGTTAATGCCCATCCCTTATGTGGATGCCAGCCACAGCAGCGGATTTCGCAGCAAATACCAGCGCATGCTGGTGGCAGCAGCCGGCATGATTACCGAGCTGGGTCTGGCCAGTATTGCGCTGATGCTCTGGCTAGAAGTTGATCCCGGGCTTTTTCGGGTGTTTTTGCAGGAAGTGGTGCTGGTGGCGGGTGTCAGCGCGCTGCTTTTTAACATCAACCCGCTGCTGCGCCTTGATGGCTATTACATTCTCTCGGACTGGCTGGAAATTCCCAATCTGGGGCAACGGGCTAATCAGTATTTTGGCTACACCATAAAGCGCTATTTTCTGCGCGTGCGCCGGCATCTGGCAGCCCCGTCACTGGCTAAAGGCGAAGCGCCATGGCTGTGGTTTTACGCAATTCTCTCATTTGCCTATCGCATGTTTCTGGCCGCGATGATTACGCTTTTTGTCGCCGGTGAGCTCTTTTTTATCGGTGTGTTGCTCGCCGCCTGGGCTATTTACATGATGATCATCCTGCCCATTGCCAAAACCGCGCATGCCGCCTGGCACGACCCGGCCATCAGCCCCAGACGCCCGCGACTGGTGGCGATGACTATAACCACGGTTGCGCTGGTAGCAGGGCTGTTGTTTCTTGCCCCGGTGCCATCGGCCACGCGGGTGGATGGCGTTGTCTGGGTGCCCCAGGGTGCGGAGGTCAGTGCACCGCTTGGCTGTTTCGGGATCGAGGTGTTGAGCGGGCCTGGCCCTGTTGCCAGTGGCGCCCCGCTTTTGCGCTGTGAAGATCCGCTGCTTGCCGGTGAGCTTAAAGGACTGCGTGCCCAGGCGGATCAGTACCGCGCTGATCTGGCCAGCCAGCTGACTCAGGATACGGTGCTGGCCGCCAATATTCGCCAGGAGCTTGCCACCATTGAATCGGCCATCGATGATCTGCAGCAGCGACTGGAGGATTCTGTGGTCAGAAGTCCGGCGGCCGGGCGCTTTGTCCCGAATACACAAATTGACTTTATTGACCGGTATTTTCGCCGCGGTGAAACCCTGGGTTATGTCATTGATGATCGGCGAATGACGGTGCTGGCCGCGGTCCCGCAGCGACAGGCCCAGCGGGTGTCGGCCGATCGGCAATCGGTTGCCGTGCGCCTTGCCGATGCCCCGCAGAACGAACATCGCATGCAAGTGGTGCGCGAGGTTCCCGCTGCCACTCGCGCGCTGCCCAGTCTTGTGCTCTCGCTTGAGGGTGGCGGGGATATCGGCCTTGACCCGCAGTCGCGCGAGCAGGCAACGCCGCTGGCACTTGAGCCGGTGTTTTTGCTAGAACTGGCCCCGTTGGACGTTGATTTTCCGGTTGAGGCGATTGGCCAGCGTGCGCATGTGCGCATCGGCCACACCCCCGAGCCCTTAGGGGTGCAAGCGTATCGGGTGATTCGCGATATTTTCCTTGAGCGGTTCATGATCTGATGCAGCAGATTGCCCTTCGTGCCAGTCGTTACCCGCAGCGTCTTGAATGGCAGGAGCGGCCCTGGCTGGATCGGCTCTGGGATGTCATTGCCACCCGGGCGCATCGTTACTTTGCTGCAGCAAAATGGCGTCAGTACTGGTTTGTCCGCCGGGTAATGGCAGCCCAGGCAAGGCTTGAGTCACTGGATACAGCGGAATCTCGCAAGGCGTTGCAAACGCTGCGCCTGGCGCTGCGCCGCGAGGGGGTGACGGATCGGCATCTTGCCGAGTGCTTTGCCCATGTGCGCCTGCAGACTCAACAGGTGCTGGGTGTCTCGCATTATCCGGTGCAGATTCGCGGCGGTTATCTGATGGCCCGCGGGTTGTTGGTGGAAATGGACACCGGTGAGGGCAAAACACTAACGGCTACGCTGCCGGCAGCGGCTATGGCGCTGGCCGGCTATCGGGTGCAGGTGATTACCGTTAATGACTATCTGGCTGCCCGCGACGCCGCGCAATTATCCCCCGTTTATGCCCGGCTCGGGCTGCGCTGTGCGGTGGTGCGTGAAGATGATGATGAAGCCGCGCACCGCGATGGCTTTGCTGCGGATATCTGTTATTGCACCGGCAAAACCCTCGCTTTTGATTATCTGCGTGATCGCATGGCGCTTGGCGATCGATTAAGCACGCTGGCGATGGATCTGGATGGCTTTACCGGGCGCTGGCAGCAGAATGTGCGTCTGCCCGGGCTGCAGTTTGCGCTTATCGATGAGGCGGACAGTATCTTAGTTGATGAGGCGCGAACCCCGTTGATTATCGCTGCCACGGCTGATCAGGCCGATGTTGATTTCTATGCGCGGGCCATCGAGCTTGCCCGGGCGCTGCGTAAGGATGAGGACTTTATCGAGGCCGGCGAGCAGCAGGGTTATGATCTAACCGGCAAGGGCCGAGAGCGGCTTGCCGACTGGTGCGCCGGTCTCGGCGGAGCTTGGTCACATCAGGCCCAGCGCGAATATGCGGTATGTCGGGCTTTGCTGGCTCTCCACGGCTTTCGCCGCGATGTGCACTACATCATTGATGAAGATGCCGTGGTCATTGTTGATGAGCAGACCGGGCGCGTGATGCCGGATAGAAGCTGGGAGGCGGGTATGCACCAGTTAATCGAGCTAAAGGAAGACGTGCCGGTAACCGCTCAGCGTCAAACCCTTGCGCGAATCAGCTACCAGCTCTTCTTCCAGCGGTTTTTGCACCTGGCCGGTATGTCGGGAACCGCTCGTGAGGTGGCCCATGAGCTGATTGGCCATTATGGACTGCCGGTGGTGCGTATCCCGCCGCACAGGCGCTCGCAACGCGCGAATGTAGGCCGGGCAATGTATGCCAGCCAGGTGCAGAAATGGCAGGCGGTGGTGGAGCGTTGCGAACAGTTTTACGCCAGTGGCCGGGCAGTGCTGGTGGGTACGCGCAGTATTGAGTCCGCCGAGGCACTGGCTGTGCGCATGCGCGAGCAGAATATCCCGTATCAGCTGCTGCATGCCCGTCAGGATGCCGAGGAGGCAGGTATTATTGCCCGCGCCGGTCAGCCTGGTCAGATCACGATCGCCACCAACATGGCAGGGCGGGGTACCGATATCGCGCTACATGATGCGGTTCGCAGCCGCGGGGGCCTGCATGTCATTCTGACCGAAGGACATGAAAGCCGTCGTATCGACCGTCAGCTGATCGGCCGTTGTGCGCGTCAGGGTGAGCCGGGTAGTTATGAAATGATGTTTTCACTTGAAGATGATCTGCTCAAAGACTCGCAGGCGGCGCGCTGGCTGGCCCTGCGCGAGCATGATGGTCTACTGCCAGGGATATGGCAGCCTCTGGCTTGGGGGTTATACCGAGCAGCCCAGCGCCGGCTTGAGCGTCGACACCGTCGGGTGCGGGCACAATTGCTGAGAACCGAGTATCGTTTGCGCCGCTCGTTGTCATTTACCGGGCGCATGGAGTAAATCATGCCGTTTTTCATCGGATTTTTATTGCTGATGCTACCGCTTGCTGTCAACGCCCAGGTCAATAGTTGCATTCTTGAGCCATCCAGCGACGTTGAGATCGGCACACCGGCGCAGGGGTATCTGGTGGAAGTCACTGTTGATCGCTCGGATACGGTGTCGCGCGGTGATTTGCTGGCAAGACTTAATGATGGAGTAGAGCGCGCCGGTATTAGGCTTCAGGAAACCCGGGTTGCCTTTAATCAGCGTCATCTTGAGCGCACAGAGGATCTTGGCGCTCAGCGCATGATGTCGGATCAGGAAATTGATGAAATCCGAACCGACTATGAGCTTGCCCGTGCAGAGCTTGCCCGTGCGCGCGAGGAGCTGGCGCTGCGCGAAATTCGCAGTCCCATTGATGGCGTTGTCGTTGAGCGGCGCTTTGGTGAGGGGGATCTGGTGCAGGGCGAGCCTGTGTTTCGGCTAATGGCGCTTGATCCTCTGCGTGTTGAAGTTGTGCTGCCGGTGGCCTATTTTGGCCGGCTGTCGATGGGTGAGGAAAAAATCATCTGGCTGCCGGAGATTAATCGCACGGCCAGTGCGCGCATTGTCAATATTGACCGGGTTATCGACCCGCGCAGTGGCACGTTCAGGGTCAGGCTGCAGACCCCTAATCCGCAATTGGATATTCCCTCGGGCTTGCGCTGCGAGTTTGTCGAGGGCGAACTGGAAAGCATGGAGATTGAATAGCAATGGCTGAGTTACTTTTCTACAGCGAGCCGGTAGCGCTTAACCGGGAAGAGCACAAGGGCTTTAAGGTAAATCCCCCGGGTGATTTTGGCTTTACCCGGCAGACCAACTCGGTGGTTCTGGCCGGAATTGAGTTTGCCGAAGCCTCGCGGCACTACCCGATCGTATTCACCCGCAATGCTGATCAGATCATTCCTGTGGCAGTGCTGGGTATGCGCGATCAGGAAAACTTGTTTGTTGATGCCGAAGGAAAGTGGCAGGCCGGCTATATTCCCGCGTTTGTGCGTCGCTATCCATTTGTGCTGGCCAATCGTCCGGACGATCAGGATCAGTTTTTGATCTGTGTTGATCAGTCAACGCTCAGCGAAGAGGAAGGTAACGCCCTTTTTGATGAGGCGGGTCAGGAGACTGAGTATCTTCAGAATGCTTCGCGTTTTATGCGCGAATACCATCAGCGCTTCTTACAGACCCTTGAGTTTGGCAAAAAGCTTGATGAGCTGGGGCTTCTGACTGAGATGAACGCCCGGGTAACTCGTGAGGATGAATCAGCCGTGGTGCTTGGACAGTTCTTAAGTGTTAACGAACAGGCGCTGATGCAGCTGACTACCGCACATGTCGATGAGCTCTTCCGTGCCGGTTATATGGGCTGGATTTATGCTCATCTGATCTCGATGGGGCTGTTCCCTGAGCTTGCCCGGCGCATGGGTGAGCTGGAAGCTGCCGCCTGAGCGTTCGCACTGTCTGAAAATCGGCATGGGTGGGGTGAGCTCTCACCTATGCTTTGTTGTGCCGGCTCAGCCGATAATGCTGAGTACCGAGAGCACCCCAATTAACAGCGCCAGCGTCTCGATCACCATCAGCGCTACCGGCCGCCAGCCCATCTCGGCCAGCTTTTGCACCGAGGTCTTGACTCCCAGCGCACCAATGGCTGCGACCAGGCACCAGCGCGATGCGGTTTCCATGCCCTGCGCCAATCCACTCGGTATCCAGCCGGCGCTATTGATCGCCACCAGCACGATAAACGCGACCAGAAAGGCGGGTAGCAGGGGTATTCTGCTTGCCGCTGTCCCGTCTGAGCGGCGGCTTTGCCGGTAGAGCAGGGTAAAGGCGAGTACTACCGGTACCAACATGGCAACGCGCAGTAGTTTGATAATGGTTGAGGTGTCCCCGGTGGCGTCCGAAATCATGTAGCCCGCGCCGACCACTTGGGCGACATCATGAATGGTCGCCCCGAGGAAAATGCCGGCGGTGTGATCGGATAGCCCCAGAGCCGTGGCGATGATGGGATAAAGCACCATTGCAATGGTCGAGAGCGTGGTGACTCCCACCACGGTGAGAATCAAATGGCGTTCACTCTCCGTGTTCTTCGGCATGACGGATGAGAGTGCGAGTGCGGCCGACGCCCCGCAGATGGCAACAGATCCTCCGGTCAGCAGACCAAGATCCCTACTCAGCCCCAGGCGCCGTGCAATAAAACCACCACTGATAATCAGCAGCGTCACACTGGCGATCACCAGCGCCAACGGCACCACGCCAAGCGCGGTGACCTGATCGACGGTGATTCTTGCCCCGAGCAGGGCCACACCAAGCCGCAGGATCGTGCGCGCCGTGAATTCAATGCCGGGGCGGCAGCCAGATTGTTCGCTTAGAAAATGCACTGCCATGCCGAACAGCAGCGCATACAACAACGTCGGCCCACCGTAGTGATCGGCAATGAATGTGGAGGCAAGGGCAATCAGCAGACAGACCAGAATGCCCTGGTAGAGCGGCCGGGCGCGCTCAACGAGCGCTCCCGGATGCAGCATCGAAGCCATTTCAGATCTACTCATGAACCGGGGCATTCAGCTGAATCGCCCCAATCAATGCATCAACATCCTCGGTCTTCTCGATCGCCCAGATGCGATCAATGACATCGCGCTGTCGGGCACCATCAAGCAGCCCCTCGGTGCAGAGGCGGAATTTCTCTTCCACCTCGGCGTCGGTCATCGGCTTGCTCGGCCCACCGCGGTAACGCTCGTCGGCCCATTGCACCAGTTTGCGACCGTCCTTGGTGGTGACTTCAATGCGCGAGCGGATCAGATCAAAGCCCATGGCCTCGATTTCCGGGTCGAGATGCACATGGGTGCGCTGCTGCATGGACTGCATCGCATCGCCGCCGACAAATTCATCAGTGAATTCGCGACGCCCGGCCTGGCGGCGTATCACCATCATGGCGAGCAGTGCCGGCATGGAGAATTTTGCTTGCAGGTGATTGCGCGCAATCGGATAGCGAATCGGTTCGATGATGTTGTTGGCGGCGAAGAAATCAATACGCTCAACTTCTTCGGGCTTTAAATCATGTTCGAGCACCAGATCCCGCATGGCATCCATCGATTGATGGGTGAGAATTCCGGAGGGGTAGGGCTTGATGCTGACACCGGGGTTAACCATGGTCAGCGGGCTGCCGAAGCCTTCGCTGAGCTTCTCCTCGCTGAATCCGCCGCCCAGTACCGTCGGGAAACCCCAGCGACCATCCAGTATTTCCGGGTCGGCGGTGTAACCGCGCTGCGCGAGCAGGGCCGCGGTGATACCGTTTTCACAGGCGCGCCCGACATGTAGGGGTTTTGTCATGGTGCCGAAGTTGGCCCGGATTCCGGATGCCATGCTGCCGGCGATGCCAAGTGCGGTGGCGATATGCGCCTGATCAAGCCCGAGCAGTCTTGCCGCTGTCGCAGCAGCGCCGAGCGTCCCGACAACGCCGCTTGAGTGCAGGCCGCGACGGTAGAGATCGGGCTTGGTCCATTCCGAGACCTTGCAGGCGACCTCATAACCGGCATGGAAGGCGGTCAGTAGTTCCCGGCCGTCAATGCCACCGACTTTCTGAGCCATCACCAGCGCGGCGGTTAACGGTGGGGCGGACGGGTGCATAAGCAGGCCGTAGACATGTGCCGGGTCGTGGCTGACCTGGGTGTCATCCCAGTCATGGGCATGGGCTGCCGTGCCCATGACTCTTGCGGCCAGAGGGGCGGGGACTTTCATCGCTCCGGCCCCGAGCAACGTCGCATCCTCTCGGCCGCCCGTGTCTCTGGCGTCTTCAATCAGTATGTGAATGGAGTGTTCTGTCAGCCCGGCCACATAAAGCCCCATGGTGTCGAGAATGCAGCGCCGGGAGATATGCAATGCCTCCTCGCTGAGCTCGTCATAACGCAGGGATTGGACGAACTCAGCCGCAGCAGGGGTGACGGCATGGGGTTTGGTGGTCATCGGGCTCTCTCCTCGGGAGTAAACAGTTAACAGTTTTGTGTAAAACCCGAATATCTACACAACCGATCGGCGGATGTAAAGTCAGCGCTTCTATCCATATCAGCTTTCAAACGCTTGGTATGCGGGGTTTAGACGGATTGGAAAAAAGTGTTGACAGTTTATGGTTAAACGGCGTATTCCTATTAAAAATTCAGCCGTAAACGGACATTCAGCAAGGAGGAGACAGGGTTGTCGACGCGTATTAACGACGGATTGGAAAGGCAGGGGCTCACCAGCGCCGTGCGCCAGGAGATTGAGCAGATGCTGGTCGATGGCGACCTGAAGATGGGCGATCGCATCAACGAGGTGGATCTGGCCAATCGCTTCGGGGTGAGCCGGGGGCCGATTCGCGAGGCATGTCGTGGTCTGGCTGAGCGGGGGTTGCTCAGTATGGTGCCCTACCGGGGCGCTTATGTCCGGGAGATCAGCCTCGCCGAAGCGCAGCAGCTCTACGAGCTCAGGGCGGGTGTTTTTGGTTATGCCGGCTATGTGGCCGCACAGCAGCCCAACCCGGCATTGGTGGAGGAACTGCGCGAGCTGCATGCAGCCATGGGAGAAGAGGTAAGCGCCGGGCGGACGCGGAATTACTACGCGCTCAATCTGAAATTCCACACAGCGATCCTTGAGCACACGGGCAACGAGGAGCTGATACGTAACTATCAGAATCTGGTTGCCAAATTGCATCTGTATCGCGCGAGCGGACTGGTCCAGCGCGGCAGTCTGCAACAGTCCAATGTCGAGCATGGCGAGATTATCGATGCCATGGTGCTCGGCCAGCCGCTGCAGGCATTTGAGGTTCTGCATCGGCATGTGCAGGCGGGGATGCGGAGGATGCTCTTCGCCCAGCCCTGCGATGAGAAAGCGAAGGAAGGTGTCCGGGATACCGGGACCTGACGCCAGGGGCAACCTTTATTGGTAAGCAGCAGGGAAGCGGTTGAAGTCAACTAAACTGGAGGAGAGAAGCGATGTCAGCAATGACAAAGACGTTCAAACGTTCTGTTCTGGCAACCGTCGTGGCAACCACCGCAATGACCTTTGGTCTGAGCAGTGCGGTTGCGCAGAGTGATTTCCCTGAGCGGCCGGTGGAGGTCGTCACGCATGCCTCACCGGGTGGTGGCACGGATACGACGGCGCGTACGCTGCTGATCGGTACCCGCCGTGCGCTCGGTGAAGATATGCGGATCACACCGCGCACCGGTGGCGGCGGTGTCCTTGCCATGAACTACGTCAATGAGGCCGATCGTGACGGTCACACGCTCATGGCAATTACACCCACCCACCTGTTCGCGATCGCGCGTAATCAGGGCCCGCTCGAGATTGATGATCTGGTCGGTGTGGTTCGTACCACCGATGACCCGGTCGTCGTCATGGTTCGCGCCGACAGTGATTACGAGACTCTCGATGACCTGATCGAAGCCGGTCGTGACAATCCGATTAAGTGGGGCACCACGCAGATCGGCGGTATTGACCATGTGGCAGGCGCCACGCTGGCCGACGAGGCGGACACCGAGATCAGCGTTGTTCCCTTCTCCGGTGGTGGCGAGATCGTGACCAACCTGATGGGCGGTAACATCGACGCTTCGGGTCTGAATATCACCGAGGCCATCGATCAGATCGAAGGTGGTGATTTCCGGGCGCTGGCCGTTATGGCCAAAGAGCGGATGAGCGTTCTGCCGGATGTCCCGACCACGGTCGAGCTCGGTTATGACGTCACCTTCTCGACGGTCCGTGGTGTGGTGGCCTTGAAGGGTGTTCCGCAGGAGCGGCTCGATATCCTTGAAGAGGCCATGCTCGAGGGTATGCAGCATTCCGCCTATCAGGCCTACCTCACGGGTACCGGTCTTGACGGCAGCTCGGTCGGTAATGCCGAGGAGTGGAATGAGCAGATCCGTGACCTCTACGAGGCCGCTGAGAAAGCCATGATCGATCTCGGCATGGTTGAGCAGTAAGCACGCAATAATCTGCGTTCTTTTCCCTGGGCGGCCAGACCGGCCGCTCAGGGCTTTTCCAAGGATAATGACTGCCAGAGGGTTTTAGCCATGACCAATGTGTCAGGGGTTAGTGCGCGCGGACTGCATCACGATGTCTATGTCGGGCTGGTGTTGCTGATTTTCTGCGCGGTGACTTTCTACATCACCACCACATTCGATTCCGTGCCGGCCATGCTCTCGCAGAACATTCCGGCCACCTTTTTCCCGCGACTGATTCTGTTTGTGATCGCGGGGCTGAGCGTAATCCTGATCGTCTCGGGGTTGCGGCGCACACCGGAGAAGCTCGGTGGTATTCCCGGCTCCGTTTTTTTAACGGCCGGGGTCATTACCCTTGCGATTTTTCTGGTTAAACCACTGGGTACGCTACTCACTGTCTCCCTGCTCTCCATGACGCTGACCTGGCTGTGGGGGGAGCGCAGTAAGACCCGAATCATTTCGCTGGCGATCGGTCTGCCGGCGGCCATCTATCTTATTTTCGCCATCGGCCTGCAGGTTCGCTTCCCCGCAGGCGTTGTTCTGGCGTTGTTCGGTGCTGGAGGTTAAGTCATGCCCGGTTTGGAAGTTGCACTCCAGGTCATAACCGACCCCTATATCCTCGGGTTGATTTTCATCGGCACCATTGGCGGTGTGCTGGTGGGTGCCCTCCCGGGGCTTTCATCATCCATGGCAACAGCACTTCTGCTGCCGTTTTCACTTTATCTCGACCCGATTCCCGCGATTGCGTTGCTGGCCTCGCTCTACTGCGCCGGGACGTTCGGCGGCTCGATTACCGCCATTCTGATCAACGCCCCTGGCGCGCCACCGGCCGCTGCAACGGCATTTGATGGCTACCCGATGGCACAGCGCGGTGAGGCCGGCCGGGCGTTGGGTCTTGCCGCCGTCTCTTCGGTCATCGGCGGGACATTCTCGGTTCTGGTGCTGTTGATTGCCGCTCCGATGCTGGCCCGGGTGGCTTACAGCTTCGGCCCTGCCGAGTACTTCGCGTTGGCCGTTTTTGGTTTGTCCATGCTCTCGTCCATCAGTGGCAAGGGGGCCGTGAAAAACCTCATCGGGGGTTGTTTCGGTCTGCTCATCGCAACCGTCGGTGTTGATCTCACCACCGGGGTGGAGCGATTTACCTTTGGGATGCCGGAGCTCTATGAGGGGATTCATTTCATCCCTGTGTTAATTGGTCTGTTCGCCATTACGGAGTTGCTCTCGCAGGCGGCGAAGTTGCGGCAGGAGGTGGTCGCCATCGGTGTCTCCGCGCTCAAACTGCCGAGCTGGGCGGACTTTAATAAGGTCAAGTACACCATCATGCGCTCCTGCGGGATTGGTACGTTTATCGGTATCCTCCCGGCAGAAGGGAGCACCATGGCGGCGATGATCGGTTACAACGAGTCCAAGCGTTGGTCGAAAAACCCCGAGCAGTTCGGCGAAGGGGCGGTTGAGGGCATCGCCGGGCCGGAAGCGGCCAATAATGCGGCGACCGGTGGCTCATTGGTGCCGACGCTGGCGCTGGGGATCCCCGGCAGTGCAACGGCTGCGGTTATTCTTGGCGGGCTTCAGGTCCAGGGTCTGCGACCCGGGCCTTATCTCTTCGAGCAACAGCCGGCACTGCTCTACGGCATCTTCTTCTCGATGCTGTTGGCCAATTTCCTCTTCCTCGGCTTCGGTCTGGTGGGTGCCAAGGTCTTCTCGCGCATCACGCAGGTCCCGCGGGCGCTGCTCTGGCCAACCGTGTTCGCGCTTTGCTTTGTCGGTGCCTACGGCCTCGAGCAGTCCATGAAGGATGTCTGGGTCATGCTGGCGGCCGGTCTGGTTGGCTTCATTCTCAAGCGCTACGGCTTTGCACCGGCACCGATCATCATGGGCCTTGTGCTCGGCAAGTTGACCGAGAACTCGCTTGCCCAGGCCATGATTATTTTCGATCAGCAGTGGACCGGTTTTCTTGGCCGGCCGATTGCCATGTCGTTCTTTGCCTTGGCGTTGCTCAGTGTGTTTGCCGCGCCGATCAAGCGCTTGGTCATGCAGCGCGTACGGCTTACCTGATTAAGAATTCTGACAAGGAGATTATCGATGACTGGACAACAGGATGGCGGCATCAAGCACTACACGCCGGATATCAACTCGAAAAAGGGCGAAGGCCTCACCCGCGAAGTAGCGGACTTTGTCCTCAACACCCGTTATGAGGAACTCCCGGATGAGCTGATTGCACTGGGTAAAAAATCGATCCTCGATGGCTTTGGGCTGGCGCTCTCCGGCTCGGTTGCCGAGAGCGGTCGTATCGTCCAGGACTACCTGCGGGCGCAGGGTGTGGATGCTGGAGCCGGGGCGGCGACGGTGATTGGCACGGGTATGAAAACACCGGCGCGCTTTGCTGCCTTTGCCAATGGTGTGGGTATTCATGCCGATGATTATGATGACACGCAGCTTGCCGTCGGGCCCGATCGTGTCTACGGGTTGCTGACCCATCCAACGGCTCCCTGTCTGCCGGCGGCACTGGCGATTGCCGAGCAACAGGGCAATAACGGCAAGGACCTGATGCTGGCTTATCACCTCGGCGTCGAGGTGGAGACAAAAATCGCCGAGGCCATCTCGCCACGGCACTATCAGCATGGTTTTCACGCAACGGCCACCTGCGGGACTTTTGCCGCGGCGAGTGCGGCGGGTCGTCTGCAGGGGCTGGATGGCGAGACCATGCAACGGGCGCTGGCGATTGCTGCCAGCCAGTCGGCCGGCCTGCGGGAGAACTTTGGCACCATGACCAAACCGTTCCATGCCGGCCGTTCCTCGGAATCCGGCGTTGTTGCCGTTGATTTTGCCCGTGCGGGTTGGACGGCCACCGATCGCATCCTGGAGTCTCCGCGCGGATTCTTCCAGGCCCATGGCGGCGGCTACGACCTGGAGTTCATCGCCGGTAAGCTTGGTGCCCCGTGGACGTTCATTGACCCGGGTGTCTCCATCAAACCCAACCCCTCAGGTTCACTGACCCATCCGGGGATGACCAAAATGCTTGAGCTCATCCTTGAGAACGACATCAAGCCAGAGGATGTGGAGCGTGTGGATGTGGGCACCAATCACAACATGCCCAATGCGCTGATTCATCATCAGCCAAAGAATGAGCTGCAGGCCAAGTTCTCGATGGAATTCTGTATGGCGATCCTTTTACTGGAACGCCGCGGCGGACTGCCGGAGTTCACCGATGAGGTGGTCAATCGTGATGACGTCCAGGCGATGATTGCCAAGGTGAAATTCGGGGTGCATCCGGAGGCCGAGGCTGCCGGGTATGACAAGATGACGACCATTATTGATATTCACCTCAAGGATGGCCGCACGATCTCCGGTCGCTCGGACTTTGGTAAGGGCAGCCCCGCCAATCCGATGAGTTATGACGAGGAGGCGGATAAGTTCCGCGGCTGCGCTGAGTTTGCCGGCTGGGATCAGGCTCGCACCGAGGCGCTGATTGAGCAGGTCCGTCATCTCGAGGATGTCGATTCGGTTGCCGATATCACGCGGTTGCTTGCCAAAGGCTAGGGGACGATCCAATGCAATGCACTCCGAATCTTGCCGGGGAAGTCGCCGTGGTGACCGGCGGCACGCGGAATATCGGCCTTGCCATTGCCCGGACGCTCGCCGCCCACGGGGCGAGCGTCTGTGTCACCGGGCAGGCTGATCAGGCAGCGCTTGAGCGTGCGCTTGCCACGCTGACTGCAGATGGCGCACAGGCAACCGGGCTGCTCGGTGATGTGGCCGATCCACAGATCGCGCAACGGGTGTTTGATCAGGCCGAAGGCGCTCTCGGCGGTCCGGTCAGTATTCTTGTCAACGGTGCGGCCAGCCGGCCGCATACCCCGTTGCTTGAGATCGAACCGGATGAGTGGAATGCAGTGCTGGGGACAGTGCTTGGAGGTGCGTTCTATATGGCGCAGCGGCTATTTGCCCGGTTACCGGCCGAGCGTAAGGGGGCGGTCGTCAACCTCGGTGGGTTGAGCGCTCATCGCCCTGCCGTCGATCGGCCGCACGTGATTGCGGCGAAAACCGGACTCGAGGGGCTCACCCGGGCGCTTGCCGAAGAGGGCCTCGGGCGGATTCGGGCCAATTGCATTGTCCCGGGAGCCATTGAAACCGAACGCCGTCCGGGGCAGTCGGCACCGCATAAAGCGGAGCAGGGACCGGCGCGGATGACCGGGACGTCAGAGGATGTTGCCGCAGCAGTTCTGCCTTTTTGTGATCCGACTCAGAGCTATGTGACCGGGCAGACGGTTCACGTTGACGGCGGTCGTTACATGCCGTGACGGCCCTCTCCCTGCTTCGTCTAACCCTGATCATTGCGGTTGCGACGCTCGCCGGCTGGTTCGGCGAGCGGCTTGATATCCCGCTGCCATGGATTATCGGTCCGATGCTGGTCTCAACGGCAGTCGGGCTTGCCGGCTATGGCATTGGTGAAAGCCGTTGGATTCGACGCGGGGCACAGGTCGTTGTGGGGACCACGGTCGGGCACACCCTCTCGGCGAGCATCCTGTTCGGCCTGCTCAGTGTGCTGCCCTTTATGATTGCCGCGGCGCTGATCAGCATTTTTATCGCGGTGCTGGCATCCGAGCTTTTAGCCAAAAAAGCGCGACTGGATCGACGTACGGCCTTGTTGGCGAATCTGCCTGGCGGCGTTGCCGAGATGGCTTTTCTTGGCGATGGCCGCGCTGGAGCAAGTACTGCGATTGCGTTGATTCAGGCAATGCGGGTGAGCTCGATTGTCCTGGTCATCCCGCCCATACTCACGTTTTTTGTGACTTCCGGCGAACCAACGCTCGGTTATGAGCTTGGTCATGGCCGCTTTGATTGGGCGCTTGGGCTGATTCTCGTGCTCGGTTGGCTTGGCGGGCTCGGGCTGACCCGATTCGGGATTAAGAACGCATTTGTGGTCTCGGCGCTTGCGGTCTCCCTGATCGACACCATGATTGGCTTTCCGGGTGCTACGGTCCCGACCATTCTTTTTATCGTCGCGCAGATCAGTATTGGTCTTGCGCTTGGGGCGAGATTCCGTCGGGAGGATGTCCTGCGGCTGCCCCGCCTTCTAGGCATCGGGCTTGTGCTTTCTTTGCTGACATCGGCGCTGATTATCGGCGTCGTGCTCGGCCTTGCCGTGGTGGTTGAACTGGAGCTTGACCTGGCCACCATGGCGCTTGCGGTGGCTCCAGGAGGGATTGCCGAGATGGTCATCACCGCGGCCGCCCTGGGGCTTGGTGTCCCGGAGGTGGTGATGTTCCAGACCGTGCGCATTATTGTCGTGAATATGCTCGCCGGTTGGGTGGCCGATCTCTGGGTGCGCTGGCGATCATCGACCGCCAGCGCCGATTGAGCCTTTTATTGGCTGTAGGTCTTGGAGTCCGCGTTGATGGTCACCGTCTCGATGGCCATGGCATCCAGCTTCTCTTCATCCAGCTCAACACCCAGACCCGGGGCTTCGCCCAGGTGGACATGGCCATCAACCACTTCCGGATAGGCCGCCTCGGCGATATCGATCAGTGGCGAGTCTTCCTCCCAGTACTCCGCGACGGTGCGCTCCGGCGCCGCTGCTGCCAGGTGCAGTGCCGCGAGTCCATTGACGACCGATGAAGCACCGACATGACCGGAGAATTTAATCGAATGCGGCAGGGCGGCATGCTGCATGTAACGCACACCGGTGGGCCCGCCGACACGGCCGGCATTGGGCTGGAAGATATCGATCAGCCCTTCGGCGAGCAGCGGCTCTGCGCTGAATACAGTGAACTCCGATTGCCCGGCAGCGATGCCGACCGGTGAGACCTGACGCAGCCTCCGGTAGCCTCTGAGGTTATCCGGCGGCACCGGCTCTTCAAAAAACAGGAGATCGACATCCTGTGCGGCCACCGCAAAGCGCACGGCTTCATTGGTCTCGTAGCTTGAGTTGGCATCAATGCAAAGATCGATGGACTCGCCAAAGCGCTCGCGGATGCCGCGCAGGACCGCAAGGTCGTAAGCTCGCTCGCGACCGGCAACCATCACCTTCACGGTCTGATGGCCGGCATCCACAAAGGCCTGGGCCTTGTCGATGGCTTCTTCAACCCGATCAAAGACCCTGACCGCCGAGGCATACACCGGCACACGGGGCTCGCCAACACCTCGGAGCGCGCGCCACAGGGGCTCGCCGCGGCGGCGTGCATCGAGATCCCAGAGTGCCATGTCGATGCCGCTCATGGCCTTGAGATAGAAGCCGCGGGTATGTCCTCTGGGCCGGCCGCGTCGGAACATCGACCACCAGATGCCCTCGATATCGCGGGAATCACGACCGATGACGGATGTCGCCAGGTGATCACGGATGGTGGCAAGCCCCGCCCTTGGTGCGGTGCGCAGATTGGTCTCACCGACGCCGGTGTGTCCGTCCTCGGTGGTGAGCTTTACCAATACCGTGTTGATTCGGCTCCAGCTCTGGCCGGAAATTCGCCACTCACCCCCCAGTGATTCCGAGAGTGCCCAGACGCGTATTTCGCTGACATTCATGCCGCTTTCTCCTCCTTATGTGTCAACTGTTAACAATTTACCACGAAACGGTTGGAGGATCGTTGTTGAAACTTCCTTGACGCCAGCAGTCTGCCTGCCTATTATCCGCAGCGTCGTTTGGACAGCGTCCCCATCGTCTAGCCGGCCTAGGACACCACCCTTTCAAGGTGGCGACACGGGTTCGAATCCCGTTGGGGACGCCATTTCTCCCGCCTGATTCACACTTCTGTAACACAATAGGTCAACAATCCTGCGTTAAACGACAGGAGGACGGATCATGTCTGCGGAAATCACCAGCATTACTGCCCGCAATCGCAGCCGGGATTTCAACCGCATCATGAGTGATGCGCTGAGCCTGAATGTGCTCACCAGCCTCCACGAAGCCGGCGAGTTGGAAGCCGGTGAACTTGCGGATGCGCTACTGGTTGATGTCGAGGAAGTCCGTCAACTGTTGATTGCTCTGAGCCGCGGCGGCCTGCTTGCCGAGCGTCGTGACCGTTTCCGTCGCCTCTACCGGCTCGCTGAAGAGCTCCCCGCCTGGGTGGTCATTGCCCTTGGCACGGCGCGCAGCCCTGGCGAAGCCGCCAGGGCCTGACGGCCGCGCCGGCCATTGCCTGTTGTTAAACGCCCGGCAGGCCGGCGAGGGCCATCGACTGCTCGGCATCGCTCGCCTGGTCATCGGTGAGATTGCCGGCGAGATAGTCCGTGTAGGCCTGCATGTCAAAATGCCCATGGCCGCAGAGATTGAACAGCAACGCCTTGGACTCCCCTGATTCACGGCAGGCGATGGCCTCATCGATGGTGGCCTTGACCGCATGGTTTGCCTCCGGAGCCGGGATGATGCCCTCGGCGCGGGCGAACTCAAGGCCGGCGGCAAAACACTCGAGCTGGCCATAGGCGCGCGGTTTGATATAGCCAAGCTCAGTCAGATGACTGATCTGCGGGGCCATGCCGTGATAGCGCAGCCCGCCGGCATGGAAGCCGGGCGGGACAAAGCCGGATCCGAGCGTGTGCATCTTGGTCAACGGGGTCAGATGCCCGGTATCGCCCCAGTCATAGGCAAATTTTCCTTTGGTCAGCGTCGGGCAGGACGCCGGCTCCACGGCGATGAATTCCGTCTCGGGCCCGCCGCGCAGACGCTCGCCCAGAAACGGAAAGGCGATGCCGGCAAAGTTCGAGCCACCACCGGTGCAGCCGATGACCTTGTCCGGATAATCATCCACCATCGCGAGCTGGCGCATCGCCTCAAGCCCGGAGACTGTCTGGTGCAGCAGCACGTGGTTGAGGACACTGCCCAGTGCATATTTGGTGTCATCGCGTTGGGCAGCCAGTTCCACGGCTTCACTGATGGCGATACCGAGGCTGCCGGTGGAGTCCGGATGTTCGGCCAATACCGCCCGGCCGGCGGCGGTGGTGTTGCTGGGGCTTGCGATGCAGGTAGCGCCGAAGCTCTCCATGAAAGCCCGGCGATAGGGTTTCTGGTTGAAGCTGACCTTGACCATGAAAACTTCAATTTCAAGGCCGAACATGGCGCCGGCGAGCGAGAGTGACGAGCCCCACTGCCCGGCACCGGTCTCGGTGGTGATGCGCTTCACGCCCTCTGCCTGGTTGTAGAAGGCCTGGGCGATGGCCGTGTTGGGTTTATGGCTGCCGGCAGGGCTGATGCCTTCGTACTTATAGTAGATACGCGCCGGTGTATTCAGGGCTTTCTCAAGCCGCCGGGCCCGGTAGAGCGGGGAAGGACGCCACTGGCGGTAGACATCGCGCACCGGCTCGGGAATCTCGATTTCCCGCTCCGTGCTCATCTCCTGTTCGATGACCGCTTGCGGGAACAGTGGGGCAAGGTCATCGGGGCCGACCGGTTCGTAGGTGACCGGGTGCAGTACCGGCGCCATGGGAGAGGGTAGGTCGGCATTGATGTTGTACCAATGCCGCGGGATGTCGGTTTCAGGCAGGACGGTTTTTACGCTGTCGCTCATGCGGGCTTGCCCTTTGTTCTGAGTGGGTTGCAATGAGCAAAAGATACCATTTGTTCAGGGGGCGATGAGCGCTTTTGCCAGAGTGTTGTGTCGGGCCACCATGGCCGGAATGTCGTGGCCGATCAGCTCGCCTTTTTGCACGCGCATTTCGCCGCCGATGATTACCAGATCCGCGCGCGGCGGCGGGCAGAAAACGAGCGCTGCGAGCGGGTCATGGACCGCGCCACCGGCCATCTCCAGGGCATCCAGGCGAAATCCGGCGATATCCGCACAAAGGCCGGGTGCCAGTGCGCCGATGTCATCGCGCCCGAGGATGCTGGCCCCACCGCGGGTGGCCATGCTCAATGCCTGCTCCGCGGTCATCGCGGCTGCCCCCTGGTCAACACGCTGCAGCAGCATGGCTTGTCGGGTTTCGGCCAAAAGCCCCCCGCCATCATTCGACGCTGCTCCATCAACACCGATGCCGATGTTCACACCCCGGGCCAGCATCGCCTGGATCGGGGCAATGCCATTGCCAAGGCGCATATTGGAGCACGGACAATGCGCCACACCCGCACCACTCATGCCCAATCGGATCACCTCAGGCGCTGAGAGCGTGATCATGTGGGCAAACCAGGCGTCCTCGGCAAGCCAGCCCAGATCCTCAATATGCCCAAGCGGTGTCTGGCCGAGATTCTCCAGGCACCAGGCCTGCTCATCGGCACCCTCGGCCAGATGGGTATGCAGCCGCACGCCCTCACGACGGGCGAGGGCCGCGGTGCGCTCCATGAAATCCGCGCTGACCGAGTAAGGCGAGCAGGGGGCAAGAATGATCTGCAGAAAGCTGCCTTTGCCAGGATCATGATATTGGCTGATCGCCCGCTCACAGTCGGCGAGCACGCTGTCCTCATCCTCGGCCACCGAATCCGGGGTGATACCGCCTTGCGACTCGCCAATCGTCACCGACCCGCGTGCAACATGAAAGCGCATCCCCATGGCCTGCATGGCCTCGATCTGGTCATCGATCCGGCAGCCATTGGGCCAGAGATAATTGTGATCGACCGTGGTGGTGCAGCCACTGAGCAGTAGTTCGGCAGCACGGATCTGTGTGGCACTGCGCAGCGCCTCTGGAGTGGCACGTGACCAGATTGGATTGTGCACATGCAGCCAGTCCATCAGCCCGACATCCTGCCCGGCCGGTAACGCCCGGGTGAGGCACTCAAGAAAGTGGTCATGGGTATTGATGAGCCCGGGTATCAGGACCAGGCCACTGGCATCAATGCATTCAAGCCCGCGGGTATCGATCTCGGCCGCCGGGCCGATTTCGCGGATGATCCCATCGCGGATAATCAGGCTTGCATCGGCAAGCGGTGGCGTCCCGCTGCCAGGGCTGAAAACCCAGCTTGCGTTGACGATGGCGCGTTCGGTCATGCCTTGTCTCCTTGCTGGTGACTTGAACAATACGCCTTTCGCCTCCATTTCGCTTGCATAGCCCGCGGGATTTCCCCAATGCGTGGAGGTAAGAATGACAAGCGATGAAATGAGCAGTGAACACCCGTCAGGCGCAGAGGCGGTGGTGGAGCCATCGCGCAGTCTGGTTATTCCCAGGCTGCCGGATGATGCGCTGATTCTGCTGCCGGTGCGCAATATGGTGCTCTTTCCCAATATGCTCGTGCCGGTGGGTGTCGGGCGGTCCAAATCCATTCTGGCAGCGCGTCAGGCAGTCCAGCATGACCAGCCCATTGGTGTGCTGCTGCAGAAAGACGCCAGTATCGAAGACCCCGGCCCGGACGATCTCCACGTCATGGGGGGTGTTGCCAATGTAATGCGCTTTGTGAATGGCCGTGAGGGCCACCATCACCTGGTACTGCAGGGCACCGAGCGATTTCGGGTAACCGAATTCCTTGAAGGTTATCCGTTCCTCGTGGGCCGTGTTGAGCGCATCGAAGAAGTCCAGCCCGAGGGCCCGGAAGTCGAGGCACGGATGCTGGCGCTGCGTGATAAAGCGCTCGAGGCACTGGAGTTGCTGCCGCAGGCGCCCCAGGAAATCGGTGGCGTTATTGCGAGTATTGATGAGCCGGGTGTCCTCGCGGACTCGGTGGCCGGCTATCTCGATCTGAAAAGCGATGAGCGTCAGGAGCTTCTGGAGACGCTGGATGTCGAGGCCCGTCTGGAGCGGGTCCTCTCTCTGGTCGATTATCGTGTCGAGGTCCTCAAGCTCTCGCAGAAAATCAGTGCGCGGACGCAGGAGACGATGTCCGAGCGTCAGCGTGAGGCGCTTTTGCGCGAACAGCTTCGCTCGATTCAGGAAGAGCTCGGCGAAGGCGATGAGAAGGGCGAGGAGATTCGGGAGCTCGAGGCGCGTATTGATGAGGCGAACATGCCCGAGGAGGTAGAAAAGCAGGCGCGCAAGGAGCTGCGTCGGCTTGAGCGCATGCCTGAGGCGGCCGGTGAGTACAGCATGCTGCGGACTTATCTTGATTGGTTGCTTGAGCTGCCCTGGGATATCGAGCGGGCCGAAGATATCGATATTGAGCGCTCACGCGAGATTCTCGATGCGGATCATTATGGTCTTGAGCCTGTAAAAAAGCGCATTCTGGAGCATCTTGCCGTGCGCAAGCTGAATCCCGAGGGCCGCAGTCCGATTCTCTGCTTTGTCGGCCCGCCCGGGGTTGGCAAGACCTCTCTCGGGCAGAGCATCGCCCGGGCGACGGGGCGGGATTTCATGCGCGCGAGCCTTGGCGGCGTGCATGATGAGGCGGAGATCCGTGGCCATCGCCGCACCTACCTCGGCGCACTGCCCGGCAAGATCATCCAGAGTATCCACAAGGCCGGCTCGCGCAATCCGGTGTTAATGCTCGATGAAATGGACAAGCTTGGTGGCGGGATTCACGGTGACCCCTCGGCAGCGCTCCTTGAAGTGCTCGACCCGGCACAGAATGGGACATTCCAGGACAATTACCTGGGTGTGCCGTTTGATTTAAGTGGCGTATTTTTTATCGCCACAGCCAATGTGCCGGATCAGATCCCGGGGCCGCTTCGCGATCGCATGGAGATGATCGAGATCCCCGGCTATACCCAGGAAGAGAAGGTGGAGATTGCCAAGCGTTACCTGCTGGCGCGTCAGCGCGAGAGTGCCGGACTCACCGCCGGGCAGTTGACGATCACGGATGAAGGATTGCACCGGCTGGTCTCTGAATACACCCGCGAGGCGGGTTGTCGGCAGCTCGAGCGGGAACTCGGTGCGGTTGCCCGGCAGATTGCCGTTCAGGTCGCCGAGGGCAAAACCAATGAGGCAGTGGTCGGCCCCGATGACCTGCCGGGACTGCTCGGGTCGCCCAAATTCGAGAATGAAGTCGCGATGCGCACCAGTGTGCCGGGCGTGGCGACCGGGCTGGCCTGGACCCCGGTGGGCGGGGATATTCTTTTCATCGAGGCAAGCCGCTCGCGGGGCAGTGGCCGGCTCGTTCTCACCGGTCAGCTCGGCGATGTCATGAAAGAAAGTGCGCAGACCGCACTCAGTCTCATCAAGGCGCGAGCCGAGGCGCTTGATATCGACCTTGAGGCCCTGCAGAACGACGATATACATGTGCACGTGCCCGCCGGTGCCATTCCCAAGGATGGCCCGAGTGCGGGTGTGGCCATGTATAACGCGCTCGTCTCGCTGCTTACCGGGCGTTGCGTGCGTGAAGATGTGGCCATGACCGGTGAGGTGACGTTGCGCGGTCTGGTGTTACCGGTCGGTGGGATCAAGGAGAAGGTACTGGCTGCACGTCGCGCCGGTATCCATACCGTTCTGCTGCCGAGCCGCAATCGCAAGGATTACGAGGATATTCCTGAGTCGGCCCGGGCGGACATGCAGTTCCACTGGATTGAGCATGTTGAGCAGGCAAGCGCTATTGCGCTTCGAGAGGCGGGATCATCGGCCCGAGATAACGCAGATGACTCCGACAGCCATTCCGACAGTCAGAGGCCCCAAAGCCCTGAACCAGAACCGCTCCACTCAATGACTGATTGAGGGTGCATTCCGCGATGTGGTGCAGGTTGACATCAATGATCTCTACGCCCGGTTGTACAAGCAGGTAGTCGATATGCCAGCGCAGCCGCCGTTCGCGATGGCCCAGATGGCGCCAGAGCCGGGCGGCGGTATTGCGCTTGGCACTGCCGACATAGCGATAAGCACCGCCGGGGAAATCATGGCAGCCGAGCGCCCCCACGTTAAGGCGCAAGGGCCGCTCCAGCCAGATTGTCAGTGCATAGGTCAGGGCATCATCCGCTGGCATGGCGATAGATTAAGCGCCTGCTTCGGTCTTGACGAGGGGCAAGCCATGCTTGTGGCTCTCTGCCCATGGCGCGGCGGCTGTGGCACCATCTCGGTGAACAGTTCAGGGAGCAGGCTATGAGGCCCTCAGACATACTCATCGTGGGTGGTGGCATGGTTGGTGCGGCGCTTGCGATGGATCTTGGCCGTCGCGGTATTCCGGCCCGGGTGCTCGAGGCAAGGCCGCCCGAGTGGCCGGCGGCCGATGAACCACCAAGGCTGCGGGTTTCCGCGCTTAATCGACGCTCGATCGAATATCTCCAGGAAATTGGCGCGTGGTCATGGCTTGATCAGGCGCGGGTGGCCGATTTTGATGAGGTCGTGACCTGGGATATCTCCGGCGAAGGCCGGCTCTCATTCACGGCCGCTGAGCTTGGGCTTGATCGACTGGGCGTTTTCGTTGAAAACCAGCATCTGCAGGCAGCACTCCTTGCTGCCGTGGGAGAACTGCAAGCCGTGCAGTTGGATGCGCCGGCGGCAACCCTGCATATCGAGCCCGGCGAAAACGGCCCGGCGCTCTCGCTTGAGGGGGAAGGTCTGCTGGAGCCGGGCCTGGTGGTCGCCGCGGATGGTGCGATGTCACCGCTGCGGGATGCAGCGGGTATCGGTGTCTGGGAGGGTGACTATGATCAGCATGCTGTCGTGGCCAGTGTGCGACCGCGGCCGCTTGCCGGGCGCACGACCTGGCAGCGTTTCACGCCCGAAGGGCCGCAGGCACTGCTGCCACTGGCGGATGGCAATGCCTCGCTGGTCTGGTATGTCAAACCGGCGAAGGCCAGAGAGCTGCTGGCCCTGAGTGACAAGCAATTCATCCACGCGGTTGAAGATGCGTTCCCTTCTGATCTGGGTCTCATTGATGTGCTGTACGACCGGGGCAGTTTCCCAATCCGCCGGCGGCATGCACGGCGTTACTGGCAGGGTAATCTGGTGCTGGTTGGAGACTCTGCGCATGCAATCCACCCGTTGGCGGGGCAGGGCGTGAACCTCGGCCTGCGTGATGCCCGGGATCTGGCAGCGCGTATCGCCGAGGCCCACCGCAAAGCGCTACCGGTGGCGCATTCGCCCATGCTTGCTGCCTATGAGCGCGCCCGGCGTCCGGATAATCAGCTCATGCAGTCGACCATGAGTCTTTTCCATTGGGGCTTTACCGCCCCGCTGGGCCCGCTTGCCCGGGTGAGAAGTGCCGGTCTGGGGCTTGCCGGTAGAGGCGGTTGGTTGAAGCGGCGTGTCCTGCGCTACGCCCTAGAGGGCCGCTAACCGGAGATCATTGCCGCGAGCTGCCCGGCGATTGCGCAGCCGGCAACAATCCAATAGGGCGGAATACGCAGCCCCGCCAGGGCGGCGAGCGCAATCAGGACGATCAGCCCGTCGACCGGGCCACTAATGCCGCGGGTGATAATCGGATCCCAGAGGACCGCTGCAAGCAACCCCACGACCGCTGCGTTCATCCCAAGCAGGGCGCTTCGCATGGGGCGATACGCCGAGAGCGTCTGCCAGAACGGTAAAACCGCCACAACCAGCAGCATACCCGGTGCGAAGATCATCAGCGTTGCCAGAAGCCCGCTGAGAAGGCTGCTGCCGAGCCCCGCCTGCGCCCCGAGATAACCGGCAAACGAGAAAATCGGCCCGGGAATTGCCTGAGCCGCGCCGTAACCGGCAAGAAAACGATCACCATCCACGAAACCGGGTGCGACCAGCCCGCTCTCAAGCAGTGGCAGGACCACATGACCGCCGCCAAAAACGAGCGCACCACTGCGATAGAGAACACCCCAGAGCGGGGACAGGCCAGGCAGATTGAGGCTGAATACGGCAAGGCCGATAAGGAAGATGACAAGAGCAATGAGGCCGGTCCGCCGGCTGATGGCAGCAGGCGCTGCCTTGTGGCCCTCGAGTGCTGGCGCTTGAATGAACAGCAGTGCCGCAACCGCGCCCATTGCGATCATGCTGATTTGACCGCCAAGCCCGCTGATCCAAGTGGCACCGAGGGCTGCCGTGAGCGCAATCAGCGCTCTTTTCGCATCCGGGCAGAGTTGGCGGGCCATGCCGTAGAGTGCGTGCGCCACAATCGCAGCCGCGGCAAGTTTCAGGCCCTGTAGCCAGCCACTGGTCGCGAAGTCTCCCAGCAAGAGCACCCCGGCCCCGAGAGCGATCATGATCATCGCCGATGGCAGGGTAAAGCCGAGCCAGGCGGCGAGCCCGCCGGGCAGTCCGCCGCGGTGCAGGCCAATGGCAAACCCGGTCTGGCTGCTTGCCGGGCCGGGCAGCATTTGTGACAGGGCGACCAGCTCGGCGTAGCCGGCATCACTCAGCCAGCGACGCTGTTCAACAAATTCGCGGCGGAAAAACGCCAAATGCGCAACAGGCCCGCCAAACGCGATGAGCCCCAGGCGCAGAAATATCCAGAAGGTTTCAATATGCTGCTTCACGATTTGACGGTTCCTTGCTCGCCGATGCCCGGGTGAGCTGTTAGCATTGTCCTGCGGTGGCGCTGGTCCCCCCGCGACGATAAACCGCAAACCCCGCCAGGCCCGGAAGGGAGCAACGGTAGCGGTGGACTCGGGCGCCGGGGTGTGGCTGGCGTCTCCGCCTTTCCTTATACTCGGTCTTCATGACATATCAGGTGCTCGCCCGTAAATGGCGCCCGCGTAGTTTCGCGGAAATGGTCGGCCAAAGCCATGTGCTGCGTGCACTGAGCAACGGCCTTGCGCAAGGCCGTCTTCATCATGCTTATCTTTTCACCGGGACGCGCGGTGTGGGCAAGACCACGGTGGCGCGCATTCTGGCGAAATGCCTCAATTGTGAAGCCAATGGCGTCACCGATGCTCCCTGTGGCGAATGCGCGGCCTGCATGGAAATCGATGGCGGCCGTTTTGTTGATCTGATTGAAGTCGATGCGGCCTCCCGGACCAAGGTTGAAGACACGCGGGATCTGCTCGATAACGTGCAGTATGCCCCCACTCGCGGGCGCTTCAAGATCTATCTGATCGATGAAGTGCACATGCTCTCGACGCACAGCTTCAATGCGCTTTTGAAAACGCTTGAAGAGCCACCGGAGCATGTGAAATTTCTGCTCGCCACCACCGATCCGCAGAAGCTGCCGGTAACCGTGCTCTCACGGTGTCTGCAATTCAATTTAAAGCCGCTGCTGCCGGATATGATCGCCCGGCACCTGCTTGAGATCGCCACAGCCGAGTCGCTTGAAGCCGAGCCGGCGGCCGTCGAGCAGATTGCCCGGGCCGCCGAGGGCAGCCTGCGCGATGCGCTCAGTCTCATGGATCAGGCCATTGCCTTTGGCAGCGGAGCGCTGCGTCAGGCCGAAGTCCGGGACATGCTCGGTAGCCTCGAGCAGTCGTTCATCATCGAGCTGCTTGAAGCGCTTGCCGATGGTGACGGCACAGCGCTGCTTGCCACGGTCGATCGCATGGCCGAGGCCTCTCCCGATTTCGCCGATGCCCTGGCAGAGCTCATTGCTCTGCTGCATCGAATCGGACTGGGCCAGATTATCCCGGATGTCATCGATGAACATGCGCCTGATGGCGACCGACTCCGTCAGCTCAGTCAACGCTTTGATGCACCGGCCGTGCAGCTGCTCTACCAGATCGCGCTGCATGGCCGGCGGGACCTGCCGCTTGCTCCCGACCCGAAAGCCGGGTTTGAGATGACTTTGCTGCGCATGCTGGCCTTCCAGCCGGATCTGGCGGATCAGTCCGCGCAGCCCGCGACCCCGGCAAAGACGAATAAAGTCCCGGCCGCGCCGCCGGTGACCCCGGCAAGGACGCAAAAGGCCCCGGCCGCGCCGCCCGCGACCCCGGCAGAGACGAACAGCGCTCAGGCCGATCCACCGGCACACACAGCCGAGGCACAAACCGCCGGCGATGAGCAGACACCTGACTGGCATCAACTGGTGGCGGTGCTCGATTTGTCCGGGATGGCGAAGGCGCTGGCGGATCATTGTGAATGGGCCGGGCGCGAGGGTGATCGGGTGACACTCTCCATTGATGACGGTCATGACCATTTGATCAATGACAATGTCGTACAGCGCCTTGAAGAAGCGCTGTCAGAGCATTTTGGAGCGGCATTGAAGGTGCACCTGCAGGTTGGCAAGGTGGCCGGTGAAACGCCGGCAGCGGCAGCCCAACGGGCGGCTGATGAGCGGAATGCGGCAGCCCGGCAGGCCATTGAGACCGATCCCAATATCAAGGCACTTAAAGAGTCTTTTGATGCCGAAGTAATACCGGATTCCATACGTCCCAGAGACCAGGAGAAGACATGAAGGGCGGACTAGGCAACATGATGAAGCAGGCCCAGCGCATGCAGGAGGAAATGCAGAAAGCGCAGGCCGAGCTCGCAGAACTCGAGGTGACCGGCCAGGCCGGCGGCGGCATGGTCAGCGTGGTGATGACCGGTCGTCATGAAGTACGACGGGTGACGATTGATGAGACGGTCTATGACGATCGGGAGATGGTCGAGGATCTGGTGGCGGCAGCCTGTAACGATGCGGTGCAGAAGCTCGAACAGGTCACCCAGGAGCGCATGTCCAGTCTCACCCAGGGGCTCAACCTGCCACCCGGCATGAAGATGCCCTTTTAATGGCCTATTCACCGCTTGTTCGCGAGCTCATGGAGGCATTTCGCTGCCTGCCGGGTGTGGGGCCGAAATCAGCCCAGCGAATGACTTTTACCCTGTTGCAGCATGACCGCGCCGGAGCCCGGAGACTGGCACGCGCGCTCGAGGATGCGGCGCAGTCCGTTGGAGAATGCGCGGACTGTCGCAATCTCACCGAGGCCGAGCGTTGCCCGCTCTGCCTCAATGACCGGCGTGACCCCGCGGTGCTTTGTATTGTCGAGAATCCCTCGGATGTCCAGGCGCTTGAGGACGCCACGGATTATCAGGGTCGCTATTTCGTGCTCAAGGGACGGCTCTCGCCCCTTGATGGGATCGGCCCGGGTGAGCTCGGGCTCGAGGCGCTGGAGGCTCGACTGCAGGGGGGTGGAGTGCGTGAGGTGATTCTGGCCATCAGCCCCACTGTCGAGGGTGAGGCGACCGGACAGTACATCGCCCAAATGGCCCGCGATGCCGGTGTCAGTGTCTCGCGCATTGCGCATGGCGTGCCGCTCGGCGGAGACCTCGATTACGTCGATGCCGGTACCCTCTCGCATGCCTTCGCCGGCCGCGGTCAATACCAGTAGTGGCGATACCCCCGTTGCCGTGATTCAGCCTTTCGTCGGTTGACGGGGCTCGTTCATTTGTCTCAGGGTGGTAAGGGCTTAAAAAAGCTTACTCGGTGATGCTGCGGGCCAATTCGGTCTCGTGGCCGTAATCAGTTTGCATTGATCTTTATCTTTGTTCTCGCTCAGTTGCTCGCGCATCACCCCAACGTCATGCAAGGAGCCACTGCGCATGTTTAAAAAAATTCTTGTCCCGGTTGATCTCGCGCATCTCGAGGCGATCAAGCGCGCGATTTCGGCCAGTGCCGATCTGGCTCGGCACTATGCGGCCGAGGTCTGTTATCTGGGGATCACCAGTTCACAGCCCGGGAGCGTCGCGCGCACCCCCGAGGAGTACGCGCAAAAGCTTGAAGCATTTGCCGAAGAACAGCACAGCATTCATGGACAGGCGACGAGCGCGCGCTGCATCAACTCCCCCGATCCGATTGCCGATCTGGATGACACCATCATCAAAGCAATCGACAGTGAGGGTGCGGATCTTGTCGTCATGGCAACGCATCTGCCTAAACACCTCGATGCCGTGATCCCGGCCCATGGCGGCAAAATCGCGACGCACACCGATGTCTCGGTTTTCCTGGTCCGCCCGGCTGACTGATTCGACAAGGGAGTTTTTTGATGACTGACAAGAACAACGAACTCGAACAGGCGGAGTCGGTGGGCGTGCCCGCCCCCGAGGGCCCGGCTGATCTGATTGATACCGATTATGTGATCGGTCAGGACAACGTCACGACCACCGCACTGGGTGTCGATATCGACCTGCATGGCAAGGTCTTTACCTTCTCGGCGCTGGTTGTGTTGCTGTTTGTAATTCTCACTCTGGCGCTGCAGGACTCGCTGGCGCCGTTATTCGGCGACCTGCGAGTATGGCTGACCAGCAATCTGTCCTGGTTTTTCCTCGCGGGTGCCAATGTCTTTGTGCTGCTCTCGGTGGTGCTGATTTTTACACCGCTCGGCCGGGTCCGGCTCGGCGGTCAACATGCCAAGCCCGATTTCAGCTATCTCGGTTGGTTTGCCATGCTCTTTGCCGCCGGTATGGGTATCGGGCTGATGTATTTTGGTGTCTCAGAACCGCTCAGCCATTACGGGACCGCGATCGGCGGGACCAGCATGGAAGGAGGTGTTCGCACCGACTGGGCACCCCTGGGGGCCGCAGCCGGTGATCAGGATGCCGCGATATCGCTGGGTATGGCAGCCACGATCTTTCACTGGGGACTGCATCCCTGGGCGATTTATGCGGTGGTGGCGTTATCGCTGGCGCTTTTCTCTTTTAACAAAGGGCTGCCGCTGACCATGCGCTCGGTCTTCTATCCCATTCTCGGGGAGCGTGTCTGGGGCTGGCCCGGGCATGTGATCGATATCCTTGCTGTTTTTGCCACGCTGTTCGGGCTGGCGACCTCCCTGGGTCTGGGCGCGCAGCAGGCAACGGCCGGGCTTTCGCACCTCTTTGGTGTCCCCGGTAATGAAGTCACCATGGTCTTGCTCATCATGGGGATTACGGTGGTTGCACTGATGTCCGTGGTGCTTGGTGTGGATAAGGGCGTCCAGCGTCTCTCCCAGATCAACATGGTGCTGGCCGCGCTGTTGCTGCTTTTTGTGATTCTGGTGGGGCCAACGCTGCTGATTCTGACCGGATTTTTTGAATATCTGGTTTCTTATGCGGCACATCTGCCTGCGCTCTCCAACCCGTTTGGCCGTGAAGATGCCAATTTCTCTCAGGGTTGGACGGCGTTCTATTGGGCCTGGTGGATCTCCTGGTCACCGTTTGTCGGCATGTTCATCGCCCGGGTCAGCCGGGGACGGACGGTGCGCGAATTCCTGATCGCGGTGCTCATTATCCCGACGCTGATCTCGGTGCTCTGGATGACCGCGCTTGGTGGAACGGCCATCGATCAGGTGGTGAACCGCGGGCTTGAGGGCGTGGCCGCTGCGAGCGGTGATCTACAGCTCTTTGAGATGCTGGCGAATCTCCCGCTTGCCACGATCACATCGCTGATCGCGATATTCCTGGTGATCGTGTTCTTTGTGACCTCATCGGACTCCGGTTCGCTGGTCATCGATGCCATTACCGCCGGTGGTAAGGTCGATGCACCCAAGCCGCAGCGTGTTTTCTGGGCCATTATCGAGGGTGCGATTGCCATTGCGCTCCTGTTAGGCGGTGGTCTTACTGCCTTGCAGGCGATGGCGGTCTCCGCCGGCTTCCCGTTCACGATCGTGTTGCTGGTGGCCTGCTATGCGATTGTCAAAGGCCTGATGTCCGAGCCCAGAGGCGCTTAGACCCAAAGCCTGCCCACCGGGGTCGAGTCGCTGTAGTGATGCGCAATCTGCGCCTGCAGCAACTCGGCCGTCCCGAGGGCATCCAATACGGCCTGATGCCCCTCATAGGGGGGCAGGCCGTAGCGGATGCGGCTGTCATTCAGGCGAATGGATACGGGCGGGCGTCCGATGATTGCGCGTAATCGTGAGCGCCAGTTGTGTCGGTAGCGCCGGCTCTCGATGGCCATGGTGTCAATGACTGGGAAGCGAAAGCTCTCGCCCTGGCTGCGTCGTACCGCCCGGTCGAGGAATTCCCGTTCAATCGGGTGGTAGTGCACCACCGGAATGCGGCCGCGGATGGCCTGCAGAATCTCGGGCAAGACACTCTGGAATTCAGGGGCAAGCTCGGTATCGGTATGCGTGATGCCATGAAAGACGACTGTCTCCCCAGAGAAGCCGGCACGGGGTCTGACCACCCAATGACGTCGCTCACTCAGGCGGATCCGCCCTAGCGTGAAGGGCAGTATGCCAATGCTGAGGATGGCGTGACGCTTGGGGTCAAGGCCGCTTGTCTCGAGGTCAATCGCCACCAGTGGCAACTCGCCGACAGGCATTTCACCATCACTCGGAAAAGCCTCATAGAAATCGCGCAACTCTGCTGAATTCGAGGCTCGGGCGCGGCGGGCAAGACTTGCCTGCCAGTCGCCCGCTCGACCCTTCCAGCCCTTTTCTCCTCGATTCGCTCGCATTCAACCGGGCGGTGGGTAGCGGAAGCGCAGAAATTTCTGCGCGTCACTGAGCGCGCGAAAGGCCGCCTTGATCTCAGCGCGCTCTTTCGGGGGGACATTCTCCGGCTCGATATTGTTATCCGGTTCGCGTTCCTCGTTGATATCAATCGCCTGATGACGCAGTCGGGTCAGGCTCAAGACCTCCAGGGCATAACTCAACCGATCGGCCACACCGGGGCCGAGTAACTGCGTCTCAGCGATATCGGAGAGCCGTTCAAAAGAGTTCTGTGCCTGCGATCCGCAGGCAAGTGCGTGAATACGGATGAGGTCTGTCAGCGGTGCAGTCCCGCGGCGCTTCACGTTGATGGAGTTGTTCTGCCGGCCATCTTTTTCCATGACGAAATCACGGAAAAAGCCAAGCGGTGGGGTGCGGTTGAGGGCATTGCGTGCCATCGCGGCCAGGAAAGCGGGGCTCTCGGCGGCTTTGTTGGAGACAATTTCCTGGAGCGACTCCACAAAGCGTTCCTCACCGTAGACATTATCAAGGTCGAAAAAGATATTGCTATGCAGCAGTCGCTCCGGATTCGGCGCATCAATCCAGCGGGTGAAATAGCGCTGCCAGACATGCAGCGGCTGTCGCCAGCGCGGGTTGGTCGCCATGATCTCGCCTTTGCAGCGTGCATAGCCGCATTCATGCAGCCCATCACTGACCAGCTTGGCCAGCGCATAGAAATAGCTGTCATGTTCATCCGGTGAGTAACTGTCATCGAGCACCAGGGCATTGTCCTGATCGGTCACCAGGGTCTGTTCGCCGCGTGCCATTGATCCCATGCACATGAACGCATAAGGCACCGGGGGCGGCCCGAGTGAATCTTCGGCGAGCTCGATCAGCCGGCGGGTGAAGCTGCGGCCGATGGAAGATAACGCCGTGCCGATGGTCCTCGAGTCGGCTTCCTCCTCGATCATGCGCACCGCGGAGCGGCGGACATCGGGTAGCAGAGCGGCGAGCCCCTGGACATGGTCCTGGGCGAAAATATTATCGATGAGGTAGAGACTGCTCTGGGTCTCAAAACGCACCACATCCTCAAGCCGCACCAGGCCGATCGGACGCCGACGATGAACCACGGCGAGATGATGCACGTTGTGCCGCAGCATCATCAGCATCGCCTCCTGCACGGTTTCATCGGACTGAACAGCAATCAAATGATCTCTTACGATCTCGCCGATGGGCGTCTCATTGGAGCGGTCTTCGGCAATGATGCGCTCTCGAAAATCGGCATCGGTGAGAATGCCGCGGACCTGCCAGGCAGCCCCTTCGGCATCGGTGTAGGTATAGCGCGGATCATCGCTTTCGGCATCGACAACGAGCAGCGCGGCGGTCGGTTCATTGGCCAGTTTCAGCGAGGCCTCACGAGCCGTCTCGGTGGCCTCGGCGATGAGCGGCGGGCGTGTCACCAGCTTGCGGATGCGGGTTGCCATGAGGTTGTTGCTGTCGGGCTCTCGCGCCGTGTTGCGCTCAGGGCTACTGTCCAGTCGCGGCCGTCCCAGCTCAACAAAATCGGCAAAAGCGGCATCCTGCTCGCACAACTCATCAAAGCGGTCTGCCGGGATGTGGTAGATCAGCGTGTCTTCAATCGCGATGGCCGGGTAGTGGACGCGACGGCCGCGCAGCAACCCGTAATGGCCAAAAATATTGCCTTCACCCAATCGGTCGAAAAGATCGCCGGTTCGCCGGTAGACCTCCACCGCGCCACTGCGGATGTAACAGAGCCCCTCGATGGCCTCTCCGGCGGTGAGAATCTGATGCCCGGCGCGGTAGTAGCTGATTTCAACCTGTTCAACAACGCGGTCCAGCTGCTCGTCAGACAGATCGTCAAATGGCGGGTAGCTGCCAAGATGGCGCCGGATTTCAAGCAGCTCAGGATCCATGATGCCTTACTCAGCAGCCTTCGTCGGGCAACAGCGGCTCGAGGCTTTGCATTAGCGCGGCCCGCTCCTCGCTGCTACGCGCCTGGATGGCCTGATTGACCACCGTTTCGGTGAGATGGGGCGCGAAGGTGCTGATGAATGCATACATAAAGCGGCGCAGGTAGGTGTTGCGGCGAAAACCGATCCGCGTTGTGCTGGCGGTAAACAGATGACTGGCATCGAGGGCTACCAGACCACGGTCACGTTCCGGCTCAAAAGCCATGCTGGCCATGATGCCGACGCCAAGGCCGAGTTGTACATAGGTCTTAATGACCTCGGAGTCGGTGGCGGTGAAGACCACATCGGGCTTGAGGCCACGGGCATTGAATGCCTCATCCAGTTGCGAGCGGCCGGTAAAGCCGAAGACATAGGTGACCAGCGGGTATTCAGCGATGGCTTCCAGTGTCAGTGGCGCTGCATCGCATAGTGGATGCCCCTCGGGGACGATAATGCTGCGATTCCAGCGATAGCAGGGCAGCATGACCAGATCCTGGTAGAGATCGAGCGCCTCGGTGGCGATGGCAAAATCAACCTTGCCGGCCGTTGCCAATTCCGCGATCTGCACCGGTGTGCCCTGATGGAAATGCAGGCTCACATCGGGAAAGCACTCACGAAATCGCTGTACGGCCGTTGGCAGCGC
This sequence comes from uncultured Ectothiorhodospiraceae bacterium, assembly GCA_913057145.1. Classification (GTDB taxonomy): domain Bacteria; phylum Pseudomonadota; class Gammaproteobacteria; order Nitrococcales; family Nitrococcaceae; genus Spiribacter. The sequence continues at coordinate 43,398 of CAJXNJ010000002.1, forward strand.
ATGGCGGGCCTGAGTGTGGGTGGTGGCAATCGTCAGGCTGCCGCGTCGGTCATCACCGTGTTCCTCGGCAATCGCCGTGATATTGCGGCTCTCGGCGAGAATGCGTTCGGCCACTTCGATGATGTTTCTGCCGGCTGCGGTGAGCCCGACGAAATGCTTGCCACTGCGCTCGAAAATGGGCACCCCGAGCTCTTCTTCCAGCAGCCGGATCTGTTTGCTCACACCCGGCTGAGAGGTGTAGAGCGCTTCAGCGGCCGCAGAGACATTCAGCCCCTGGCGATTGACCTCGACGATGTAGCGCAGTTGGTTGAGTTTCACAGCAGACCTTTAAGCTTAATTACGTAATTAAAGCAATAATCAGTATGCCTTTAGAGCATAACAGCCTGCAAAGAAAAAGCCCCATCCGGTAATCGAATGGGGCTTTTTCTTCTAAAGCGCCCCGCCACCAGGGCGGTGCGCCGGCCGTCTTCCCTAGCGCTCGCCGGCAAACGCCGAGAGCAGTTGCAGCAGGCTGAGGAAGAGGTTGTAGATGCTCACATAGAGCGTGATGGTGGCCATGATGTAGTTGGTCTCACCGCCGTTGATGATTTCACCGGTCTGGTAGAGGATCAGCGCACTCATCAACACGACAAAGGCCGTACTCACCGCAAGCGAGAGGGCCGGAATCGAGAAGACAATCGCGGCAATCGAGCCAATGAAGGCCACCAGAATACCGGCGAAAATAAAGCCGCGCATGAAGCTGAAATCACGCTGGCTGGTGAGCGCGTAGGCGGAGAGTCCGAGGAACATGACACCCGTGCCGCCAAGCGCCATCATGACAAGCTCTGCCCCATTACTGAATGCAGTGAGGTAGAGGCTGAGGATTGGCCCGAGGGTAAAACCCATGAAGCCGGTCAGCGCAAAGACACTGACCAGACCCCAGACGCTGTTTCTCAGCGAGGTGGTCAGGAACAACAGGCCAAAGTATCCACCCAACACCAGCAGCCAATGCATGGGTGGGGCATTCGTTGCCATGGCAACCCCCGCCATGGCGGCACTGAACAACAGTGTCATGGCAAGCAGTGCGTAAGTGTTACGCAGCACCTTGTTGGTGGCCAGTACCGATCCACCGGTTGCGGTGCGGTTGGCTGTCACTGCGCGAAAATCCTGGGCCATCGTTAACTCCTCCGTGGATCCCATTACAAACAACGTTCAACATGCCATTAGATAGGGCCAATGTCACGTTGGTTCAATGGTATGACGTATTGATGACAACTGATGGGTGCGGCTTGCAGTTCCCGGGGAAAAGGCTTACTGTCCGCCACCCCCGCGTTGAAGAGACCCGATGCCGTGAAGATTGTCTGCCTTGACCTAGAGGGCGTTCTCGTCCCCGAGATCTGGATTGATTTTGCTGAACTCACCGGCATCGATGCGCTCAAGGCGACAACGCGTGATATCGCCGATTACGATGAGCTCATGCGCATGCGCCTGGAGACGCTGGATGCGCACGGGCTCGGGCTGCCGGATATCGAGCGGGTGATCGACCGGATGAGCCCGCTCGAAGGGGCAGCCGAGTTTCTGCGTGATTTGCGTGCGGATTATCAGCTGGTCATTCTCTCGGATACTTTCTATGAGTTTGCGCGCCCACTGATGGCACAGCTCGATTGGCCCACGCTCTTCTGCCATACACTCAACACGGACGATAGCGGTCGCATCACCGGCTATCAGCTGCGGCTTGCGGATCACAAACGTGCCGCGGTTGAGGCTTTCCGGCAGCTGAACTTCCAGGTCGTGGCCGCGGGTGACTCCTATAACGACACCGCGATGCTTGGTGCTGCCAATCAGGGCATTCTCTTTAGTGCACCGGATAACGTCATCGCGGAGTTTCCGCAGTTTCCGGTGACCAACGATTATCAGCATCTCCGCGCTCTGATCGATGACGCCTTTAGCAGGGCATGAGCAGTTCCGCGCTACGCGTCGCCATTCTTGCCGACACACACGGCTTTCTTGACGCGCGAGTGGCCGAGCAGGTTGCCGGCTGCCAGATCGCTGTGCATGCCGGCGATATCGGAGGGGCGGATATTCTGCTTGCCCTGCAGCCGACCGAGTCGGTGACAGCCATCCGCGGCAATAACGACGACGCTGATCACTGGTCGGAAACCGAACTGGATGTCCTTGAGAAACTGCCTCGTGAGACGGAGGTCGCGTTGCCGGGTGGCAAGCTCAAGGTCATCCATGGCGATGACTGGGGTACTGTCGAGCAGAGACATAAACGCTATCGGACCCGCTTCAGCGACTACCGCGGCATTGTCTACGGACACACGCACCGACAACTCGTGGATACCAGCGGGTCACCCTGGCTTCTCAACCCCGGCGCTGCCGGGCGCACTCGCACCTATGAAGGGCCTGGTTGTTTGATTCTCACCTGCCAGGGCGAGGACTGGCAGATTGAGCCTCTGCGCTTCCCGCCTCGCCAATATCGCGCCAAACGGCGTCGTAACGGGGCTGCAAAGCAGGAGGGCCCGGGGCAGGCGGATGACTGAGCGTGGATCCCGCCCCGCGCGCGAGGCCGTGCATTTACGGCCGCAGTTCGACCTCGATCTGCCTGTTCTCGAGCATGCCGAGGAGATCTCCAAGGCCGTTGCGGATCATCAAGTGGTCGTGATCTGTGGCGAGACCGGTTCCGGCAAAAGCACCCAGTTGCCAAAGCTCATGCTCGCCCTCGGCCGCGGGCTTGAGGGCGCCATCGGTCATACCCAGCCCCGGCGCATAGCCGCTCGCAGTCTTGCCGCACGCGTCGCCGAGGAGTGCGGAACCCGAGTGGGTGAGGGGGTGGGCTATCGGGTGCGCTTTGGTGATCGCACCGGGCCCGGGACGCGGGTCAAGCTTCTAACCGACGGCATGCTGCTTGCCGAGACCCAGAGTGATCGTGATCTCAAGGCCTATGACACGCTCATTATTGATGAGGCGCATGAGCGAAGTCTTAATATCGACTTCCTGCTTGGTTATCTCAAACGACTGCTGCCGAGGCGTCCCGACCTGCGGGTCATCATCACCTCGGCGACCATCGACCCGCAGCGTTTCTCGGCACATTTCAACGACGCGCCGATCATCGAAGTCTCGGGCCGGACCTATCCGGTCGATGTGCGCTATCGCCCCCTGCTTGCACAGAATGACGACGAACGTGAGGTCAGTCTGCGTCAGGGCGTGTTGAACGCCATCGACGAGCTCGCCGGGCTTGGCCGCGGTGATGTCCTTGTTTTCCTCCCCGGTGAGCGCGAGATCCGCCAATGCGCTGAGGCGCTGAGAAAACACCATCCGCCGCATACGGAAGTCCTGCCGCTCTACGGCCGACTCTCGGCGGCCGAGCAGCAGCGGGTTTTCGCACCGCATCGGGGCCGCCGTATTGTGCTAGCAACCAATGTGGCCGAGACATCGTTGACGGTCCCGGGCATCCGTTATGTTGTTGACAGCGGGCTTGCGCGGATCAGTCGCTACAGCTATCGCACCAAGGTCCAGCGTCTGCCGGTTGAACCGATTGCCCAGTCCAGCGCCAATCAGCGTGCCGGGCGTTGCGGCCGTGAGGGCCCGGGTGTCTGCATTCGTCTCTATGCCGAAGAAGATTTTCAGAGTCGTCCGCTTTTCACCGAGCCGGAGATCCTGCGTACCAACCTGGCCTCGGTGATTCTGCAGATGAAGCATCTGCGGCTGGGTGCCATTGAGCAGTTTCCGTTTATCGAGCCACCGGATCCACGCTATGTCCGTGATGGGCTGAAACTGCTTGATGAGTTGGGGGCGGTTGACCGCAGACAGAACCTGACGCGGCTCGGTCGCCAGCTCGCCCGGCTACCCATTGATCCCCGCTTGGCCCGTATCCTTCTCGCCGGCGATCGGGAAGGGGCGTTGCGCGAAGCGCTGGTGCTGGCCGCGGCGCTGTCGATTCAGGATCCTCGGGAGCGTCCCATGGATCAACGCGAGGCGGCAGATGCGGCCCAGGCGCCCTGGCGTGATCGGCAGTCAGATTTTGCCGGATTACTGCGGCTCTGGGATGACTATCAGGAACAATCGCATCACTTAAGCCGACGCAAGCTGCAGGCCTGGTGCCACAGTCATTTTCTCTCGCATGTGCGAATGCGTGAATGGGCCGAAGTCCATGGCCAGCTGCATGGGCTGATTCGGGGCATGAAGTTTGTGGAGAATGACAAGCCGGCTGAGGGCATTGCTGTGCATCGGGCACTGCTCAGCGGGTTTCTCTCGAATGTCGCCAGACGCGATGAGGGCCAGGAGTTCATCGGCCCACGCGGGCTCAAGCTTGCCATTCATCCGGCCTCCGGGGTGGCCAAAAAACCGCCGCGCTGGATCGTTGCCGCCGAACTGGTGGAAACCCGGCGGGTTTTTGCCCGCACCGTGGGGGAGGTGAGGCCAGAGTGGATCGAGCCGCTTGCCCGGCATCTGCTCAAACATCGCTTTCACAGTCCCTGGTGGTCACCCAAGCAGGGCAAGGTCTTTGGCCGCGAGGATGCGACCCTTTACGGGCTGCCGGTTGTGAACAACCGCAAGGTGGATTACGCGCGGGTTGAGCCGCAAAAGGCGCGGGAGGTCTTTATTCGTGACGGCCTGCTCGATGACCCCGGACCGCATCCGCCGGCTTTCCTTAAAGCCAATCAGGCATTGACTGGCGAAATTGAAGCGCTTGAAGCCAAGACGCGACGGCGCGATGTGTTGATCGACTCGGAGGCTTTGTACGCCTTTTATGACGGGGCGCTGCCCGCTGAGGTGGTCGATGGCGTGAGTCTGAAGCGCTGGCTCGATCGTGGTGGAGATGACAGGCCGTTGCGATTGACGCGCGATCAGCTCATGGCCCGGGGCGTGGAAGTCGGCGCTGTCGATTATCCCGATCATCTGCGGGTCAATGGCATTGAGCTGCCGCTTCGCTATCACTTCTCGCCGGGCAGTGACGATGATGGGGTGACCGTGCGCATTCCGATTGCTGCTTTGAATGCGCTCACCCCGGAGCCTTTTGAGTGGCTGGTGCCGGCGTTGCTTGAGGAGAAGGTCATTATGTTGATCCGCTCGCTGCCCAAAGGGCTGCGGCGGAATTTCGTGCCGGTCCCGGATTTTGCCCAGGCGGTGCTTGAGGCCCTGCCCGAGCGAGAGGGCTCGCTGGAAGATGCCGTGCGGGTCGAGCTGCGTCGGATGACCGGCGTCGATCTGCCAGCGGATATCTGGGATGAAGTTGATGTGCCTGAGCATCTGACCATGCGCTTTGCGGTGGTGAACGCCAAAGGCGAAGTGATCGCCGAGAGTCGCGATCTGCCTGCATTGCAGCGGGAATATGCCGGTGAGGCCTCAGCACAGTTCGAGCAGGGGCCGAGCAGCGATTTTGAGCGTACCGGGATTACGGACTGGGATTTTGGTGATTTGCCGGAACAGGTGGCCTTTGAGCAGGGCGGTATTACCCTGCAGGGGTATCCCGCGCTTTGTGCCGAGGCCGATGGGGTGGCACTGCGGCTCATGGATGGGGCAGAACGCGCGCTCACCGCTCATCGCGCCGGTGTGCGGGCGCTTTTGATGAAGCGTTTTGCGCAACAGGCGAGACACCTGCGCCGCGGCATCCCGGAGCTTGATCGGCTCGCTATCGATTATCGCGAGGTGGATAGCGCGGATGCGCTGAAAAGAGATTTTGCCGCTGCAGCGTTCGAGGAGGCTTTTCTCGATGATTCGTTGCCGCGTACGCGCAGTGAGTGGCTTGCCTGTTGTGAGCGCGGCCGGGGGCGGGTGATTGAAGTCGGTGAGCGGCTTCTGGAGCGTGTCTCTGATATCCTCTCGCGCGGAAGAGCGGTGCGTCGGAGCCTCAAGGGTAATATTCCGCTCGGGCTGATGGACAGTTATCAGGATCTGCAGCATCAGCTCGATGGACTGATTCATCCGGGATTTCTGCTCAGCACTCCCGCTGATCGGCTGGCCGACCTGCCGCGGTACCTGACCGCGATGGAGCGGCGGGTCGAGCGCCTGACGCGGGATCCGAGCCGGGATCAGGCAGGCCTTGCGGCAGTGCTGCCGCATCAGCGGCGACTCGATGAGGCGCTGGAGCGGCACGCCCGCAAGGGGATTCGTGACCCGGCGCTCACGGAGGTGCGATGGCTGCTCGAGGAGTATCGCGTCTCGCTTTTCGCCCAGGAATTGGGTACGCGGGAGAGGGTGTCCGAAAAGCGCCTCGCCCGGGCCTGGGAAGCCGTTCGCTAGCGCAGAAGACAAACAGAGGATAAACGTGCTCGATATCAATCCAATCGCCAATCAGCTTGATGATCTCAAGGGACGCACCGAGTCCCTGAGGGGGTATCTTTGACCTCCCGGGTCAGCAGGAGCGTTTCGAAGAAGTCAGTCGCGAGCTTGAGCAGCCGGATGTCTGGAATGACCCGGAGCGTGCCCAGGCCCTGAATCGCGAGCGCGCCTCGCTGGAGAAAGTGGTCGGCGGGCTGCAATCACTGATCAGCGGTCTGGAAGATGCCGGTGAGCTCCTTGAGATGGCGCGTGAGGAGAATGACGAGGACACCCTCGCCGCGGTGGCGAGCGATCTCACCGAGTACGAGCAGATTATCGAGGGGCTTGAGTTTCGGCGGATGTTCTCCGGTGAGATGGATGCGGCCAACTGCTTTGTCGATATCCAGGCCGGCTCCGGCGGTACCGAAGCACAGGATTGGGCTGAGATGCTGCTGCGGATGTATTTGCGCTGGATTGAAGCCAAGGGCTTTAACGGGGAGCTGATCGAGGTCTCCGAAGGCGAGCAGGCCGGGATTAAATCCGCGACGATTCGGGTGGAAGGCGATCATGCTTTTGGCTGGCTGCGCACCGAGACCGGAGTACACCGGCTGGTGCGCAAATCCCCGTTTGACTCGGGTAATCGTCGTCACACCTCGTTTGCCTCGGTCTATGTCAGCCCGGAGCTGGATGAGGATGTCGAGATTGAAATTGACCCCTCTGATCTGCGCATTGATGTCTACCGGGCGAGTGGCGCAGGCGGGCAGCACGTCAACCGAACCGAGTCGGCGGTGCGCATCACCCACATGCCCACCGGCATCGTTGTGCAATGTCAGAATGACCGGTCGCAGCATAAGAACAAGGCAACGGCCATGAAGCAGTTGCGCGCCAAGCTCTACGAAAGGGAGATGGAGGCGCAACGGGTCCAGGCCGCTGCCCTGGAAGAATCCAAGGCGGATATCGGCTGGGGCAGTCAGATCCGCTCATATGTGCTCGATCAAAGCCGGATCAAGGATTTGCGCACTGGTGTGGAAGTTGGAAACACGCAGGCCGTACTCGATGGTGAGCTTGATCAGTTTATCGAGGCCAGTCTCAAGGCGGGGCTCTAGGAGAAAAGAACGATGACCGATGCCGAGGAAGAACACCGTTTAATCGCCGATCGCCGGCGCAAGCTTGATGCCTGGCGCGAGACGGGGACGGCCTTTCCGAATGATTTCCGCCGCGAGGATATGGCTGGCGACCTGCAGGCGCGTTGTGAGGAGATGGATGCCGAGCGGCTGCAGGCCGAGGCCATTACGGTGCGTCTGGCCGGGCGGATTGTCTTAAAGCGCGTCATGGGCAAAGCGAGCTTTGTCACCCTGCGCGATATGAGTGGCGATATACAGTTGTTCCTGCGCCGTGATGATCTGCCCGAGGGTGTCTATGAGGCTTTCAAGGGCTATGACGTGGGCGATATTGTCGGTGCTTCCGGCACGTTGATGCGCACACGAACCGGCGAGCTTACGGTGCATTGTGACTCGCTTGTACTGCTCACCAAGTCGCTGCGCCCGCTGCCCGAGAAATACCATGGTCTCGGCGATACCGAGGCGCGCTATCGTCAGCGCTATCTTGATTTGATGACCAACCCGGAGGCCCGGCGGGTTTTCAATACCCGCAGCCGCATCGTCCGCTACATCCGGGATTTCTTCCATGACCGTGGTTTTCTCGAAGTCGAGACACCGATGATGCAGCCTATCCCGGGCGGTGCCGCGGCGAGGCCTTTTGTCACCCATCACAACGCCCTGGAGCTGGACTTGTATCTGCGGGTTGCCCCGGAGCTTTATTTAAAGCGCCTTGTGGTGGGCGGCATCGAGCGGGTCTATGAGATCAACCGCAACTTCCGCAATGAGGGTGTCTCCACGCGACACAACCCTGAATTCACCATGCTCGAGTTCTACGAGGCCTATGCCGATTATCGGGATGCCATGGATATGACCGAGGCATTGATGCGCGGCCTGGCGCGGGATGTCACCGGCAGCGAGCAGATCACCTGGCAGGGGGTGGAGATTGATTTGGGCAAGCCCTTCGCGCGTGTCTCCGTTGCCGATGCCGTGCTCGCGCGCAACCCGATGCTCGAGGGCAGGCTCAATGAACGCGAAGCGCTTGCCGCGCGTGCCGCAGAGCTTGGGATCGAGCCGCAGTCACAGTGGGGTGAGGGCAAGTTATTGCTGGAGATCTTCGAGAAAACCGCCGAGGGCGAGCTCGAGCAGCCGACTTTTGTCACGGACTATCCAACGGAGGTTTCACCGCTGGCGAGGCCACGGGATGATGACCCGAGTATTACCGAGCGCTTTGAGCTGATTATTGCCGGCCGTGAGATTGCCAACGGGTTCTCCGAGCTCAATGACGCCGAAGATCAGGCCCGGCGTTTTCGTCGTCAGGCCGAAGAGAAGGCCGCCGGCGATGAAGAGGCCATGCATTACGATGAGGACTATGTCCAGGCACTGGAGTACGGGATGCCACCTGCTGTCGGCGAGGGCATCGGCATCGATCGGCTGGTGATGCTGCTGACCGACAGCGCCTCGATTCGTGATGTGCTCTTGTTCCCGACCATGCGCCCGAGAGGCTGAGATCCGGTCAGTTCAATCGCCCGGCGGCGGATAGGGTAGATCCAGCAAGGCAAGGGGCTGCTCGTCGACAAAGAGCTCCCCGGTCTTTGCGGCATCAATACGCAATACCGCCAGCAATTCACTGCCGCCCTCGGGCGAAGGTGCAGCGCTGACCACCGTCCCGGCTGTGCCACCTTTGGCATCAACGACGCTTGCCGCGGCGCCCGGCGGTGGGCCAGCCATGCCTGCTCGGTACAGGCGACGTTTGAGTTGGCCGAGATAGTGCATCCGCGCCACCACTTCCTGGCCCGGGTAGCAGCCCTTCTCGTAACTGATCCCGCCCAGCGGCTCAAGATTGAGCATGGTCGGGATGATCGACTCCTGGACAGGCAGGGTGACCTCCGGCAGTCCAGAGCGGATATCGAGCAGTCGCCAGAAGGCTTCATCACCAGGCGTGAGTGCCTGCTCGGCGCGTGTCTGAATTTCTTCAAGTTGACCGGATGGTGCCAGCATCAGGTAACGCAGAGCTTCGCCATGCGGCAGGGCGATGATATGCAAATCACCGGCGCGTGTGAGTTCACCGGGCCGGGTGGGCAGCGAGCCGGCGATCTCGGTGAGCAGCACTTCAGCGGCAGGCCCGGCAAAGCCAAGAAATCCTTCGCTGTCGGTCAGGTTGGTGAGCGCGACTTGCGCGCGCAGCACGAACATCTGCAGCTTGGGTTGAACCGCAGCGAGGACTTCACTGTCGGTGATGAGGAGCAGGCCAGTGTCACTCGGGACCATGCGAAAGAGGGCCCGGGTCCGGCCTTTGGCATTGCACCAGGCAGCAAGCCGGGTCTCGGTCTCGGCAAAATCCCGGGCCGATTGCGTGAGCTGATTGTGCAGAAAGTCAGTGGCGTCGTCGCCGGTGACATGCAGTATGCCGAGCGAGGGTAGCGGGCAGACCACCCCGCCCTGTTCGGCGGCGAGTGCAATGGATGACAGATCAGATGTGTTCATGCGTAGAATAATGCCATTCACGCCCTGCGAAATGTAACCGGAGGTCGGTTCAATGAGCTGTGACAAAGACGAAAAAAAGCCCGAGGAAGAAACCCGGGAGCAGGTCGATTGGGAGAAGCCGCAGACCTGGCCGAAAGAGGTCGGTGGCAGCAAGGGGCCTGAACCGACCCGCTACGGTGATTGGGAGAATAACGGGCGTTGCACGGATTTCTGAGCGTTTTTGATCGTTGATGTTGCATCGCAACGATCTTGCGAAAAACGGCCGGTCGGCGTAGATTATCGCAACAATTCCAAATAACACCGCGCCCGGAGAGTAAGCCGATGAGCTCGGACAATCGCCCGCTTTCACCTCACCTGCAGGTCTATCGCCTGCCCTTTACTGCCATCACCTCGATCAGTCATCGCATCTCCGGTGTGATGCTCTCAGGCGGCGCGCTTGTGCTCGTCTACTGGGTGTTCGCGGCTGCCTCGGGCCCGCAGGCCTATGCGACGGCGAGTGCCTTCCTGGGCAGTCTTCCGGTGCAGCTGCTGATGTTCATCTGGAGCTTTGTGCTCTTCTACCATCTGTGCAACGGCATCCGACACCTCATCTGGGATGCCGGGTATGGATTCGAGCTCGATGCCGCTCGCCGGGGCGGGCAGATCGTCATCGGCAGTGCGGCGGCCCTGACGCTGATCGCCTGGCTGATTGCGCTGGTCTAAAGGAGACGGGATATGCAGTTTCGGACCCCCATCAAGCAGGCCCGAGGCCTGGGCGCGTCTCACCATGGCGCGAGTCACTGGACCGCACAACGCCTCTCGGCGATTGGCATGGTGCCGCTCATGCTCTGGCTGGTCATTGGTATCGCCAGCCATGCCGGCGCCGGCTACAGCGAGACGATTGCATGGATGGCAAGCCCGTTTAATGCTGTCCTGCTGGTGCTGATGTTCGGTGTGCTCTTCTATCACGCCTCGCTTGGCCTGCAAGTGGTGCTCGAGGACTACGTCAGCCACAAGGGCGTGCGTCTGGCGCTTTTGATCGGCGTGCGTTTCCTCGCCCTGCTCCTCGCAACGACGGGCATTTTCGCCGTCCTTAAGATCGCATTCGGAGGCTGACTCGATGAGCAGCGATTACGAGATTATTGACCACACTTACGACGTGGTGGTTGTTGGCGCCGGCGGCGCCGGGTTGCGCGCCACTTTCGGCATGGCCGAGAAAGGACTCAAGACCGCCTGCGTGACCAAGGTATTCCCGACCCGTAGCCACACCGTGGCTGCTCAGGGCGGAGTCAGTGCCGCACTCGGCAACATGGGTGAGGATGACTGGCGCTGGCATGCCTACGACACCATCAAGGGGTCGGATTGGCTCGGGGATCAGGATGCGATCGAGTACATGTGCCGCGAAGCCATTCCGGCCATCATCGAGCTTGAACACTACGGCGTGCCGTTCTCCAGAACGGAGGAAGGCAAGATCTATCAGCGCCCGTTCGGAGGCATGACCACGCACTTCGGTGAGGGCACCGCGCAGCGTACCTGTGCGGCCGCCGACCGCACCGGCCATGCCATCCTGCACACGCTCTACCAACAGTCCCTGGCGCATCAGGCCGAGTTCTACATCGAGTTCTTCGCGCTGGACCTGATCATGGAAGACGGCGCCTGTCGTGGCGTGATTGCGCTTGAGCTTGCCACCGGCAAGATTCATCGCTTCCGCGCCCATATCGTCGTACTCGCCACCGGCGGTTACGGTCGGGCCTGGTTCTCCTGCACCTCTGCGCATACCTGCACGGGTGACGGTGGTGGCATGGTCCTGCGGGCCGGTCTGCCGCTGCAGGATATGGAATTCACGCAGTTCCATCCGACCGGCGTTTACGGGGCGGGCTGCCTGATTACCGAAGGCTCCCGTGGCGAGGGCGGTTATCTCACCAACTCCGAAGGCGAGCGCTTCATGGAGCGCTATGCGCCAAATGCCAAGGACCTTGCATCGCGTGATGTTGTCTCGCGCTCGATGACCATTGAGATTCGCGAGGGCCGTGGCGTGGGGCCGAAGGCTGACCATATCCATCTGCATCTTGAGCATCTCGGCCCTGAGGTGATTAACCAGCGCCTGCCGGGCATTGCCGAGACAGCGCGGATTTTCGCCGGTGTGGATGTCACCAAAGAGCCCATTCCTGTGCTGCCGACGGTGCACTACAACATGGGCGGCATCCCCACCAATTACCGGGCTGAGGTTGTTGCCCCACGCGATGGTGACCCGGACGCGGTTGTCCCCGGTCTCATGGCCATTGGCGAGGCCGGCTGTATTTCGGTCCACGGGGCCAACCGACTGGGGTCCAACTCTCTGCTCGATCTTGTGGTCTTTGGCCGGGCGGCTGCCATTCGGGCAGCGGAAATCGTCGCCGAGACCGGTGAGCACAAGCCTCTGCAGGCCGATAGCGCGGAACCCGCGCTGGCCCGGCTCGATCGCCTGCGCAACGCCAAGGGCAGTCACACGACCGCCTCGCTGCGTGATCAGATGCAACAGGCGATGCAGACCTACTCTGCGGTTTTCCGCACGGCGGAGACGCTGGAGGAGGGCAGCAAGCTCATCCATGACATCTACGCCAAGTTCGCCGACGTCAATGTCTCCGACCGGTCCCTGGTCTGGAATACCGATCTGGTCGAGACGCTGGAGCTTGAGAATCTGCTCGGCAATGCCGTAGTCAGCATGGATTCAGCGCTCAACCGCCAGGAGAGTCGCGGCGCCCATGCCCGCGAGGACTTCGGTGAGCGTGATGATGAGCAGTGGATGAAGCACACGGTCTCCTGGATGCAGGAAGACGGTGGTGTTCAGCTTGATTACCGTCCGGTGCATATGACGACGCTCACGGATGAGATGGAAGTCATCCCGCCGAAGAAGCGCGTGTACTGACGCTAAGGAGAAATAACCATGGCCCAGTTTGTTCTGCCTCCCAATTCGCGCATTCAGTCCGGTGAACATCATCCGGCACCGAAAGGCGCCCAGAACACGCGCATTTTCAAGGTTTATCGCTGGGAACCGGACTCCGGTGCCAACCCGCGGCTCGATACTTACGAAGTCGATCTGGATACCTGCGGCCCGATGGTGCTCGATGCGCTGATCAAGATTAAAAATGAAATCGATCCGACGCTCACCTTCCGGCGTTCATGCCGTGAAGGCATCTGTGGCTCCTGTGCCATGAATATTGACGGGCGCAATACGCTTGCCTGCACCAAGGCCATCGATGAGATTGAGGGGGATGTGCGCATCTACCCGCTGCCATCCATGCGCGTGGTCAAGGATCTGGTTCCGGATATGACGCATTTCTATGCGCAGTACGCCTCGATCCGGCCGTGGATTCGCACGCAGACGCCGCCGCCACCGGATCAGGAACGTCTGCAGAGCCCCGAGGACCGTGAAGAGCTGGACGGGCTCTATGAATGCATCCTTTGTGCCTGCTGCCAGACTTCCTGCCCGAGCTACTGGTGGAATCCGGATCGCTATCTCGGCCCTGCCGTGCTGCTGCAGGCCTATCGCTGGATCGCCGACAGTCGTGACGAAGACACCGGTGGTCGGCTGGATGATCTCGATGACGCCTTCAAGCTCTACCGTTGTCATACCATCATGAACTGCGCTTCGGCCTGCCCCAAGGGATTGAATCCGGCCAAAGCCATTGCCGAGATCAAACGGCTGATGGTGGCCCGTCAGTAAAGTGGGGCGACTGCATTGGCGCTGCCGTCGGGGCACAACCGAGCTTGATCGGTTGCTGACCCGTTTTCTCGATGCTGAAGAGAATGGCTATGAAAGCCTCGATGCCGAGGGGCGCGAGGCTTTTGAACGGCTCCTCGACTGCGAAGACGATTTACTGATTGACTGGCTTTTGAACGGTGAGCGGCCCACGGAGGGTGCCCTTGTCGATATCTCACGCCGAGTCCGCGCTGCATCCGGTTTATAGAATCAGCCCCAGTCTCTGCCTACGCGGCGCACTGGTTGTCCTGCCTGCGCTCAGCCTGCTTGCCGCTTTTTATGCCGGCGCGTTGCCGACGGCCATGCGGGTAGCGCTTGCGGTCTTCACGCTGTTCATCGCTGTTGTGGCGGCCCGTTACCACTGGCCGGGCGCGGCCGCGACGGTTACGTATTTTCAGATACTCCCCGACAGGCGTTGTCTTTTCTGGCAGCGGGATGGGGCATGTGGTGAGGGTGTGATCGATGATCACCTGGTCACTCCCTGGCTTGTGATAATGACGCTGTCGCTCGGGCGATGGCGCCGTCGAGCGCTGGTGTTGCCTGCCGATGCGCTGCCTGCCGAAGCGCATCGCAGGCTGAGAAGGCAGATTTTGGCATGTTAAGCCGATTGCCCCCGGCGCCCACCGCGGCTAGCCTGCTACCTATGTTGAACTTCTTTCATTATCCTCGGTCAATCTTCTCGGATGGCGGGACGCCATACCGGGCACTGGGGCTGGAGGAATAATGAGTACCGCGAATGCGGATAAGGAGTTGGTGGAGCGTGTACAGGCTGGCGACAAGCAGGCATTCGATCTGTTGGTGCTCAAATACCAGCACAAGCTCGTCAAGCTTGTCTCGCGTTATGTCCACGATCACGCCGAAGCGCTGGATGTCGCCCAGGAAGCCTTCATCAAGGCCTATCGAGCGCTGCCACGATTCCGAGGCGATAGCAGCTTCTACACCTGGCTCTACCGCATCGGTATCAACACCGCCAAGAATCACCTCGTCTCGCAGGGCAGGCGTCCTCCGGATAGTGATATCGACGCCCAGGATGCCGAGCGATACGACATCGAATCCCGTCTCAAGGACCATGAATCGCCGGAAGCACTGGCGCAGCGTGATCAGGTCCAGGAGACGGTGATGAGCGCGATTAATGAACTCCCGGAAGATCTGCGTATGGCCATTACCCTGCGTGAGTTTGAAGGGCTGACTTACGATGAAATTGCCCAGGCTATGGACTGCCCGATTGGCACGGTGCGGTCACGGATTTTTCGTGCCCGTGAAGCGATTGACCGGCGGTTGCGGCCGCTTTTGTCTGGTACCAATGGTTAGCGATGATGCAAAACGATCTCGATGAAAAACTCTCGGCGATGGCAGATGGGGAGCTGGGTGCAGAAGAAACCCGCTTTCTGATTCGCCGTCTCGCCAACGACCCCGAAGCCCGTGCACAACTCTCGCGCTATCACGCAATCTCAGCGGCGGCCCGGCAGGAATATGTCCCCGGGGCCGATTCGCTCAGTTCGCGGGTTGCAGAGGCCCTTGCCGCAGAGCCTGTGCATGAATACGCCTCACCGCGCTGGCAGCGCTGGCTGCAGCCGGTAGCCGGTGGGGCCATTGCGGCCACGGTGGCGCTGGCATTGGTGCTCGCCTGGCCCATGTTCTCTGATACACCGCAGCGCTCAGCGCCCATCGCCCAGAGCGATACGCTGACCCCGCCGCTTGCCTCAACAACGGCGGTGGGCCGGGATGAGCGCCTGCAGCTCGCCAGTCAGCCCAATGACATGCGGGATGCGCAGATTCGTCAGCGGCTTAATCCCTATCTGGTCAATCACAGCGAACATGCCTCGGGCGGGCAGCTTGGTGGAACGCTTAAATATGCGCGTATCGTCAGCCATGATGCGGATCGCTGAAAACTGCACAGCCCTGCATCGCTGGGTGCTCGCATTCTCCCTCGCGGTCGTTGCCAACGCAGCAATCGCCGAGCAGCCGAAAACGGCTTCCGAGTGGATTGAATGGGCCAGTGTGGCGCGTGAGGCGCACAGCTTTGTTGGTGAGTTTGTTTATCAGCACGGCGATGACATCGAGACCATGCGTATCTGGCGCTCAGTAGATGAGACCAACGGGGTGCGTGAACGTCTGCATTCACTCTCCGGGGAGCCCCGCGAGGTGCTGCGCGGTGACGACTCGGTGACCTGCATCCTGCCCAACAGCGATTCCATGTTGATCGATGAGCGACAGTTCCGCCGGTCGATCAGTGAACGGATCCCGGCGGATGTCAGTGCTCTGCAGCCGCATTACGGCCTGCGCCTGGTGGGGGAGGACCGTGTCGCCGGGCGGGCGACAACCCGGATAGCCCTCGAGCCTCAGGATCATCTGCGCTACGGCTATGCCATCTGGATTGATCAGCGTACCGGCCTGCTGCTGCGCGCCGAGGTCATGACGCCGGACGGGGAGATGATTGAGCGTTTGATGATGCTGAGCATGGAGTTGCGTGATCACATCGACGAGCGTGATCTCGAACCCATGCTGCCCGATGATGGATTTGTCCGGGTGACAGCGGCGGCGGCCGACACCGATGAGCAGCGCCAGTCGCTGCCGGTCTGGCGCGTCACTGATCCGCCAAGCGGGTATCAGCTCGAAGTTGATAAGATTCAGCAGCTGCCGGGCAGGCCGCATGCCGTTCGACACATGGTGTACTCTGACGGCCTGGCAACGGTATCTGTCTATGTCGAACCGGCCGCTCAGGCCGATGCCATGCATGGTCCACTTCGCATGGGCGCCATGAATGCCTATGCCAAAGCGCTTGAGAACCATCAAGCCATCGTGGTGGGCGAAGTGCCGGCGGCGACGGTGGAGCAGATTGCTCAGTCGCTTGCCCTGCAATCCGCACGATAACCAACGGGACGAGACCTATGAAACATCCAATGCGTATGCGCCAACTGTGCGTTGGCACCGTGGCTTTTTTGCTCCTGATGGTGGCCAGTAACAGCACGCTGGCGCAGGGATTGCCCGATTTCACGGAGATGGTGCGCGAAAACAGCCCCGCGGTGGTGAACATCAGCACCACCCAGGAGATGCAGCCGCATCGCGGCGGTATGCCGGATATCCCCGGGATGCCGGATCCTGATCAGCTGCCCGAAGGCCATCCGTTTCGTGATTTCATGGACCGGTTCATGGATGAGGATGGGCGACCAGGCCCGAGATTCGACTCGCAGTCGCTCGGCTCCGGCTTCATCATCTCCGAGGACGGCTACATTCTCACCAATCATCATGTCGTCGATGGCGCGAGCGAAATTATCGTCCGCCTCAATGATCGCCGGCAGATGACCGCCGAGTTGATTGGTGAGGACGATCGCACGGATCTCGCTTTGCTCAAGGTGGACGCCGAGGACCTGCCCACCGTGCGCACCGGAAAGTCTTCGCAGGTAGAGGCCGGAGAGTGGGTGCTTGCCATCGGCTCGCCGTTTGGTTTTGAGTATTCCGTCACCGCCGGCATCGTCAGCGCCAAGGGCCGTAACCTGCCCACCGAGAACTATGTCCCGTTCCTGCAGACCGATGTTGCCATCAACCCGGGTAACTCCGGCGGGCCCCTGTTCAACCTCGACGGCGAGGTCATCGGTGTTAACTCGCATATTTACAGCCGCTCAGGGGGGTTCCAGGGGATTTCCTTTGCCATTCCGATCGAGTTGGCAATGGATGTTGCCGATCAGCTGCGTGAGCGTGGCTCCGTCAGCAGAGCCTGGCTGGGTGTCGTGATTCAGGATGTCACCCGCGAACTTGCCGAATCCTTCGGCATGGATCGGCCAGAAGGTGCGCTGGTTGCCCAAGTGCTGCCGGGCAGCCCCGCGGAGGCCGCTGGCCTTGAGCCGGGTGATGTCATCGTTGAATTCAATGACCGGGAAATTCCCAACTCCGGTGCGTTGCCGCCGATTGTGGGGCGCACACCGGTGGGATCCACAGCGCCGGTTGTGGTGGTGCGCGATGGCGAGCGTCAGCGCATCGATGTGGAGCTCGCTGAACTCCCGGAAGATGCCATGGCCGGGCGGAGTGAGGGATCACGCGGGCCCAATGGTGACTTCGAAGAATTGGGCCTCTCGGTGGAACCGCTCGATGCCGAACAGCGTGAGGCGCTCGGTCTTGATGCCGAAATCAATGGCGTCGTTGTCACGGGCGTGGCCGGCGGCCCGGCGGCCGATGCCGGCCTGGCACCCGGTGATGTCATCACGCGGGTGAACCGTGAGCCGATCCAGGACATCCGGGATCTGCGTGAAATTATCGCGGGGGTGGAGTCCGGTCGCAGTGTCCCGCTGCTTGTTCTTCGACAGCAGAGTCAGCGTTTTCTTGCCCTGCGTATCCCCTGATCGGTATCGTATCGCGCCTACATGGAACAAATTAGAAATTTCTCGATTATTGCGCATATCGATCACGGCAAATCCACGTTAGCGGACCGCCTGATTGAGCGGTCCGCGCATTACAATGCGCGGCATGCCAACGCGCAGATGCTCGATTCGATGGATCTTGAGCGTGAGCGGGGCATCACGATCAAAGCCCAGAGCGTCTCGCTCGACTACACGGCTGCCGATGGCAGGACCTATCAGCTCAACTTCATCGACACACCCGGGCATGTCGATTTCTCCTACGAGGTCAGTCGCTCGTTGTACGCCTGTGACGGTGCGCTGCTGCTCGTCGACGCCTCTCAAGGGGTAGAAGCGCAGAGCGTTGCCAACTGCTACACCGCTGTGGAGCAGGGCCTTGAGGTCATTCCGGTCCTCAACAAGATTGATCTGCCCTCTGCAGAGCCCGATCGGGTGATCCAGCAGGTTGAAGAGATTATTGGCCTTGATGGCGCCGATGTCCTGCCAATCAGTGCCAAGACCGGGCTCGGTATTGATGATCTGCTCGAGGCCATTGTCGAGCGTGTGCCGGCCCCGCAGGGTGACCCGGAAGCGCCACTGAAGGCCCTGATTATTGACTCCTGGTTTGATAATTATCTCGGTGTGGTGTGTCTGGTGCGCATTTTCGATGGTCAGTTGACCAAGGGTGATCGCATTAAAGTGATGTCCACCGGGCGTGAGTTCCAGGTGGATGATCTAGGAATTTTCACACCGCAACGTCTCTCCTCGGATGCCCTCACGGCCGGCAAGGTCGGTTTTGTGGTTGCCGGGATCAAGGATATTGACGGTGCGCCGGTGGGCGATACGCTCACTCATGCCAAGGCCCCGACGGCCGAGCCGCTACCGGGGTTCAAACTGGTCCAGCCGCGGGTTTTTGCCGGCGTGTTTCCAACCAGTGCCGATGACTATGAGGCCTTTCGCGATGCGCTTGGCAAACTGCGCCTGAATGACGCGGCGCTGCATTATGAGCCGGAGAATTCCGAGGCGCTCGGGTTCGGCTTTCGTTGCGGATTCCTTGGCATGCTGCACATGGAAATCGTCCAGGAGCGGCTTGAGCGCGAATACAACCTGGATCTGATTACCACCGCGCCCACGGTTGTGCATGAGGTCATTGATAAAGATGGCGAAGCTCATCTGGTGCACAACCCCTCCGAGCTGCCGCCGACCAATTCAGTCGATGAGATTCGAGAGCCGATTATCCATGCCAGCATCCTGGTGCCGCAGGATTATGTCGGTGCGGTGATCAAGCTCTGTGAGGACAAACGCGGCACACAAAAAGGCATGCAGTACGTGGGTAACCAGATTTCGCTTGAGTACGAAATGCCCATGGGTGAGGTGGTGCTGGATTTCTTTGACCGATTGAAATCCGCCTCGCGTGGATATGCGTCGTTCGACTATGAATTCCGCCGGTTTCAGGCCGAGCGTCTGGTGAAGCTCGATGTTCTGGTTAATGGCGATAAGGTTGATGCACTCTCGGTGATTGTCCATCGGGACCAGGCTGAGAGCCGAGGCCGGGAGTTGACGGAAAAGCTCAAGGAAATCATTCCGCGACAGATGTTCGAGGTGGCCATCCAGGCGGCTGTCGGTTCGAAAGTGATTGCCCGCTCGACGGTCAAGGCGCTGCGCAAAAACGTCACCGCAAAATGCTATGGTGGCGACATCACAAGAAAGAAAAAGCTGCTGGAGAAGCAGAAAGAGGGCAAGCGGCGCATGAAACAAGTGGGCCGGGTGGAGATTCCTCAGGATGCCTTCCTCGCCGTGCTGCAGGTTGACCAGGGCAAATAACGGCAGGGGCCGGAAGAGACAATATGCTGGATTTTGAGCTGCTACTGGTCGTGCTCACTGCGGTGAGCGGCGTGATCTGGGTTTATGACCGCTTCCGGCGCAGGCACCGCGCGGCTGATGCCAAGGTCTCCTGGCTGGTCGATCTGGGCCGCTCGCTCTTCCCCGTCATCCTGATTGTCCTGGTGATCCGCTCTTTTGTCGTCGAGCCATTCCGCATCCCCTCAGGCTCGATGCTGCCAACCCTCGAGGCCGGGGACTTTATTCTGGTGAGCAAATTCGGCTATGGCCTGCGCCTGCCGGTGACCCATCAACTCATCGCCCCGATCGGGGATCCTGAACGCGGCGATGTGGCGGTATTCCGGTATCCGGTCGAGCCCTCGCAGGACTACATCAAGCGCATCGTCGGCATGCCGGGCGATACCATCGGCTACGTCAACAAGCGGCTGGTCATCAACGGTGAGCCGGTGCCGGTCGAGTCGATGGGGCCGTGGATTGAAGATGCGGATTTCACCGAGTTTCGAGAGCGGCTCGGTGACGGCTGGCACCAGGCACTGGTTCACAGTCAGTCTTCGGTAAGGGATTTCAGCTTCACTGTCCCTGAAGACCATTATTTCGTCATGGGCGATAACCGCGACCGCAGCAGCGACAGCCGCTTCTGGGGGCCAGTGCCGCGCGACCATCTGGTTGGCCGGGCCTTTTTCATCTGGTTGAGCTGGAATGGTGGCCCCAACTGGTCACGCATGGGTGATGTCATTCGATGAGCGATCTTGGCGAACTGGCAAACCGGATCGGCTGGGCGTTCGAAGACGAGCAGCTTTTGCAACAGGCGGTCACTCACCGCAGTGCTGCCGGCGCCAATAACGAGCGTCTGGAGTTTCTGGGAGACGCCATTCTCAACTTTGTCATTGCCGCTGAGATTTTTGACCGCCGCCCCGATCTGCGTGAGGGCGAGCTCAGCCGACTTCGTGCATCGCTTGTGAATAAAAATGCGCTGGCGGCGATTGCCCGCGATATCGATCTGGGTCCCTTTATCGTCCTCGGCGGCGGTGAGCTCAAGACCGGTGGACAGCGTCGCGATTCGATCCTGGCTGATGCCCTGGAAGCGCTCATCGGTGCGGTCTACCTCGATGGTGGCTACAGCGCCGGGCAGGCCCTGATTCAGCGTCTCTATCATGATCAGCTGGCAGATCTGCCAAACAGACAGGCGCAAAAGGATGCCAAAACCCGTCTGCAGGAATATCTGCAGGCCCGTCAGTTGGAGTTGCCGGTCTACACGCTCGAGGAGACCTCGGGCCGGGCGCATGCTCAGACATTCCGTGTCACTGCCCGCTGTCAGCCGCTCGATCGGGTGGGTGAGGGGACTGCCGGTAATCGCCGCCAGGCCGAACAGGCCGCAGCCGAGGATCTCTTAAGTCAACTGCAGAACGGAGCATCCAGTCATGACTGAAAAGGAGCTCCCGACCGGTTTTGTTGCTCTGGTGGGCCGGCCTAACGTGGGGAAATCCACGCTGCTCAACAGTCTGATCGGGCAGAAAGTCACCATTGCAACGCGCAAACCGCAGACCACCCGACATCGCATTCTGGGTATCCATCATCGTGAGGATGCACAGATCATCTACGTCGACACCCCCGGGCTGCATGATGGTGGGCGAAGCGCCATGAATCGTTATTTAAACGAAGCAGCCGGTAGCGCGCTCGGCGATGTCGATGTGGTCGGTTTTGTCACCGAGGCCGGCCGTTGGACAGAAGCCGATGAGCGGGTTTTACAGCGTCTAGAGACGGTGCGCTCACCGGTGGTGGCCATACTCAATAAAGTTGACCGGATTCGCGATAAGAACCAGCTCCTGCCAGCGATTGCGGAGATGAACACCCGTCGTGAGTTCGCCGCCGTGGTGCCGGTCTCTGCAGCCAAAGCAGAGAATCTCGAGGCCCTGGAGACCGAGCTTATCGGGCATCTGCCCTGTGGCCCGGCGCTTTTCTCTGAGGATCAGATCAGTGATCGCGGTGAGCGTTTTATGGCTGCTGAGCTCGTGCGCGAACCGCTGACCCTGATGCTCGGTGATGAGCTCCCCTATGCCAGTGCGGTGGAGATTGAGGCTTTCGAGCAGGAGGGTAAGCTGCGGCGTATCTCCGCGATCATCTGGGTGGAGCGGGCCGGGCAGCGGCGTATCGTCATTGGCGAGTCCGGTGCAAGGATCAAGGCCATTGGCTCAGCGGCACGCAAGGAGATGGAGCGGGTCTTCGGCGGCCGGGTTTATCTGCGCCTGTGGGTTAAAGTGCGGGACGGCTGGTCGGATGATGCGCGTCTGCTGCAGTCGTTGGGTTATACGAGCGAGCAATGAATGCTGATGGCCGTCAGGCGCTGTTGGAGCCTGGCTTTGTCCTGCATACCCGTGCCTACCGAAACACCAGTCTTCTGCTTGAAGTCCTCACACGGGCCCATGGCCGAATCGGGCTGATCGCCCGTGGAGCCCGCTCAAAGCGCTCACGCATCGCAGGCCTGCTACAGCCTTTCCAGCCACTTGCTCTTTCCTGGCAGCTGCGTGGTGAGCTCGGGTCACTGCAGGCGGTAGAGGCGGCAGGCCGGCCATTTGAGCTCAAGGCGCGGCGTCTTGTCAGTGGCTTTTACGCCAATGAGTTGCTGCTTCGGCTGCTCGGCCGGGATGACCCGCATCCGGGGCTTTTTGAGGTTTACTTTACCCTGCTGGCTGGCCTGGCCGCGCAGGGTAGTGAAGCCGCCGCTTTGCGTGCCTTCGAGCGTGATCTGTTGGCGCTGCTTGGTTATGGACTGCCGTTAACGCACGATGTGGATGACCATCCACTCAGCCCCGAGCAGTGGTATCGTTACGACCCCGCGCTGGGTGCAACCGCGGTGGGCAGTCAGGCTGCGCCAGGGCTTGTGGTCAGTGGTGAGATACTGCTCGGGCTGGCGCAGGACCCGGTCAGTGAGGCCGTTGCAAAAGACAGTCGCGATCTCATGCGTGCGGCGTTGCGGCCGCACCTGGGAGACCGACCATTGAAGAGCCGTGAGCTCTACCTTCGATACCGGCATTAAAGGAGGCCGTCTGAATGGCACATCATCAGGGCAGTCTTGAGCCCTTGCTTGGCGTGAACGTAGACCATGTGGCAAGCCTGCGGCAGGCTCGCGGGACGCGCTATCCCGATCCGGTGCATGCCGCCCATCAGGCCGAGCTTGCCGGCGCTGACGCCATTACCGTGCATTTGCGTGAGGACCGCCGGCATATCAATGACCGGGATGTCGAACTGCTCGCCCAGACCATACAGACCCGCATGAATCTTGAGATGGCAGTGACCGATGAGATGATTGCCATCGCCGAGCGGTTAGCGCCGGCGGATTGCTGTCTGGTCCCGGAGCGGCGTGAGGAGCTGACCACCGAGGGCGGGCTGGATGTGGCTGCTGATACCGGGCGCATTGCCGATGCCTGTGCACGGTTGGCCAAAGCCGGAGTGCGGGCCTCGCTTTTCATTGACCCGGAGCCCGTGCAGATTGAAGCGGCCTCGGCAGCCGGGGCGCCGGTGATTGAACTGCACACCGGAGCCTTTGCCGATGCGGCGCATGACGCCGAAATTCATGCTGAGTTTCAACGCATTCACGAGGCAGCCCGGCTGGCGCATTCCATGGGCCTGCAGGTCAATGCCGGACATGGGCTGAATTACCATAACGTCGGCCCGATCGCAGCGCTGCCCGAGATTATTGAGCTGAATATCGGCCATGCCATTGTGGCAAGGGCGGTGTTTACCGGATTTGAGGCGGCGGTGCGGGAGATGAAGCGACTGATTCAGGAGGCGCGCGCTTGAGCATCGCCGGGATCGGCACGGATATCGTTGAAATAGAGCGTATTCGCCGCGCGCTCGATGCCCATGGCGATCGCTTTGCCGAGCGGATTCTGGCGAGCGATGAGCGCAGGCCCATGCGGGATGCCGCTGATCCGGCGGCGCTACTCGCCCGGCGCTTTGCCGCGAAAGAGGCCGCGGCCAAGGCGCTTGGTTGTGGCATCGGTGCCGAGGCCGGTTTTCACGAGCTGGTTATCAAGCATGATGCGGCCGGTGCTCCGCAGCTGGTTTTCACCGGCAACGCTGCAGTGCGCGCCGAGGGCCTGGGCGTTATGCAAACGCATCTCAGCATCAGCGACGAGCGCCACTACGCCCTAGCATTTGTAGTTTTAACGTCTTGACGTTTTAACGTTAAATCGCTAAGCTATCCTCTCAGAATTACTGGAGGTCAGCATGCCGGGTACTGCCAGCAAACGCGCCACTATTTACTTTGATGCCAAGCTACATGCAGCGCTTAGGTTAAAGGCCGCAGAGAGCGAGCGCTCGATTTCAGACATCGTTAATGAAGCCGTTAGAGAAGCTTTCAACGAAGACCTGGATGATCTCGCCGCCTGTCGAGATCGCATTGAAGAGCCCAGTGTGAGTTATGGAGTTTTTCTGGAGCAGTTAAAAGAAGACGGTGCCTTATAACATTCGCTTTAAAAGCTCTGTTCGCAAGGATATGCGCAGAATCCCTAAGGCGAGCAATCTAAGTATTCTGCAAAAAATCCAAGCGCTGGCCGATAATCCGTATCCGCCTGGATCGGAAAAGCTCTCAGGGCATGCCTTTTATCGAATTCGCGATGGGCAATACCGGATTGTCTACCTCGTGAATGAGGATGTCGTTGAAGTATTGATTGTCCGAGTTGCCCACCGCCGTTCGGTCTACCGCGGGCTTTGATTTTTAAACCGGGCTCTCGGTGATGCCCTTGAGTATCTCATTTAACCACTGCGCGTTAAGCCGGTCGCTTAGGCGGTTCTGCTGCTGACGGGCAGCGAGATTTTCCAAATCAATCCAGGTCAGCGGCTGATCCTGGCCCGCGCAGGAGAACACCGGGCGCGTGCGCTCGCCGGTCTCCGGGTCGATCTGCCACTGCAGGCACTGCGCGCAGACTCCCTGCATCATGCACTGCATGGGGCTGCCGACCGTGCCAAAGGCATCGCAGCCGGGCGCGAGCAGGTCTTTGAGATCCCCCTTGACCGCTTCCTGGAAGCCCTGCAGCAGTCCGGTGCCACCCATCACCATAATCCGGTCGACATCGCTGAGCGGGATGCCGCCCTCGGCCGGGCCGATGTCACCGGCTGCATAGCGCTTGACGACATCAATCATGTTGGTGGCCTCAAGACTGATGTCCTGTGGCCGGCGGGCTTGAATGAGATCGCCCTTGGCCGTGCACCAGATGATCTGATCGGCGCCGGCCTCAAGCTCATCCTGATGATCGACATCGCCGGCGCTGCCAAAAGCCGCCACGTACAGCACCCGATTGCCGGCTGCACGCAGCGCCGCCCCAATATCCAGCATGACGGCCGCACCCCAGCGCCCGGCCACCACCATAATCGTACGCCCGCTTGGCATATCGGTCGGTGCTCCGGTCGGGCCCATCAACACCAGTGGGTCGCCCGGCTTGAGTCGACCGACAAGTCGCGGGCCAGCGCCCCATTGCAGAACCATCAGGCGGATGCAGTCGTCCTTGACGCCGGTCCCGGAGACGGTGATCAGTGGGATCTGCAGTCGGGTGTTCTCAACCACCGGTGACTCGGACTCAAAGGTCTGCAGACGGAAGAATTGCCCGGCGCGGAAATTGCGGGCCGCCATGGGTGCTTTAACCCAGATTTCCACCATGGCCGGATTATCGGTTTTAACCGACTCCACCCGGGCGGTGAATAGGTCATCCATCTGCGCGAGAAAATCGCTGTGCACGCGCTCGGAGGCCGGTTTTTCATGTGCCATTGCAGCCATGACGTAGGGGTAGGTGCGCATGCCCGAGGCAATGGCCTTCACCACACTGCCGTGAAAGGCCGGATGGGTGTCGCCGATGAAGCTCACCCGGCGGCCGCCCTCGCTGTAGGAGGTGAACGGCCCGAACTGGCTCGACTTGCAGTGCTCGGCCTCGGCAACCGGTTCCAGTTCATTGCCGGTGTCATTGTGTGCGAGGAAATGATTGCCATCGAGTGCGAAGGTGTTCTTGTGTTCGCGCTCGTAGATGGTGTTCGGGACCGTGCCTGCGGCGATAAAAATGGCCCGGGCCGGCAGGCGACGCTCGGCCCCGGTGGGAACCCAATGTCCATCCTGGGCCTTGAGTTCACGGCAGACCAGGGCCTTTACATGCTGATATTCATCGAGCTCCGCCGCCAATGGCTCGAGGCCCTCGGCATAGAGCAGGCCTTCCTGCATGGCCTGAATGACTTCCTCATGGTTTCGTGTGTAGGCAGGGGAGTCGACCATGCCCTTGCGATAGGCCACTGTCACACCGCCCCAGCTCTGTAGCAGCGCATTGAAATCCGGTTCCCGGCCCTGTTCGGCGGCCGCTTTGCGCTCGGCCCGCACGGCAAGCCCATGTTCGATGAATTCATCCAGCGTTGCCCTGTCCTCGGCGTTCATGCCGGCCGTGACGGCCTCGGTCCCCAGTCGCTCTGAGAGGCGCTCATAGCGATCGAGGATCTTCTCTACCTGCTTGATGTAGTAGGCCTGGACTTCGGTGGCGGTATCGATGCCAGTGAGCCCGCCACCCACCACCACGGCGGGCAGGCGCACCTGAAGGCTTGCCAGGCTTGAGGACTTGGCGGCACCGGTGAGCTGCAGCGCCATTAAAAAGTCACTGGCCTGACGCATGCCGCGAGCAAGGCTGTGAGCCATGGGGACGACTTTGGGCAATCCCGCGCCGGTGGCATTGACGACATGGTCAAAACCCAGCGCCCAGGCATCCTCGAGCGTTACCGTGCCACCCAGGCGCACACCGCCAAAGACACGGAAGTTATGTCGGCGTGCCAGGGTGAGATAGATCAGCTTGAGGAAATTCTTATCCCAGCGCACGGTGATCCCGTACTCTGCGACGCCACCAAAACCAAGCAGGATGCGCTCATCGAGATCCTCCTGCAGATCCGACCAATGCGCGACGGGTTGCTCGAGCAGGGTGTCGGGGAGCGGCTCGATCTTAAGGCCATCCACGCCCACGACAGCCGTTCCCGTCATCGTGAGGTGATGTGCCATGGTGAAACCGGCCGGTCCCATGCCGGCCACCAGCACGCGCCGATTGTTATCTGCTTGCTGGATGTACTGCTCGCGCCGCAGTGGATTCCAGCGCGTGAGCAGGTGATAGAGCTCGACACCCCAGGTCAGTTCCAGGGCGTCGGTCAGAACCCGGGTTTCGATCTGTGGGATATTGACCGGATCCTGTTTCTGGTAGATGCAGCCTTTCATGCAGTCATTGCAGATGCGATGCCCGGTGGCCGGCACCATGGGGTTATCCACCATGACCATCGCAAGCGCTGCCAGGTTGTAGCCATCGCGCCGCAGCAGGTGCATCTCTGAGATTTTCTCTTCCAGTGGACAGCCGGTGAGCGTCACTCCCAGCGGGTCTTTTTTATAGCCAAGCTCTGGCTCGGCTTTTTTCTCCGGAAATCCCTTGGAGCAGAAGTCACCCTCGTGGTCGTGGCAGTAAATGCAGTAGTTCACCTCACTGGCGACATCACGCTTTGACATGCGCGGGTCGGTGAGAGAAAAACCATCCCGGGCCCGCCAGTCCTGCGTGGGTGCCTGCTGACGCTCAACGCCGGCTTTCTCAACACGCTGTGTCGGTACCCGATCGAAATGATCAACCCGCTCGGGTAGGCGAAAACTGGCCCAGTCGGCAACATGCGCCTGTCCCTCCGCGGTGGTGCGTGCCAGTTTGCACCAGGCGGTCACCGCGTCGATCACTTCCGCATTGCCCTGCTCATCATCGAGTAGTGCCATGGCAAACTCAGCGAGTGCCTTCTCCTCATCCCCGTCGCCGACGTAGCCAAGGCCCATGCGAAGCCCCGCGGTGAGCTCGTCGAATGACATCTCCACGGGTTTTCGATATTTCTTCACCCGTTTTTGAACGAAGGCCTGTTTGAACTGCATGACAACATCGTCGGCGAGAATCTGTGCGCGTTGTTCGGCAAGCTCGGCCTCGATGCCAAAGACCCGGCCCAGGAAGGCTTCGACATGCGGGGCGATGGCGAGCAGTAATTCACTGTTCTCGGTACCGGGGAGGTCGGTATCGCGCTCTCGATAAGCCAGTAACCGCTCGGCGAGTTCCGGGTCGAACTGCCGGAGTTCGCCAAGAAACAGTTCATCCAGTTTCTGAAGTCCTTCGGGGGTCTGAAGGCTTTCAAAATCAAGATGATAGCGGCTTAATTGACTATCTAGGTTTAAGTTCATGCTTGGTCTTTCCAGGCCGTGTTTCGCGATAATCCAACATGATGCGCTGATGTCGCGCGGCCAACAAGCCAACCGGACTGCGGTTTTCGTGGCGTTACAGGGTTACCCTTCGCTTTTGGACTCAACGCGTGCGATGAGCACGCCACGATCGAGTCTCGCCTCAATCTGCTCTCCGGTATTGATGCTGGCAGTCTCGCGCAGGATCTCACCGGTCTCCGGGCGTCGGACGATCGCGTAACCGCGATGCAGAGTCGCCAGCGGGCTCACGGCATCAAGCGCGCGGCTGGTTTCATTGAGCCTTGCCTGATGGCGGGCGAGATGGGCCCGGACCTGAGTGCTCAGTCGCCGGGTGAGATCGATCCGTGCCGCCTCCAGTATGCTTATCCGCTTCTCGGGCCGCAGCGACATCAACTGTCGGTTGAGATGAGCAAGGCTGCTGCGACGATCAGCCAGGCGGTTGCGTACCGCATGTTTCATCCGTTGCTCCAGTTCATCGAGCCGCTGTGCCCGTTCCTGAAGCAGCCGGCCGGGATGTTGGCTCTGCAGACGTTGTTTGAGCTCGCGGATGCGTGTGCGTCGAAGTGATAAACCCCGCTGCAGGCCCTCTTTGAGCCGGGATGCGCGCGCCTGGAGCTGCTCGGCGAGGGCAATTGCGTCGGGAGAGAGGCGTTCAGCAGCCGCCGACGGCGTTGCCGCGCGCTCGTCAGCCACCAGATCCGATATCGCGACATCGACTTCGTGGCCGATGGCGCTGATGATCGGCAGCCTCGCGGCGAAAATGGCGCGGGCCACGATCTCTTCATTAAATGCCCAAAGATCCTCGAGCGAACCGCCCCCGCGGGTGAGAACAAGGGCGTCCACTTCGTCTCGGGCGTCGGCAAGTTCAATCGTGCGGGCAATCTCTGCAGCGGCCCCTTCACCTTGCACGCGCACCGGATAGATCAGAACTGACATCGCGGGGAAGCGGCGTTTGAGCACGCTCAGGACATCACGAATGGCAGCCCCCGTTGGCGAGGTAATGACCCCAAGACGTTTAACAAGGCCGGGGAGTGGCTTTTTGTGTTCAACGGCAAAAAGCCCCTCGGCGCCGAGTTTTGCCTTCAGCGCCTCAAAGGCGCGTTGCAGATCACCGGCGCCGGCAGGCTCCATATGCTCGGCGATGAGCTGGTATTCACCGCGAGGGGCGTAGAGTCCGATGCGGGCGCGCAGCCGGACCTGATCGCCATTCTCAGGCGTGAAGCGAAGGCGCAGTGCACGATTGCGAAAGAGCGCGCAGCGGACCTGTGCGGCGCTGTCTTTCAACGTGAAGTAAATATGTCCGGATTGAGGGCGGGCAAGATTCGATATCTCGCCTTCGACCCAGATGTACGGAAAGGCCTGCTCAAGGAGTTGTCCGACCTCGGTGTTGAGCTGCGAGACCGAGTAGATTTCCTGGTCCATGGGGCTTTGCATACGCAAAAGCCTACCAGTGATTGGCGATTGCTGCTGATGCGGCCAGCCGCCTATAATGTCGGGTTATTCAAAGTATCGGAAAGAGGACGTCGCCATGCAGATCGCCCAGGAAGCTCTTACCTTCGACGACGTCCTCCTGCTGCCTGCCTACTCGGAGATCCTGCCCCGTGATGTCGATCTCAGGACCCGGGTCTCCCGCGATATCACGCTCAACATCCCGTTGCTCTCGGCCGCCATGGACACGGTCACCGAGTCGCGGCTTGCCATTGCCCTTGCCGAGCAGGGCGGCCTTGGCATTGTGCACAAGAGCATGTCCATTGAAGAGCAGGCACGCGAAGTCCGCTTGGTGAAGAAATTCGAGAGCGGGGTGATTAAAGAGCCCATTACCGTGGGGCCGGAGGCCAGTATTCGTGAGGTGCTGCTGCTGATGGGCCAGCACGGGATCTCCGGAGTGCCGGTGGTCAGCGGCCAGCAGCTCGTGGGCATCGTCACCAGCCGCGATCTGCGCTTTGAGACTCGACTCGAGCTACCGGTCACTGAGGCGATGACACCGCAGGAGCGTCTGGTTACGGTTCAGGAGGGCGCGGAGCGTGACGAGATTCTCACGCTGCTGCACCGCCATCGCATTGAAAAGCTCCTGGTGGTCAATGGTGACTTCCAGCTCCGGGGCATGATTACTGTCAAGGACATTCAAAAAGCCGAAGACTTCCCCAATGCCTGCAAGGATGAACACGGGCGGCTGCGTGTCGGGGCTGCCGTTTCAACCGGTGAAGGCACCGAGGAACGTGTTGAGGCGTTGGTCGAGGCCGGTGTTGATCTTATTGTCGTTGATACCGCTCATGGCCACAGCCGGGGCGTGCTGGATCGGGTGCAGTGGATCAAACAGCACTTCCCGGCCGTTCAGGTGGTGGGCGGCAATATCGCAACGGGAGATGCCGCGTTGGCGCTTGCCAAGGCGGGGGCCGATGCGGTGAAAGTGGGTATCGGTCCGGGGTCGATCTGTACGACTCGGGTGATCGCCGGTGTCGGCGTGCCGCAGATCAGCGCCATCGATAATGCGGTGAGTGCGCTTGCCAAACTCGATGTTCCGATCATTGCCGATGGCGGTATTCGTTACTCCGGTGATATGTCCAAGGCCATCGCCGCCGGCGCCCATTGCGTGATGATGGGCAGTATGTTCGCCGGCACCGAAGAGGCACCCGGCGAGGTGGAGCTCTTCCAGGGGCGCAGTTACAAGTCTTATCGCGGAATGGGTTCTATCGGCGCGATGTCCCGCAGTCAGGGCTCCTCCGATCGTTATTTCCAGGAAAACGCCGGCGATGTCGATAAGCTTGTCCCCGAGGGTATTGAGGGCCGTGTGCCCTACAAAGGCGCGATGAGTGCCATTGTTCATCAGCTCCTTGGCGGGTTGCGGGCAAGCATGGGGTATTGCGGCTGTCGCGATATCGAGACATTCCGGCGCGAGGCTCAGTTCGCGCGGATTACCAACTCGGGTGTGCGTGAGGGCCATGTCCATGACGTGAGCATCACCAAGGAAGCCCCGAATTACCGCAGCGACTGATCTGATGACCCAAGATATCCATGC
The DNA here is from genome assembly GCA_913057145.1 of uncultured Ectothiorhodospiraceae bacterium. Classification (GTDB taxonomy): domain Bacteria; phylum Pseudomonadota; class Gammaproteobacteria; order Nitrococcales; family Nitrococcaceae; genus Spiribacter. The sequence continues at coordinate 74,380 of CAJXNJ010000002.1, forward strand.
CGAACGGGTCCTGATTCTCGATTTCGGCTCGCAATACACCCAACTCATCGCCCGGCGTATTCGTGAAGCCGGCGTTTACTGCGAAATCCTGCCCTGGGATGTTGAAACCCGGAGAATCAGTGACTTTGCACCCAAAGGCGTCATTCTCTCTGGAGGCCCGGAGTCGGTGCATGCCGGGGCGGCTGAGACGCCACAGGTCTCTGAGGCGGTTTTGGCGCTCGACGTCCCGATTCTCGGGATCTGTTATGGCATGCAGGCGCTGGCCCATCAGCTCGGTGGTGTCGTGGAGCCCTCGAGTAACAAGGAGTTTGGTTACGCCGAGGTGCGCGCTCGGGGTCATTCGGTGCTGCTTCGGGATATTGAAGACCGCACCAACGCCGAAGGGCATGGGCTGCTTGATGTCTGGATGAGTCATGGCGATCGGGTTGCCGAGCTGCCGACAGGGTTCAAGGTGATCGCCAGCACGCCGAGCGCGCCAATTGCCGGTATCGGTGACGATCAACGCGGCATCTACGGCCTGCAGTTCCACCCGGAGGTTACCCATACCACTCAGGGCCAGCGCATCCTCGAGCGTTTTGTCCTTGAGATCTGCGGCTGCAGCGGTAGCTGGACGGCCGGCAATATCATCGACGATCTGATCACCCGGGTGCGCGAGACGGTTGGCGGAGACAATGTCCTGCTCGGACTCTCCGGTGGCGTGGATTCCTCAGTGGTCGCAGCCCTGCTGCACAAGGCGATTGGTGATCAGCTGACCTGTGTGTTTGTTGATAACGGGTTGTTACGCCTTGGCGAGGGCGATGAGGTCATGCAGACCTTCGCCCGGCACATGGGTATTCGTGTGATTCGTGTTGATGCCGAGCAGCGCTTTCTCAGTGCGCTCGCCGGTGAGGCGGATCCGGAAGCCAAGCGCAAGATTATCGGCCGGACCTTCATTGAGGTATTTGATGAGGAGTCGGCCAAACTCTCGAATATCCAGTGGCTGGCGCAGGGGACGATTTACCCCGATGTGATCGAATCAGCCGGGGCCAGTACCGGCAAGGCGCATGTCATTAAATCCCATCACAATGTCGGCGGTCTGCCCGAGCGGATGAATTTAAAACTGCTCGAGCCCCTGCGTGAGCTTTTTAAAGACGAAGTCCGGCGAATTGGACTGGAATTGGGTCTGCCTGCTGAGATGATCCACCGCCATCCATTTCCCGGGCCCGGGCTTGGGGTGCGTATTCTCGGTGAAGTGCACAAGCATCATGCCGATTGTCTGCGGCTTGCCGACGCCATTTTTATTGAAGAATTGCGTGCGGCCGGCTGGTACGAAAAAACCAGCCAGGCTTTCGCCGTATTCCTGCCGGTCAAATCCGTAGGGGTGACCGGCGATGGTCGGCGCTATGAGTATGTGATTGCCCTGCGCGCGGTCGAGACCATCGATTTTATGACCGCGCGCTGGGCGCATCTGCCCTATGACTTTCTTGACCACGTCTCACGACGCATCATCAACGAAATCGAGGGCGTGTCCCGCGTTGTGTATGACATCTCAGGCAAGCCGCCGGCCACAATAGAGTGGGAGTAGTTACCCTTCGCCTTGGTTTAGCCAGAGTCCACTTCTCAGACTCTCTGTTCAAGTATCAGTAGCCCCGCTTGGAGGCTACTTACACTAACGCTCTACAAACTTTCTAAAACCTTCACGCCAATGGGCTCGGCCAGATAGTCCGGAATCTCAGCGCGGTAAGCCTTGTAGTGAGCTGTCTCCCGGTGGAAAGCCAGGGCCTCTTGGTCTTCGTAAATCTCGAATAAGTGATAAGTGGGCTGGTCGTCCTTCGACTTGTACAGATTGTATTGCTCGCAGCCCGATTCGGCGCGGGTTGGCTCCACCATGCCAGTCAATATTTGTTCAACTTTGGCCTCGTTCCCTGCCTTGGGGACAAAGCTAGCGAATACAGTTACCTTGGACACAACGTTTTCTCCTTTGAATTGTCGAGGCTCATTAATGCCAGATGTATGAACTCTTGACAAGTCGTATTATAACGTTTTATACCTACAAACGTCTTATGACGACTTGTAAACAAAGGAGAGAATGCAATGCCTGCTGTCAACCCCATTAGCGACGCGATGAGCGTTGTCATGGCCCAATTCTCGCCGGATCCGGCAACGGATCAGGCGGGTGTGGATCGCAACATCAAACGGATTGAAGAGTATGTGAAGCGGGCCACGTCGGGCTTCCCTGGAGTCGATTTGATTGTCGTGCCTGAGTACAGCACGCATGGTTTCGGCTTTGATCCCTACTCGAACCACCTGAAGCTTGCTTCGACCGTCCCCGGTCCGGAGACAGACAAATTCGGCAAGATTGCAAAAGAGCATGGCGTATGGCTCGCAGTGTCGGTTGTGGAACGTAATCCCAACGACGCATCCAAGCCTGGCTACAACGTTATGGTGCTGATCAACAGCGACGGCGAAGTCGCCCTGAAGTACCGCAAAATGATGCCGTGGTGCCCGAAGGAGCCATGGACTCCGGGCGAAGAGATGGTCGTCGCCGATGGTCCGAAGGGCTCTAAGATTGCCTTCGCAATCTGCTCGGACTTTGACTACCCGGAAGTTCCTCGTGAGGCTGCTTGGAAAGGCGCTAATGTGATTATTCGCCCGTCCAAATACATGTATCCGTGGGACAAGATCTGGGACATCACCAATCAGGTCCGTGCCTACGAGAATCAGGCCTACGTGATTGCGCTTAACCATACTGCACAGGATGCCTCCTACTCGTATTTTGGCCGGTCGATGGCAGTCGATTTCGACGGAAATATTCTCTGCCAAATGGGCGAGAACGAGGGCATGACTAAGTGTGACATTTACCCGCAGCACGCTGAACAGGCGCGTCAGGAGCGGATTTCGAATAATTACCTGTATCAGCTGAAGCATCGCGGTTACACCGGTGTGCCTCCGCACGGTGTTACGGAAAATCCGTTCACCATTTACAAAGACTGGGACAACATTCCAGCACGCTGGGATAAAAACCCGGATCCTGACGCGGAAAAAGTTGCGCAGCAGGGGCGGGCAGCGCTCGAAGCAGCGCGAGCGAAGCTCGATAAAGCTTCTTGATAATAAAAAAGTGAGCAAATAGACCGGGTGCGGTCTTCTGTAACCATCCCGCACCCGGTCCGTTTGAGAGAGAAGATGACCAATAACTCATTTGAGGAGTGAGAGATGTTTAGAAAACAATTGACTTGTAGCATTGCGGCGGCCTCTCTGTCGGTTGCGATGGTGTTGTCTGGCTCATCTGCGCTGGCTGATGATCATTACCCGGAGAAGCCGATCGAAATGACAATTACTTTCGGAGCGGGCGGATCGGCTGATATATCTGGCAGACTTGCAGCCGAAGCAGCTAGTCAGGTTCTAGGACAGCCCATTTCGGTCGTTAACCGGACCGGTGGCGGTGGTGCGATTGGTTTTGAGCACGTCCGTGTTCAAGAGCCGGACGGTTACAACATTGGATGGCTTTCGGCTTCCATTCTCACAACCACTTTGCTTGGTTCTTTGCCGCAGCAATGGGATGACTGGGAGTACGTCACCAATATCACCGTGGAGCCGGCGGCTATCGTGGTACGCAATGATTCTCCGTGGCAAACCATGGAAGAGTTCCTTGCGGCCGCTGACAACACATCCAATCGCATCCGCATCGGCCACGCAGGTGTCGGAAGTTTCACTTACACTGCTGCTGCAGCTCTTGCGAACGAGGCTGGAGTCGAACCGGTATTCGTTCCGGTTGGAAAGCGTCGAATTCCATCGCTCCTTGGCGGTGAAGTAGAGGCAATTTCCGTCCACCCTCCGGAAGCGATGTCTCTATTGCGCGCTGGTGAGGTGCGTTTTCTAGGTGTACTTGCGCCCGAGCGTAACGCTGCATTTCCCGATGTCCCAACTTTCGCGGAACTGGGCTATGACCTGGGCTTCTACCAGTTTCGGGGTGTTTTTGTTCCCAAAGGAACTCCCCAGCATGTGAAAGAAAAGCTTGACGATGCTTTCCGCGAGGCCAGCAAGAGCGAAGAGCTCTTGAGTGTCGCCGAGGAGAAGGGTTTTGGTGTCTTCTACATCGGTCTGGATGAATATACCGATTTCGTAGAGGAGCAGAACCAGCTCCTGGATGAGGCGATAGAAGCTCTTGGAATTCGCTAGGATCTGCTAACGGTGGCGGAGTGTGGCGTTTCTTGGCGCACTCCGCTTCCCTTGACCTTAAGCCGATGGCTCACGCAGCACCCAGAAAAGTGCCTGCGACGGGAGTCTAGTGCATTGGAAAAGAGGCACGTGAATATGTTTCCAAGTATTGCAGTTCCGCTCGCTGTTATTGGTTTGGCTGGTTTTTATTGGAGCAAATGGGACGCGCTCCCGGCGATGCCGCTTGCCGCAGGCTTTGGTCCCGGATTTTTTCCGGCGATCATTACAGGGTTTCTTGTTTTTGTATCGATTTTGGAGTTAATCCGGGTTTTTTCGAGTCACCGAAAATCGACGATTGAGGATCAGGCAAATCATGCCGCGGAGGAAACGTTCTCGGGATGGCGCGTTGCCGGTAAGGATTTATTGGCCACTGGCGTCTTGGTCGCAGGAGTAATCGGTTACGCGTTTCTTACCCCAGTTTTAGGATTTATTCCGGCCGCAATCTTGATGCTTGTTTGGTTATCGTTACTGATGGGCTTAAAACCTTTGTGGCGATCGGTGCTTTTTTCGATTGTCGCGGCTTTCGGGCTCTATTTGGTTTTCCACGAATTTTTCGGTGTGAGCTTTCCCGGCTGACGCTGTTTTAATGAACGAAGGTTAAGTGTCATGGAAGCAATTGTAGACGGCCTCTTAACGGCTTTAGAGCCTCAAGTCTTCAGTTTAACGCTCCTTGGTGTGGTGCTTGGCTTGGTAATGTCGGCAATGCCAGGCCTAACAACAACGGTAGCTGTAGTATTGCTGCTGCCATTTACGTTCTACTTGGATGCTGGGCCTTCTATGGGCCTCCTAATGGGGGTGTTCGTTGGGGGCATGACCGGCGGTGCGATGTCCGCAATTCTGGTCAACATTCCAGGTAATCCGGCTTCGGTTGTTACTAATATTGACGGATACCCGATGACTGAGCGAGGTGCGGCAAGTGAAGCTTTGACGCTCGCTTTCCTCGGGAGTTTTATGGGAGGAGCAGTCGGACTGATCCTGTTGGTCCTTATTGCGCCTCAGCTTGCCAGCATCGCCTTGGCATTTGGAGCACCGGAGCAATTCGCATTGGTGGTCTTGGGTCTCACCCTCGTTGCAGGTTTTTCTGAGGGCAAGTTATTGCGAGGGTTTATCGCGGCCGGCGTCGGACTGATGATCGCAACGGTTGGGATGGATCCAATCGCCGGAATGCCTCGGTTTACCTTTGGCGAGGTGTCGATGCAGCAGGGCATATCCTTTATTCCGATCATGATTGGTATGTTTGCTTTGCCGCTCGCGATAGAGGCGCTTCGATCGCCCAAGGGGCAGAATCTCCCACCCCTCGATGCCCCTTCTTATCACCCGATCAAGAATTTAATTGCGGCTGTGAAAATGTTGCCCAAGACCGCAATCTGTGGCGTGCGATCGGCCGTTATAGGCACCGGGATTGGGGCAGTTCCTGGTACTGGGAGCGCAATCGCAGCAGTCGTGGCCTACGAGTGTGCCAAGCGATTCCCATGTATTCGCAATGTCTCATTTGGCAAAGGCAACCCTGAGGGGATCGTGGCCCCCGAGGCCGCAAATAGTGCGATGATGGGTGGCGCGCTTATTCCGATGCTGATTCTCGGAATTCCAGGCGATCCGGTAACGGCGGTTATGCTCGGCGCACTGACTATTGTTGGAGTCAATCCCGGTCCGTTGATGCTCTCGCAGCACCCAGATGTGGTTTATGGTCTTTTTGGATCATTTGCGATTGCTCTAGGCTTCCTCCTTATTTTGGCGATTGTCGGTATTCCGCTTTTTGTTAAGGCGGTACGTATTCCTGTGCGCATTCTTATGCCAACGATTGTGCTGTTATGTCTAATCGGTTCATTTGCGTTGCGAAATACAATGCTGGATGTGTTTGCGATGACAGCGGCTGGGGTTTTGGCATATTTCATGAAGCGTTGGGGCTACCCGATCCTGCCAATGTTGCTTGCCTTAATTCTTGGCCCGCTGCTTGAAACACAGTTCCGGATGTCACTGATTATTTCATTCGGTGACCCAATGGTGTTCATCACCAGTCCGATTAGCGCAGTACTGCTTTTGCTAGCGCTTGTTTTCGTCGCGGTCATGGTGTGGGCAGAAATACGTCGCCCGAAGGCGACTTTAATGGTGGCCGATTCGTAAATTAGCCAGAAGTTTGGAAAAGTTTTCATCAACCTCATAGGAGAAGAAGAAATGACGCTCGTAAAAGGGTCAGACACCCTCAACCTGGAGACGCGTAGCCTCATCGCCGGAGAGCGTAGAGAGGGACGTGGTGATAAGAAGATTGCGGTGAGCAACCCGTATAACAACACGGAAATCACCCGCGTTACACCGGCTACGGCCGAGGATATCAACGAAGCGGTAGAGACCGCGTATCGTGCTTACAATGATCCCTCTTGGCGGAGGATGCTCGGTCGAGACCGCGGCAAGTTGCTGATGAAACTTGCTGAGCTGGTTAAGCGGGATGCCGAAAAGCTTGCCATGATTGAATCGCTTGATACTGGTATTCCTATTCGCGAAACACGCATGGAGGTGGCAACGTCGGTCCTTCATTTGGAATATTTTGCGGGTCATGCCGGCAAGATCGAGGGCGTTTACCAGGATCTCGGTCCTCGGTTCAATTATACGATTCGTGAGCCGTTTGGAGTCATTGGTCAGATCGTGCCATGGAACACACCGTTCAAGCTTATGGCGCGCGGGTTTGCAGCAGCAATTGCGTGTGGCAATGCTATGGTCATCAAGCCATCGGTTGTTGCACCTCTGTCAATCCTGGAATTCGGTAGGCTTCTTGAAGAAGCGGGCTTCCCGCGCGGCATCGTTAACATTGTCGTCGGCCCCGGACGTACCACTGGCAAAGCGCTTGTTGAGCATCCGAAGGTGCGCAAAGTCATCTTTACCGGAGGCACAGAGGGCGGTCTGGAGATTCTTCATCAGGCGGCGGAAACAGTAACGCCGGCCGTTCTGGAGCTCGGCGGTAAAGGTCCTATCATTGTGTGCGAAGACATTGACTGGGACGAGGCTATCGACGGTGTGCTTACGCAGGCCTTTGCGCGGAAGTCAGAGGTCTGCTTTGCTGGGTCACGCTTGTTCTTGCCGGATAGCATTCACGACCGATTCGTCAAGGATCTGGCGGCAAAAGCTAACCGTATTCCTCTTGGTAATCCATTGGATGACGCTACACAGCTTGGTCCGCTTCTCACCCCGGATCGCGTAGACTTCGTTCAAGGTTATGTGGACGCTGCACGTAAAGATGGAGCGCAAGTGATTTGCGGGGGTTCGCGACCGGAAGATGCAGAGCTCAAGGATGGCAATTACTTCATGCCAACCATTCTCACTGGACTGACGAATGACCACAAAGCGGCACAGGACGAAATTTTCGGTCCAGTTCTAATGGTCATGCGCTACTCCGATCTTAACGATGCGGTGGCTCAGGCGAATGACAGTGATTTCGGCCTGGCGAGCTATGTCTGGACGAATGATGTTCGCAAGGGTCATGACCTCGCGCAACGTATCGAGAGTGGAAATGTCTTCATAAACTCCTACGGCTATCAGTCCGAGATCCCATTCGGGGGTTATCGGATCAGTGGGATGGGCCGAGAGCACGGATCTGAGGCAATTAAAGAATACACTCAGGTCAAGAGTGTTACGGTTGGAATGGAGCGATTCCCCTCACGTTTCGAGCTTTAGTCGGCATAGTGTCGGCGGCATTGTCATGTCGCCGACCATTTTTCGGGTAGAAGGTAAGAAGACATGGCCCTAGAACCGTTAAATCGTAGTTCCGAGATACCGCTTTATATGCAGGTTGCTTCCGAGATAGAGGCGCGCATATCCAGTGGCGAGCTAAAGCCTAGTGAGCGGCTTCCAAGCGAGGCGGAGCTTACTCGTCAGTATGATGTTAGTCGGGTAACAATTAGGCAAGCGCTGGGCCATTTGGCGAAACTCGGAATTGTCATGCGCCGTCAGGGAATTGGCACGTTCGTGCGCGGCAATATTCGATTTGACTTGGGTGGTCGATCGCAGACGATACTCGAGGCGTTGCAGGAAAAAGGAATCGAACCTGAGGTTGTTGTTCTTGGAATGGAGGCGGTTGTTCCGCCAGAACGAGTAAGCGAGTCGTTTAACCTGACGGCAGGAGATCAGGTTATGCGTGTTCGGCGGCTTTACACCGTGGAAGGTGAGCCAGTTGCTCTTGTTTACGCTTACGTAACACTCCCCATGAGCGCTGTTGCCGTTGAGCTGACGCAGGCACCACAGAAAACTACTTACTCGGTGTTCGAGGATACCCTTGGGCTCGTTGTCCGCTGGGCTCGTCATGTCATAAAGGCCGTCGGCGCTGATTCGGATGTCGCGAAAGCATTCGGCATGCGTGTTGGCGACGCTTGTTTGTCCATGGATCGGATTAGTTATGACGATGAAGATAATACCCTTGAATTTCTTACTTTTTTCCACCCCCCAGAGGGTTTTCAGTATGAACTGAGCGTGCCTCGACGCGGACGCAATTTCGTGCTGAAGGTCTACGAACCCTGATCGGCACAATTCGGACATAGATTTTATTCAAAGAAGGAGAATTAAGGTATGGATCTTGGCATTTCAGGCAAAACAGCTCTCGTCACTGGTGCAAGCGCCGGAATCGGCGAATGCGTGGCGAAGACCCTGGCTCTCGAGGGAGCAAAAGTAGCTATTTCTGCTCGCGGAGCGGAAAAACTGGCCGAAACTGCGAACCGTATTGCTGCCGAAACCGGCGGTGTCGTAGAGCCGTTTCCTTGTGATATTGCTGCGTCCGGAGCAGCAGATCAGCTTTTGAGAGATGTTTCGGAACGTCTTGGGCCGGTTTCGATTCTTGTGAACAACGCTGGTCGTGCGCACGCTGGCGGTTTGCTCGATTCAAGCGATACCGATTGGGAAGGGATGTTCAACCTCAAGGTTATGGGGATGATCCGCTGTTGTCGTGCTGCAGTTCCGCAGATGCAGAAGCTTGGTTGGGGGCGGATTGTCAATATGTCCTCAGTAGGAGGTACCTATCCGAATAACAAACTGATGGTCTCTCACTCGCTAAGTGCCGCGATTTGTAATGCAACGAAGAGTATTGCACTGGATGTGGCTGGCAGCGGCATTCTTGCCAATGCCATTGGTATCGGTGCTGTGGCGACGAAGAATTGGGAAGAAAACATGATTCCTAAAGTTCGCGAAACACGGCCGGACATGCGAGATCTTCCTGATCAAGAGTTGATGGATAAGCTGGGTGCGGAAATGACGCCTGTAGGACGTTTTGGCAACCCTCAAGAGATCGCAGAGCTGGCGGCGTTCCTAGGGTCCGCTCGCAACGGTTTCGTTACTGGCGCTACCGTGGAAGCGTCTGGTGGCGCCGATCGGTTCATGTAAAAAAATGCTTAATACCTATTGGATGGATGACAAATGAAGCTTTCCGATACCTCGCTGTTCAAGCAGCAATGTCTTATAGATGGAGAGTGGGTAGCAGCCAAAGACGGCTCTACTTTTGATGTCGGTAACCCCGCAACGGGCGCGGTTATCGGATCGATGCCGCGGCTCGATATCAGTCAGACCAAGACCGCCATTGAGGCGGCGGATCGAGCGTGGCCCACCTGGAGGTCCCGCACCGCCGGTGAGCGTGCTGAGATACTTCATCGCTGGCATAGCCTTATCCAGGAGAATGCAGACGACCTGGCTATGATTATGACCACTGAGCAGGGTAAGCCACTGGCAGAAGCCAAAGGTGAGATTGCCTATGCGGCTTCTTTCGTAAAGTGGTTTGCTGAGGAAGCAAAGCGAATCTATGGTGAGGTGATCCCTAACAATGTGCCTGGTCGACGTTTGCTCGTATTGAAGCAAGCAGTTGGTGTTGTTGCTGCAATTACGCCTTGGAATTTCCCCGCAGCAATGATTACACGCAAGATCGCGCCGGCGCTTGCAGCAGGTTGTACGGTGGTAGCACGTCCCGCATCGGAGACGCCGTATACCGCAGTCGCCTTGTTGGAACTTGCTGTTCGTGCTGGTGTTCCGGCCGGTGTGGTCAATCTGATCACTGGAAAGGCGTCTGAGCAGGGCTACGAGCTGACCAATAGTCCGTTAGTGCGCAAAGTTACGTTTACCGGTTCGACAGAGATCGGAAAACTTTTGATGAGTCAGAGCGCGAGCACGGTTAAGCGTATCTCTCTAGAACTCGGTGGTAATGCTCCGTTTCTTGTATTTGATGACGCTGATATCGATGCCGCGGTCGAGGGAGCGATCGCGTCGAAGTTCCGCAATGCAGGACAGACCTGCGTTTGTGCTAACCGGATTCTTGTTCAGGACGGGGTTCACGATTTATTTGTCGAGAAGCTCATCGCTGCAGTCGGCAAGTTAAAAGTGGGAGCTGGTGATGAGCCGGGTGTTGCGATCGGTCCGCTCATCGATGACTCAGCTCTGGATAAAGTTGAAGAGCATATCGAAGACGCCGAGTCGAAAGGCGGGAAAGTTGTTCTCGGCGGGCATCGGCACAAGTTGGGTGGGAAATTCTTTGAGCCGACAGTGCTGGTAGATGCCACCGAGCAGATGAAGCTCGCCAGCGAAGAGACGTTTGGCCCATTAGCACCGATCATTCGGTTTAAGACTGAAGAAGAAGCAATTCGGATTGCTAATAATACCGAGTTTGGTCTTGCCGCTTATTTTTATGCGCGAGACGTCGGTAGGATTTGGCGTGTGGCAGAAGACCTCGAGGCTGGGCTTATCGGAATAAATGAAGGAATTATTTCGACTGAAGTCGCACCGTTTGGCGGTGTCAAAGAGTCTGGTATTGGTCGTGAGGGCGCGCATCAGGGCATTGATGAATACCTCGAGGTTAAATATCTCGCAATGGGGGGAGTTTAGGCAGTAGGCCTTTAGCTCCCCGAAAGCAGTGTCTGAGGACAACTTGTTCGCACCATAATGGACGCCAATCTATGAAGATCGGAACGCCGAAAGAAGTTAGAGCGGGCGAGGCGCGGGTCGCGTTGACTCCCGACAGTGCCCGCCACCTCCAGAAACTTGGCTATACCTGTTTGATCGAGACCGGAGCCGGAGTGTTAGCAGGAATTCCTGACTCGGCTTATGAGAGGGCAGGTGTCGAGGTTGTTGATTCCGCAACACTGGTCTGGGAGAGCGCGGATGTTCTGGTAAAAGTGCGGCCACCAACTGAAGTGGAGGCGGAGAAGTTAAAGGCTAATCAGACACTGATATCATTTTTTGACCCTTCCGAGAACGAGCACGGGCTCGAGCTTGCGCGCCAAAAATCTGCGAATGTTATTGCGATGGAAATGGTGCCTCGGATTAGTCGGGCACAGAAAATGGATGCGCTGTCTTCTATGGCTAATGTCGCCGGTTACCGTGCGGTTATGGAAGCAGGCAATAACTTTGGGCGGTTTTTCACCGGTCAGATTACGGCAGCAGGCAAGGTGCCACCGGCCAAGGTGCTAGTTATTGGTGCCGGTGTTGCGGGGTTGGCAGCGATCGGCGCTGCCACCGCTCTTGGCGCCGTCACGCAAGCTTTCGATGTGCGCCCTGAGGTTGCCGAGCAGGTTGAATCGATGGGCGCGGAGTTTGTGTATCTCGATTTTGAGGAAGAGCAAGAAGACGGTTCAGCAACGGGTGGCTATGCCTCCGTGTCTTCGCCGGAATTTCGGGAAGCGCAGCTTGCCAAATTTCGGGAGCTTGCGCCGGAAGTCGATATCGTTATAACCACGGCACTCATTCCGGGCCGTGATGCACCAAAGCTCTGGCTTACGGATATGATCGAGGTGATGAAGCCGGGATCGGTTATTGTCGATCTTGCCGCTGAGCGTGGAGGTAATGTCGAAGGCACGGTAAAAGATAAGCGAGTTGTTACGGACAATGATGTGGTGATCATCGGGTATACCGACTTCCCGAGTCGGATGGCGAATCAAAGCTCGAACCTCTACGCGACCAACATTCGCCACATGATTGCTGACCTCACACCCGATAAGGACGGGCAAATCGTGCATAACATGGATGATGATGTCATCCGAGGAGCCACGGTTACTTACAACGGTGAAATTACTTATCCGCCACCACCTCCCAAGGTGCAGGCTATCGCTACGCAAAAGAAAGCCGTCGTCAAGGAGCCGTCTGAAGATGAAAAACGTGCAGCCGAGGCTGCGAGGTTCAGGTCCGAGACACGCCGTCAGATCATGCTTCTCAGTGCCGGAGGTATCTCAATTTTGCTGGCCGGGCTCTACGCACCGGCTAGCTTCATGCAGCACTTCATTGTGTTTGTGCTTGCAGTGTTCGTTGGTTTCCAGGTGATCTGGGGCGTAGCACACAGTCTGCACACGCCGCTAATGGCCGTCACTAATGCGATTTCCTCCATTATTATTCTCGGGGCATTGATGCAGGTCGGCTCAGGCAGCTCGTTGGTAATTATTCTGGCGGGAGCCTCTATTTTTATGGCCGGTGTCAACATCTTCGGTGGTTTCCTGGTCACGCGGCGCATGCTTGCCATGTTCCAAAGATCCTAATGGTGGAGGATTTATGGATCTAGGATTTGTCATCGCGGCCTACGCAGTAGCCGCTACGTTTTTCATTCTCAGTCTCGGCGGTTTATCGAATCAGGAGAGCGCGAAGCGCGCAGTCTGGTATGGGATTGCAGGTATGGCTCTCGCCATTGTGGCAACGCTCATCGGTCCGGGCAACGGTTTATGGGTATTGTCGCTCGTACTGATCAGCGCCGGTGGATTAGTTGGCGTTTATGTCGCTCGGCGAGTGATGATGACCGAGATGCCGCAACTCGTGGCGGCGATGCACTCGCTGGTGGGTCTCGCAGCCGTTTTTGTTGGTTTAAATGCACATCTTGAGATTGTTCGGGTGGCTGAGGCATTCGCTACGGCAGGTGTCGCGTTCCCCCAGCCAAATTATGGCGTGCTAGCGGGCCCGGCAGCAGTAGTGGCAGAAAATTTCCGTGGGTTTGCAGCGATCGCGGCGGCGAAGACTGCCGTTGAGCTAAATATACTTCGGATAGAGTTATATCTTGGCATTTTAATCGGTGCGGTAACCTTTACCGGATCAGTGGTGGCTTATGGAAAGCTTGCAGGAAAGATTTCTTCTCGGGCGGAGAAGCTCCCGGGTGGACATGCCCTGAACGCCGGTGCGGCTTTGATCTCGGCAATTTGTTTGGTTTGGTATTTAAATACCGGCGAGCTTTTGTCGCTCGTGATCATGATAATTGCCGCGCTGTTTGTGGGTTACCATCTAATTATGGGGATCGGCGGAGCGGACATGCCTGTTGTGGTCTCCATGCTCAACTCTTACTCAGGCTGGGCTGCAGCAGCAATCGGGTTTTCGCTTGGTAATGATCTTCTAATTGTCGTTGGAGCGTTGGTTGGGTCCTCGGGAGCGATTCTCTCTTACATTATGTGTAAGGCCATGAACCGCTCCTTTATCAGCGTAATTCTCGGTGGTTTTGGTGGCTCGATGAGCGAGCAGATGGCCGTTGAGGGCGAACAGGTTGCAATCGACGCTGATGGTGTATCAGCAGCGCTCGAAGAAGCCGATAGCATAATCATTGTGCCTGGTTATGGGATGGCGGTTGCTCAGGCGCAGAATGCCGTTAGCGAACTGACACGCGAGTTGCGCGAAAAGGGTAAAAACGTCCGTTTTGCCATCCATCCTGTTGCTGGCCGGCTGCCGGGACATATGAACGTGCTGCTGGCCGAAGCGAAGGTTCCATACGATATTGTGCTTGAGATGGATGAAATCAACGAGGATTTTCAGGATACAGACCTAGTCATCGTTATCGGGTCGAATGATATCGTGAACCCGGCCGCGCAGGAGGATCCCGGCTCCCCTATTGCCGGCATGCCTGTACTGGAAGTCTGGAAGGCAAAACAGGTCATTGTCTCTAAGCGTGGCCAAGGAACCGGATATTCCGGGATCGAGAATTCATTGTTCTACCGTGAAAATACGCGAATGTTTTATGGCGATGCCAAGGCCAGTATCGGTGCATTGCTGCACTGAAGTGCTGCTCTGACCGGGTTAGAGAGTCTTTGCGATGCCAATGTCCGTGTTTTTCGTGGGCCTCGGGGCTCTTCAGTGGGGGTTATCCGGTGGGTTGGCCAGCATATTGATGGGGTATGGTTGGTCGCCTCTGGTTGTTAGTTTGTGGCGTATTCTGGTTGGCCTCGTTTGTATGGGGCTCTGGCTGATATGGCGCGGGGCTCGAGGCAAACGGCAGGAGTTTAACCGCAGCTTGCTCGCCTGGTCGGCACTAGCCGGTGTTGGTGTGGCAGGTAATTTCTTTTGCTACTTCATCAGTATCCGCGCTGGTGGCGTCGCTGTTGCCATCACACTTATGTACACCGCACCGGTTATGGTTTATGTGATTTCGTTTCTCATCGGTGCGGAAAAGCCCAGCTGGAGTAGTGCACTGGTCTGTGTGGCGACACTCATCGGGGTCACATTGATGACCGGCATCTATGGTAATGCTCCAGTGCAGTTGACAACCCTTGCGTTGATTAGCGGACTGCTTTCCGGTGCCTTCTACGCACTTTTTATTTTTGCGTTTAAATCAGCTGGAGAACATGGTTCAGCACCAGCAGCGCTTGGTGTTGCCTTTTTGACAGGCCTCGTGGTGCTGCTGCCGTTGTCGGATATAAGCGAGGCTGTGAAAGTGCTCAGCTCCGCTCAGTTTCCGCTGTTTATCATTTTTGGCGTCATGGGCGCCGGTCTTTCTTTTTTCTTTTACTTCTGGGGGCTTCGAGGGGTACTTCCGTCCACTGCAGCGGTGACATCCATGATTGAACCTGTGACAGCTACGCTGTTCGGGGTTTTCGTTTTAGGACAGTTGCTGCAGCCTGTGGAGGCTCTTGGGATTACGATTATTCTAGCTGCAGTGAGCTGGTTAAACATTCACCGGCAATTAACTGCACAAAGATGGTCGTAAGGTCTTGGAGATTCTTTGGGCGTCGGCCGGCGCCTGGGTATCAACCGGTCTTCTGAAGCGCATAGGTTTTTTCATAAAGTTGAGATTTATCCCTAACCACGGCCTGGATTAACCATGTTAGATACCAAACCTTAGTATGAATTAGGTATGTAAGTTTTTGTCGTTTTCGGCAAACTATTTGCATGGTTGGCAAAACCGGGCTTTACTTGCGTACATGGACACTCTGATTGTTGAAGATGATGCTTTTTTTCGCGGTGTGCTCTCGAGCGCGGTGCGCAAAAGTCGCATTGAATGCACCGTTCATGAAACAGCAACGGGTAAGGAAGCTCTGGAGCTTCTCTCAAGGCCCGAAATAGAACTCGGTGTGGTTCTGGTTGATCTGACCCTGCCGGATATGAACGGCCTTGAGGTTATTCGACGGGTCCATGCCAACTATCCATCCGTTCGGATATTGGTGGTCTCTGCCTCTGCTGATGAAGAACGTTTGCTATCAGCACTGCGAGAGGGAGCGATTGGCTATGTCGTCAAGGGGGATGCGCATATCACCATCGACCGGGCCATCGATCAGCTGATTGATGGGCTCTATCCAATCAGTCCGCAGCTCGCCAGCTATCTGGTCAAGCGCGTCAGCACTGCAAGCGGTCCGGATGAATCAAATGCTGGGCCGATGGAGGCCGGTGTGCTGACCACCCGGGAGCGAGAGCTGCTCGAGCAATTTGCCTGCGGCCATACCTACGCCAAGGCCGCGGAAATCATGGGTATTTCGGTGGCAACAGCGCAGACCCATGCGCGCAATCTCTACCGCAAGCTGGGCGTGCACTCAGGCCTCCAGGCACTCTCCAAGGCAAGGGCGCAGGGGCTGGTTTGAACCAACGCCGGCAGTCGGTAACAGCTGATGGCGACTGACGGGCAACTGGATGGTCGCCGAGCAAAGCCCACCTTATAGCCCATCTGATCGAGCGGCTGAAGCGTCCGGGAAACTGGCCGGGCTCCGTATTCTGGTCGTTGATGATGCGAGGCTCAATCTTTTCCTCGTAACAGAAATTATTGAGGCAGCCGCAGGCGAGTGCATTGCTCTGGCCAGCGGGCACGAGGCACTTGAATGGCTGGAGATGAAGGCCGGGCAGTTCGATGCTGCGCTCGTGGACATCCAAATGCCCGATCTGGATGGGCTGGACCTTGCGCGTGAAATTCGCCAGAGCCTGGGTATCACTGACCCGCCGATAATTGCTTTCACGGCCGGTATCATGCGCGAACAAACCATGGCAGCGCTTGCGGCGGGAATGAATGACGTGCTTCTGAAACCACTGAACGGCATGCAACTGATCGATTGTCTTGTCTACTGGTGTGGGCGCGACGATGCGTCAGCCGGTCGGTATATGCCAGGCCATCGGTCTGTTCCTGACTGCTTGCCGGATATTGCGGGGATTGACCGAGCGCATGCCAGCGCCACCGCTGGCAATGATCCTGATTATTTTGCCGAGGTGCTGGCACTGTTCAGACAGGAATTCGCGGATTGTGCGCGACAGTTACGCATTGCCCTGAGCACGGGAGATCAGATCGCGGCTGGCAGGTTATTACACTCGGTACGGGGCGCAGCGCGGCAGGTCGGCGCGTTGGGTCTGGCGCGTGCTGCCGAATCACTGGAAAAATCCATTGAAACCGATCATGACTTAGAGGCCCCGCTTGCCTCTTTTGAGGCACATCTTCAGGTGGTTCTCTCTGCGGTGACTGTATAAATGCCATTCAGTAGAGTCCCGCCACAGGTATTCCCCCGTCCGTTGGTCCTGTTGATCGTTTTATTGGTGCTTCTGGTGCACCTTGGGATCATGGGGTGGGTCGGGCGAGAGGATGAGGACAGACAGCTGCCCGATCAAGCTGCCGAGATTACCGTTGAGATTGTGGCGAGCCAGCCACCCACCGTGCCAACCGAACAGGTGGAACCTGATACAGAGGCTGAGCAAGCGTCCAAAGCGGAGCCGATGGTCGAGCCTGAAAAAGAGCCGGAGCCCAAGCCTGAACCTGAGCCCGAACCTGAGCCTGAATCGGAACCGATAGTACCCCCCGAGCCTGAACGGACCCCTGCCGTTGATCCCAGCCCGCAGCCACCGCTGCCCCGGTCATTGCCAGAGGCGCCCGCTTCAGCGGAGGCCGTGACGATCCCCGTGAGAAGTGCGACCCATCAGGCCGAAGGCCTTGATAATCCGGTGCCAGAGTA
>CAJXNJ010000003.1 GCA_913057145.1 uncultured Ectothiorhodospiraceae bacterium
CCGCCTGTTGCGAGCCATCTACAGCGCTCCGGCATGATGAGGACGCACATCCATGAGCAGTAACGGATCCGAAACGGAGGTGGAACCCACTCGGGTGATCGCCGAGGGGGTGGATGAGGAAGTCATCGACACCAATCGCCGGGTATTCAGTGGCTGGATCTGGTTAATCGTCGCGGTGCTCACCGGCACCTATGCGGCCTTCCATTTGTTCTCGCTCAACGTTTATCCGCTGGAGACCTGGAGTTTTCGCATCGTCCACATTGCCGGTGCATTGGTGATCGGGTTTCTGCTCTACGCAAGCCGTGATCTTGGTGAGGACACCGGATCGGCACCGCTGTGGGTCACGGCACTGTCGGTCCTGCTGGCAATCCCGGCGGCCTATGCCCTCGCTCAGGCCGGATTTTTCTGGCAGGCGTTTGAGTCAGGTGCGCGGCGGATTGAGCCGGTGCTTGAGACCTGGCATTTCGGTATCCCATTGATTACCGCAACCGGCGGCGCGATTGTGCTCTCCTGGGTGGCAGGGAGTCGGCGCGGCCGGATCAGCCCGCCCGATCTGGTTCTGATGCTCTGCGCGGTGGCAGTGGCTGCTTATCTGCTGGTGATCTACAACACCCAGCTTCGCATGAGCACGGGCACACCGTTTGCGCCGATTGGCATCTCGCTGGCAGCGATTGCCGGGACGGCGTTGATCATGGAGCTCACCCGTCGGGTAACCGGGCTGGCGCTGGTCACGATTTCGGTGGTGTTTTTGATTTATGTGTTCGCCGGGCCTTATCTGCCAGGGTTTCTGGGCTATCCGGGGCTCTCGGTAAACCGTTTCTTCAGCCAGGTCTACACCGATGCCGGCATTCTCGGCCCGACCACCGCAGTATCATCGACCTATATCATTCTTTTTATCGTCTTTGCGGCGTTCCTGCAGGCATCGAAGGTAGGCGATTATTTCGTCAACTTCGCCTTCGCCGTCGCCGGGCGTGCCCGTGGCGGTCCGGCCAAGGTGGCCATTTTCGCCTCCGGTCTGATGGGCATGATCAACGGCACCAGTGCCGGTAACGTCGTCTCCACCGGATCGCTCACCATTCCGCTGATGAAAAAGGTCGGCTACTCCAAGCAATCCTCCGGTGCCATTGAGGCAGCCGCCTCCACCGGCGGTCAGATCATGCCGCCGATCATGGGGGCGGGCGCTTTCATCATGGCCGAGATCACGGGCATCCCTTATACCGAGATCGCGGTGGCGGCCATTATTCCCGCGATCCTGTATTTCGCCGCGGTGTATTTCATGGTGGACTTTGAGGCCGCACAGCTTGGCATGCGGGGCATGCGCGATGACGAGCTGCCGCTGCTCGGGCAGATGCTGCGTCAGGTGTATCTGTTCATCCCCATTGTGATTCTTATTGCGGCCTTGTTCATGGGCTATTCGGTGATTCGCGCCGGCACACTCGCGACCGTTGCGGCGGTGGTGGTGAGCTGGCTGACCCCACAGGCAATGGGGCCAAGGCGTGTAGGGACCGCACTGCGCCTGGGTGGTGAGATGTCCATTCAGATTATCGCCGTGTGTGCCTGTGCCGGGATCATCGTCGGTGTGATCTCGCTTACCGGTGTCGGCGGGCGGTTCTCCTCCCTGCTGCTCGGTCTCGCGGAAGCCAGTCAGCTGCTGGCGCTGATTTTTGCCATGCTGATTTCCATTCTGCTGGGTATGGGGATGCCGACCACGGCGGCCTATGCCGTTGCCGCCTCGGTGGTGGCACCCGGGCTGATTCGGCTTGGCATTGACCCGCTCACCGCGCATTTCTTTGTCTTCTACTTTGCGGTGGTCTCGGCGATCACGCCGCCGGTGGCGCTGGCCTCTTACGCGGCAGCCGGTATCTCCGGGGCCAATGCCATGCAGACCTCGGTGGCGTCTTTCCGTATTGGTATTGCCGCCTTTGTGGTGCCGTTCATGTTCTTCTACTCATCGGCACTGCTGATGGATGGAGAGTGGATGGCCGTGCTGCGCGCGGGTGTGACCGCGGTTGTGGGTGTTTATCTGCTTGCCGCCGCCGTCCAGGGCTGGTTCATGGCTCGCAACGCCCGCTGGTTCGTGCGTCTGCTGCTGCTGGCCGCTGCCCTGACGCTGATCAAGGCCAGTCTGATCACCGACCTGGTCGGCGTTGGCCTGGCGCTTGCCTGTCTGCTCTTGCAGCGCTTCATGCCGGCACCACCCCTGGCACGCGCTGAATAGGGCCGCTCCATGATCCGATTGCCGGTCCTGCAGACGCGATGGGCCAATCTGGCGCTGGGGATTTTTTGTTTCATGCTGGTAGGCATCGCCGTAGCTCTTGAGGTGATGCTGGGTATGGAGCCCTGTCCGCTCTGCATTTTTCAGCGTCTGGTCTTTCTCCTGCTGGGAGGCGTTTTCCTGCTGGGTGTTTTGCTGCCCGGGCGTTTCATCGCAATCGCCGGTGTGCTCAGCGCACTCGCCGGTATTGCGCTGGCGCTGCGACATCTTTGGCTGCAGTCACTGCCGCCGGATCAGGTTCCGACCTGCGGCCCGGGGCTTGATTATCTACTCAGCGCTTTTCCGTTGGCTGACGTGGTCACCATGGTGCTCTCCGGTTCGGGTGAATGTGCGGAGGTGGACCGGGTCCTGGGGCTGAGTATTCCGGTCTGGACACTGGCCGGTTATCTCCTGCTTGGTGTGCTGGCCGTGGTGGTGAACTGGCGCTCGCCAAAGGGTCGTCTGAGCTGATGTCATTGCTCGATACGGTTGACGCAGCGCTTGGCGCTGACGGCGTTCTGGCTGAAAAGATGAGTGATTTCTCCCCCCGGGCCGAGCAACAGGCGATGGCGCGGGCGGTGGCCGAAGCCATCGAGGCCGATGAGACCCTGGTGGTGGAGGCCGGCACCGGAACCGGCAAGACACTCGCCTACCTGCTCCCGGCACTGCATGCGGGCCGCCGGGTGATCATTTCCACCGGTACCAAAACCCTGCAGGATCAGCTCTTCCATCGCGATCTGCCTGTTGCGAAATCGGCGGTTGAACGTCCGCTGCGCGTGGCTCTGCTGAAAGGCCGCGCCAATTATCTGTGTCTGCACCGCATGCAGATGACAGCGGAGTCCGGGCGGCTGGAGACCGCAGAAATGGCCGATCAGTTACAACAACTGATGGCCTTTGCCGGGGCTACCCGCAGCGGTGAGATCAGCGAATCCCCGCTGGGCCAGGTCGACTCCCGTCTTCTGCCCCGTGTGACCTCGACCGCGGATAACTGTCTCGGTCAGAACTGCCCGTTGTATGCGGATTGTTTCGTCATGGAGGCTCGGCGCCGGGCTCAGGAAGCGGATGTGGTGGTGGTCAATCACCACCTGCTGTTGGCCGACTGGGCGCTGCGCGAGAGCGGTTATGGTGATGTCCTGCCGGCCGCGGATATTTATATCCTCGATGAAGCGCATCAGCTCCCGGAGACTGCCGCGCAATTTTTCGGCCTTGCTGTATCGAGCCGTCAGCTCCTGGATCTGGCCCGTGATGTGCGGCTTGAGCAGCAGCGGGAAGCTGGTGATGCAGCGACGATCGGCGATCAGGCCGCGTCTCTGGAGCAGGCTGTTGCCGCATTGCGACTGGCGATGGGGCAGTCACTTCGGGCCGCCTGGCAGGCCGCGCCGGCAGCCGCAAGAGAGGCGCTGGAAGCACTCTGTGAGGTGCTGAAGGGGTTGGTTGAAAGCCTCGCGCTGCAGGCCGAACGGGGCCCTGGCCTTGAGAATTGTCATCGACGCAGTGAGCAGTTGTTCTCCAATCTCAAGGCGTTTGTCAGTGCGCCGGAGGCCTACGCTGAGACAGCCAGAGTGGCCTGGGTGGAGACACGGGGTCAGGGCTTTGCCCTGCGCCTGACTCCGTTGAATGTCGCCGAACATTTTGCCGACAATCGCAGCCGCCATGGAAAGGCCTGGATTCTGACGTCGGCAACGCTGAGCGTGGATAGCGATTTTCGGCACTTCACCGATCGACTCGGCCTTGAGGAAGCCAGAACCGAGCGCCTTGAGAGTCCGTTTAATTATCGGCAGAACACCCGGCTCTATCTGCCTGCGGGGTTGCCTGACCCGGGCCAACCGGATTTTACCGATGCCTATCTCAATGCCATCGCCCCGGTGCTTGCCGCGAGTCAGGGGCGGGCATTCCTATTGTTCACCAGTCATCGGGCATTGCAACGGGCGGCCGAGTGGCTGCCGGGGCAGGGCTGGCGAGATCTGCTGGTCCAGGGGGATGCTCCGCAGTCACGCCTGCTCGAGCGGTTTCGCCGTCAGCCTGGTGCGGTACTTCTGGGTACGCAGTCTTTTTGGGAGGGTGTGGATGTCCGCGGACCGGCACTCTCCTGCGTCATGATTGACCGCCTGCCTTTTGCCTCACCGGGTGATCCGGTTCTGCAGGCCCGCATGCAGTGGATGCAATCGCAGGGGCGCAACGCCTTCACTCAGTATCAACTGCCCGAGGCGGTGATCAGCCTGCGTCAGGGTGTTGGCCGGCTGATTCGTGATCAGGCCGACCGGGGCGTATTGGTGTTGGGCGACAGCCGCATCCGACGCCGACCCTACGGCCGGCTTTTTCTCGATAGTCTGCCGCCCATGCCGGTGGTCGAGGATATCGCTGAGATCGAGGCCTTTTTCTCGGCTCAGTCTTCCACCAGCTCGTAGGAGCCGTCCGCATCATGCGTTTCACGCCCGGTGACGGGCGGGTTGAAGGCGCAGATCAGTCGCATGTCTTCGCTGCCACCACGCAGGACATGCCGGTCATGGTTGTCGAGCGCATAGAGAATCCCATCCCGGATCTCGTGGACTTCCCCGGTGGCCAGATCCTCGATACTGCCATTGCCGGAGACACAGTAAACCGCCTCAAGATGATTCTTGTACCAGAGCGCCAGTTCGGCACCCGCGGGGATAATGGTCTCGTGGAAGGAAAAACCCATGCCGTCTTTTTTCAGCAGCAAACGCCGGCTGGTCCAGCCGGGGCCTTCGACTTCGCGCTCTGTGCCTTTGATCTCATTGACATCAACAATTTTCATGATGGCGTTTTTCCTTATCTAATCAGGGGTTGAGCCGTTGGCGCGCCGAGTCTGTCAGCGGGCCGATTCGGTAGAGAACTTCAGCGGCATGGCCGGGTTCCGGGAAATCTTCGGCAGCAAAGCATGGTGAGGTTTTATAATCCACTGCCAGCGCTTTTGCCATGCCGGTGAAAAGTGCTTGTGAGGCCTTGTTATCGGGCGCGATGGTCGTCTCCAGCCACTGGGCATCCCTTGCGCCGGGGCGTGTCAGAAAACCACCGAGTAGCCGCTTGCCCAGCCCCTGGCCCTGCGCCTCGGGGGCAATGCCGATCTGCCAGAGAAAAATCACCGATGGCTCAGCCGGTCGCCGGTAGCCACTGGCAAAGCCGAGTAGTTTTCCATCGCGTTCCGCTACCACACAGGTGTCGGCAAAATCCCTTGCCAGCAGCAGATAGAGGTAGCTGGAGTTGAGATCGAGCGTGCCGGTGTCCCGGACAATCTGCCAGATTGCGCCACCCTCATGGGCTTTGGGTGAGCGAATGATGATGTCCTCGCCGCGGCGCTGCGGGTTGCTCAAGGGCCTGCTCCAGCATCCAAAATGAATCGGGTCTGATAGTACCAACGGCTGTGCCCCATCGGCCAATAAAAAACATGGCGTGGTTTGCATCACTGCACTATCCTCGCACCCGCACAAAGATCCCTTTTCACCCGGCCCGGTGACTCGCATGCTCGGTACGCTCTCGCCATTTATTGCCCTGTTTGTCTCGGTTGGCCTGCTGCTGACCGGTGGCGGACTGCTGACCACGCTGGTCGGTGTGCGTATGTCAGAGGAGGCCTTTGCCACCGAGATCATTGGTGTGGTGGCCGCGGCATACTCGGTGGGTTTTGTCATTGCAACGCGCATCTGCCCGCATGTGATTGCAAGAGTCGGACATATCCGCAGCTTCGCCGCTTTTGCTGCCATGGCGGCCATCAGCACGCTGGCTTATCCATTGCTGGTGGAGCCGTGGATTTGGGCCATCATGCGCCTGACCTACGGCTTTAGTCTGGCGGGGCTGTACATGGTCATGGAGAGTTGGCTCAACGATCGCACGCCGAGTGACCGCCGTGGCCAGGTGCTGGGGATCTACAGCATCGTGACCTATGTGGCGTTGGGGGGTGGGCAGTTCCTGTTGCTGACGGGGCGCACCGGTGGCTTTGAACTGTTCAGTCTGGCGGCGATGCTGATTGCCGCGGCAGTGGTGCCGGTGACCATAACGCGGATCACTTCTCCGGATCTGCCCGAGGTGGCCAAAGTGGGCCTGCGGGATCTCTTTGCCGCCTCGCCGCTGGGACTGGTTGGCTCGGCACTCGCCGGGGTGATTGCCGGCAGCTTTCTCGGCCTGGCTCCGGTTTTTGCGCGTGACTCGGGTTTTGATGATCTGGGTATCGCGTTGTTGATGGGGCTCAGTATCCTGGGCGGGTTTGCCCTGCAGTGGCCTATTGGGCATTTGTCCGACCGGTTTAACCGTCGTGATGTGCTCATGGGGGTGAGCCTGGCCATGGCTGCCTGTTCGCTCGCGATTGTTTATGCCACCGGCCAGAGCGAGGCCGTGGTGATCGGTTTCGCGGTCCTCTGGGGTGGGCTTGCCTTTACGCTCTACCCGATTGCCGTCTCGCTCGCCAATGATTTCATTGAGCCGAGCGAGATGCTGGCCGTCAGTGCCGGCTTGCTGCTGGTCCACGGCGTCGGCATGATCATCGGGCCGCTGGTGGCCTCACAGCTGATGGCACTCATTGGCGCCGGCGGGTTGTTCTGGACCATTGCGGCCGCGGGCGTTTTACTTGCCGGGTTTGCCTGGCTGCGGCAACAGGTGGGCCCGCCCATTCCGGTGGGCGAACCCGCGACCTACCGGGTGGTCCCGCGCGAGGGGGTTTATGCCGGTGGTCTCGACCCGCGCTATGAAGAGGTGCAATTGGAATTCGATTTTGAGGCGGTGCCGGTAGAGGCACCGGAGCCGGAGGCAGAACCATGAGCAATGGCCCGATACTGCTGGGTCTGGATGCGAGTACCGGCCGCTGTTCGGTGGCTTTAATGCACGATGGCGCGGTGATTGAGCGCGCAAGCAGTGAGGGATTGGGTCATTCCGCCATCCTGCTGACACTCACTGAGGCGGTGCTGGCTGAGGCCGGACTTTCGCGTGGTGCGCTGGATGCCATCGTCTGCACCCGTGGCCCGGGCGCATTTACCGGCGTGCGGATTACGGTTGGCGTGGCGCAGGGGCTGGCCATGGGGCTGGATCTGCCTGTGGTGGTGCTCTCGAGTCTGCAGGTGGTCGCTGAGACGGCGCTCTCCCGCCAGGACGCCGGCAGCCAGGATGGTTTTCTGGTGCTGCAGGATGCGCGCATGCAGGAGGTTTACGGCGGTTTCTATCGCCTTGGCTCCGGAGCGCCGGCAACAACGCAGCTCGTGGGTGAAGAGTGGGTCGGCCCGGCACAGCTGCCGGCTCTGCCAGCCGGGCGCTGGGCCGGGGTGGGCAGTGCCTTTGCCGAACATCCCGATCTGCAATCCGCATCGGGTCTGGTGAGTGCCGATCAGGGCGTCATCCCGTCCATGGCGGCTGCCATGCCGCTCGCTGCCCGACGTTTTGCCGATAATGACTGCACCCAGCCTCAGTACATTGAACCGACTTATCTGAGAAACCGGGTGGCTGATATTCCTCGGGGTTGAAAGACTCCGCACCGGTACTTATCTCCTTTGATGAAGGGAGGGCTCAACGCTCAAACATCAATGGAGGAAGCTGCTATGGAGCTTAAACCTTATCGACCCATGAGTGGTCTGCTGGACCTGCATCGCGATCTTAATCGTTTCTTTGAATCTCCCTGGTTTACCGGGACACCCGACGGGTCAACTGTGGAGACCAGTCAATGGGTGCCGGCGGTGGACATCCGCGAAGCCGGTGACCACTACGTGGTGGAAGCTGATATTCCCGGCGTGAAGCCTGAGGATATTGAGGTGACCATGGAACATGGCATGCTGAGTATCCAGGGTGAACGTCGCCATGAGGCTCAGACCGAGGGCCATGGTGCCCGTCGGATCGAGCGCTCACACGGGGTTTTCTATCGGCGTTTTTCATTGCCGGATGACGCGGACCCTGAGCATATCGAGGCTAAAGGCAGTGATGGTGTCCTGAAGATATCCATTGCCAAGCGCAAGGGGGCGCAGAGCCGGCGGATTCCGGTAAAGCATTGATCCACCCGCAGGGGTTTCGTGTATCGGGTAATGGCCTTAGTCTTGCTGAAGATTTTAAGGAGTCCGACCGATGCACGAGACCTTCCCGCGTGATGGTCATGATCATCAGCACTGTATTGATGAAGCGCTGGCCATTGCCGAGCAGCTCTGCGCGGATCGTGGCCGGCGTCTCACGCCCTTGCGTCGCCGGGTACTCGAGCTCGTTTGGGAAAGCCATCAACCGGTC
This sequence comes from uncultured Ectothiorhodospiraceae bacterium, assembly GCA_913057145.1. Taxonomy (GTDB): domain Bacteria; phylum Pseudomonadota; class Gammaproteobacteria; order Nitrococcales; family Nitrococcaceae; genus Spiribacter. The sequence goes on from CAJXNJ010000003.1 coordinate 8,468, forward strand.
AAGGCCTATGACCTTCTGGCAAGGTTGCAGCAGGAGTCTGCCTCGGCTGCCCCGCCGACCGTCTATCGGGCACTCGATTTTCTCATCGCCGAGCGCCTGATCCACCGTCTCGCCTCGCTGAATGCTTATGTCGGTTGCGCCCATCCCGGCCATCGTCACACCGGGCAATTTCTCATCTGTAGCGAATGTCAGTCAGTCGCCGAGCTGGATGATGCGGATATTGAGCAGGCCTTAAGCCGCAGAGCGGATGCCATGGGGTTTGCGCTGACGACCCAGACCATTGAGCTTGAAGGGTGTTGTCCGCGTTGCCGGAGGGGTATGGACAAAAAGGAGTGTCCGGCATGAGTCAGTCTGAGAGTGTCGACCCGCGTGAGATGGCCCATTACGAGCGACTTGCCGCCTCCTGGTGGGACCCTGAGGGGCCATTCTGGCCCCTGCACGGGCTGAATCGTTTTCGTGTCGGTTATCTCCGGGCGCAGTTGCAGCAACATTTCTCGCTGGATGAGGGAGAGCAGCCACTAGCCGGCCTCAGCATGCTTGATATCGGCTGTGGCGGAGGGATTCTGAGTGAGTCCATGGCGCGTCTGGGCGCTCAGGTCACGGGGATCGACCCGGTTGCCAGAAATATCGCCATTGCCGAGGACCACGCCAGACTGAGCGGCCTGAGTATTGATTATCGCTGCGAGACCATCGAGTCCCACCAGGCGCCAAGCGGTGGCTACGATGTGGTCTTGAATATGGAGGTGGTCGAGCATGTTGATGGTGTCAGCGCGTTCCTCACCCATTGTGCCGGGGCCGTGGCGGCAGGGGGCATGATGTTCGTCGCGACCATCAATCGAACACCGCTGGCGGGCTTTACGGCAATTTTTGGCGCCGAATACGTGCTGCGTTGGCTGCCGAAGGGCACACATCAGTACCGCAAGCTGAGACGTCCTCTGGAAGTGCGCGGTCCCCTGGAGCAGGCGGGGTTGTCACTGATTGATCAGACCGGAGTTGCGGTCAGCCCGGTGACCCGGCGGTTCCGCTATACCCGCAGCATGGCGGTGAACTATATGATGACCTTCGCACGCGCGCATGAGGAGGATGCATGAACGTCACAAAAGGGCCGGGGCGGTTTTTACTGATTGCCTTGCTCGCCTTCGGGGTCTGCACGATCGCGCAGGCGCTCGAGATCAGCGGGCCACAGCGTCAGGGAGGATTGCTGGAGGGCCAGGTGCCAGCCGGCTCCCGCGTCCAGGCTCTGGGTCATGACATACCGGTGGCTGAGGATGGTCGGTTTTTGCTGGGGCTTGGTCGCGACGCACCGGCAAGCATCGCCGTCTCGGTCATGCTGCCCTCTGGCGAGGAGCAGCTGCATCATCTCTCCATCACGGCTCGTGAGTATGACATTCAGCGCATCGACGGACTGCCGAGCAATCAGGTAAGCCCCGATGCCGAGACCCTGAAGCGCATCCGTCGGGATAATGCCCTGGTCGGTCAGGCCCGGGCAAAAACGGTCTCCGAGCCGCTTTTTGCAGCCGGCTGGATCTGGCCGGTGACCGGGCCCATCTCCGGTGTCTACGGCAGTCAGCGCATTCTCAATGGCCAGCCGCGGCAACCCCACTACGGTATTGATATTGCGATGCCCACCGGCACACCGGTACTGGCGCCCTCTGACGGGATCGTCACCCTCGCCGAGCCGGATTTATTCTTCTCCGGCGGGACCATGATCATTGACCACGGCCAGGGGCTATCCTCGACTTTTCTGCACCTCTCCGAAATGCTCGTCGAGGTGGGTGACCCTGTCTCGCAGGGAGAGGTGGTGGCGCGGGTGGGGGCGACCGGTCGGGTGACCGGCGCGCATCTTGACTGGCGCATGAACTGGTTTGACCAGCGCATTGACCCTTCCCTCCTGGTCCCCCCGATGCAGGAGGCCATGGCGCGGTGACGGCAATGCGCAATCTGATTGTTGTCCTCGGTGATCAACTCGATCGCAATGGCCCGCTGTTTGACGATCTGGATGCGACCCGTGATGTCGTCTGGATGACGGAGTCGAGCGCTGAGGCAAGGCGGGGACGCAACCATCAGCAACGGCTTGTGCTGTTTTTCTCCGCCATGCGGCATCTGCGCGATGAACTGCGCCAGCGTGGCGTCACGGTGCAATACCGGGCCATCGATGACGAGCCTGCCGATGCGCCATTACAGAGTCTCGCGGCCTGTCTGCGACGTGATCTCAAGGCACTCAATCCGGACGCGGTGGTGATGATGGAGACCGGTGACTGGCAGATCGAGCAGGATCTGCTTGGCGTCATCGCCGAGGCCGGTGTGCGCTTGGAGTGGCGGCGTGATCGGCATTTTCTCGCCAGTCGGGAGGCGTTCGCGCGCTGGGCAGAGGGTCGAAAAACCCTCACGCTGGAGCATTTCTACCGAAGCATGCGAAAGCGCCACGATATCTTAATGGAGTCGGGCAAGCCGGCAGGCGGTGCCTGGAACTATGATCAGGATAATCGCGCGGCCTTTGGTGCTGAAGGGCCCGGTGCATTGCCGGCGCATCCGCGTTTTGCACCCGATGACACTACGCAGGATGTCATCGACATGGTGGCGTCGCGGTTTGCTGACCACCCCGGCGAGGCGGGCGATTTCGATCAGCCGGTGACACCGGCCGATGCGCAGGCCGCGCTCGCTGACTTTATTGATCATCGGCTGGCGCAATTCGGGACCTGGCAGGATGCGATCTGGACCGGTGAGCCGCTGCTTTATCACGCCCGGCTCTCGGCTGCGTTGAATCTGCATCTGCTCGACCCCCGCGATTGTCTGAGCGCGGCCGAATCCGCCTGGCAGGCCGGTGTCGCGCCATTGAACGCCGTTGAAGGATTTATCCGCCAGATTCTTGGCTGGCGCGAATTTGTCCGCGGGGTTTACTGGTTGAAGATGCCCGACTATGCCCGTGGCAATGCACTCGGTCATGAGCAGCCATTACCCGGCTTTTTCTGGGACGGGGAGACCGAGATGGCCTGTGTGGCCGATGCCATGCAGGCGGTACTGCGCCATGGCTATGCGCATCATATCCAGCGGCTGATGGTCCTGGGGCTTTTTGCCCAGCTCTACGGTGCGCATCCCTATGCCTTTCATGCCTGGCATATGGCCCTTTACCTGGATGCCGTCGACTGGGTCAGTCTGCCGAATACGCTTGGCATGAGTCAGTTTGCCGATGGCGGTGTCGTCGGGACCAAGCCTTATTGTGCGAGCGGCGCCTATATCTCCCGTCAGAGCAATGCCTGTCGGAATTGTCGCTTCGATCCGAAGCAAGCCCTCGGGGAGGCCGCCTGTCCGTTTACGACACTGTACTGGGAATTTCTCGATCGCCATGAAGACAAGCTGGCTGACAACCGGCGGCTTAATTTTCAGTATCGCAATCTTTATCGCAAATCAGATGAGGAGCGCGCGGCAATACGGGAGAAAGCCGCGGCACTCAGGCAGGAGTGGTCATGAATCGTTGGGGGCAGTGGCGTGAGGCAGCGGGGGAGTGGATTGAGTCGCCCTGGCCGCGCAATTTCATCATCGGGCTGATCGTATTCAATGCACTGCTATTGGGCCTTGCCACATCTGATACGGCGATGTCGGTTGCCGGTGGCTGGATTCTCGGCATTGAGGCAGTGATTGTATTTATTTTTGCCGCCGAGATCGCCGTCAAGCTTTTTGCCTGGGGGCCGCGCTTTTTTAAAAGCGGCTGGAATGTCTTTGATTTTCTGATTGTCGGGATTTCGCTGATGCCGACCGCCGGGCCGCTCAGTATTCTGCGCTCGTTGCGTATTCTGCGGGTGTTGCGACTGCTCTCCACCGTGCGTCGATTGCGCTTGCTCATCGAGGCATTGATTGCCGCGGTCCCGAGCATCGGCTGGATTGTCTTCCTGCTCGCACTGGTTTTCTACATCTTCGGGGTAATGGGAACAGAGCTTTTTGCGGATCGCTTTCCCGAGTGGTTTGGCACCCTGGGGCTTTCGATGTACACGCTCTTTCAGGTGATGACACTTGAGAGCTGGTCGATGGGGATTGCCCGGCCGGTGATGGAAGCCTACCCCTATGCCTGGATTTATTTCGTCTCCTTCATTCTGGTGACTGCCTTCACAATTCTGAACCTGTTCATCGGTATTATTGTCAATACGATGCAGTCAGCTCATTGGGAAGCTGAAGATCAGCGTCGCGATGAAATTGAGGCTCGCGCCCATCAGGAACGCGAAGAAATGCTTGATCTGATGCGCGGTATCGACCGGCGACTGAAAGTCCTGGAGCGACAGTCAGGCTCAGGAGATTGATGCAGGTCAAGCAAAAATGCTGAGCGTCAAAAGAATAGAAGACAGTATGCCGCCCGGTGCTATAATGCATCGCAACAAACAGGTTTCTCTCTCTCCTCCTCTTGGCCGGCATCAATGCCGGCTTTTTTTTGCCCGTTTTCAGTCGATGGCGATCACTTCCTCGCCGGTGGTGAGGAAGCGCCGATCACCGGTTTGCGCAGTGACGGGATGACCGCCGGTGAAGCTGCCAAAGGCTGGCAGAATCAGTCCGTGATTGGCTTTTTTCACGAAGACCGGCGCGCGCAGACGGTCAGGGCCATGGCTGAGCCGGGCAACCGGATGCCAGTGTCCTGCGATCCAGGGAGTTGAGAGTGGCGTTGCCGGTGGATGGTGAAGCAACGAAAGCCCATCATAGTCGGCGCCCTCGTCAAGAATCGTAAACGCCTCATTGAGACGGCCGAGATCATGGTCGTGGTTGCCGATGACCGCGAGAATACTCGGGACATCGACGGCATCACGCCAGGCTTTGATTTGTCCCGGGAGCTGACTGTTGCCTGCGATGCGGGCATGCAGAATATCGCCGAGTAGAATCAGTTCGCCCGGTTTGAAGGTGTCAATAAGATGCTGCAGTCGCGCAAGTGTGTCCTGGGTATCGCCATCCGGCACTGCGATCCCGGCGCGGCGGAAAGTCTCGGTTTTGCCAAGATGAAGGTCCGCTACCAGTAGCGCCCTGCGCGCGGGCCAGTAGACAGCGCGCTCGGCCAGCAGCTCCAGCGTGATCCCGCCAATCTCCAGCGTCAGTTTCCGAGCGCTCACGAGGCCGCCCGCTCAAGTTGCTCGACCATGCGCTTGACCCGATCTTCCCAGCTCTGGGTGCTCAGGCGATTGCGCTGTCGCTCGGCCCAGAGCGGAAAGGCAAGTGGCGTGAAGCGCTGCGGAGATTTCATGACAAGCTGCTGTTTGGCCACGGTGGCGAGTGTCTCACGCAGCCGCTCGATATCGAGTGCGCTGTCAAGGACTTCTTCCTGGGCCTGAGTGAGCAGGCGATTGTCGGGGTCATATTGGCTGAGGGTATCGAAAATGAGCCCGCTGGAAGCCTGTAGCTGACGAGCGGTCTTGCCGCGGCCCGGGTAGCCCTGAAACACCAGCCCGGCGACTCGGGCGATATCCCGAAACTGTCGTCGTGCCAGTTCGCTGGCGTTGAGTGCCGACAACAGATCCGCGGCCAGATTGTCGTTATCCAGCAGTTGACGCCAGTCGGTTTCATCAAGCCGCGGCAACTCATCGGTCAATAATTCAAGCCCGTAGTCATTCACCGCGATACTGAAGGTCGCCGGTTGGCGCTGGCCCAGACGCCAGGCAAGCAGGGCGGCGAGGCCCTCATGGGCGAGCCGGCCGGCAAAGGGGTAGAGGAAAAGATGAATCCCTTCTCGCGAGCGGCTCTGCTCGATGAGCAGTGTCTGTGGTGTCGGCAGGGCGGAGACCTGTTGCTGGAGACTCAGCAATGGCCGGATGGCCACAAGCTCAGGTTCATCGAACTGCCCGGCATCGGCCTTGGCCAGCAGCATCAGGACTTCGCTTGCCAGGGTGCCGGAGAGTGGTAGCCGGCCGCCTTGCCAGCGTGGGATGGCCTGGCGCCGGCGTCCTGCCCGGCGGACATAGGCGGTGAGATCCCGCACACGGATAAGCTCAAGGCTGCGGCCTGCGAAAAGAAAGACATCCCCGGGTTTGAGCCGGGCTATGAACGACTCCTCGATGCTACCGATATGCCCGCCGCCCTGATAGCGCACGGCGATGGCGGCGTCACTGGTGATGGTCCCGATGCTCATGCGATGCCGCATGGCCTGGCTGCGACCGGCAATACGGTAGCGCCCGTCAACACCCCGGACCACCCGACTGAAGTCCGGATAGGCCTGCAGCACGGGGCCACCGCGCGTGATGAATTCGAGGGTCCATTCCCAGGCTTCATCGCTCAGGTTGGCGTAGGCATGAGTCCGGCGGACTTCATCGAGGAGATCGGCTGATTCAAAACCCTCGCCCGTCGCCAGGGTGACCAGATGCTGAGCCAGGACATCAAGGCAGCCGGTCAAAGGTTTTCTTGCTTCAATCCGTCCGGCTTGCCAGGCGCGTCTGGCAGCGGCGATCTCAATCAGCTCAAGGGCATGCGTTGGGATACAGAGAATGCTGCTGTGCGCATCGGGTTGATGGCCACTGCGGCCGGCGCGCTGGGCCAGTCTTGCAACGCCTTTGGGACTGCCGATCTGAATCACCCGATCCACCGGAGAGAAATCAACGCCGAGATCAAGGCTCGAGGTGGCGACGACACAGCGGAAATCACCAGCCGCGAGTCCCGCCTCGATGCGCTCGCGGAGCTCGCGATCAATGGAGCCATGATGCAGCCCCAGGCCCTCCAGCCAGTCACTGCGGGCCTGCAGTAGGGCCTCAAACCAGCGCTCTGCCTGCGCCCGGGTATTGGTGAACAGCAGGCAGCTGCCGGCGGGTTGCAAATGCTCAATCACCGCCGGCATGAGATGGGTTCCCAGATGACCGGCCCAGGGGAAGCGATCGGATGCCGCCGGCAGGGCGGCCTGAATGGAGAGCTCGCGGGCTGCCTGACCCTGAATCAGACAGCCATCGGGGCAATCGGGCCCGAGCAGACAGTCCCGGGCCTCGTTCAGATTGCCAAGGGTGGCGGACAGACCCCAGGTGCGAAGCCCCGGCACCAGTGCTCTTAATCGGGCCAGACAGAGTTCGAGCTGGACACCGCGTTTACTGCCGATGAGCTCATGCCACTCATCCACAATGACCGCTTTTAAGCCGCGAAACTGGTCACTGGCGTTGGCATAGGAGAGTAACAACGAGAGACTCTCCGGTGTTGTCACCAGCGCCTGCGGCGGTTGCTTTCGTTGTCGCGATCGGGTGCCCGCACTGGTATCCCCGGTGCGTTTTTCCACCCGCCAGTCAAGACCGACGCCTTCGCTGGCCTCGCGCAGGTTTTTAACCGTATCGCCGGCCAGTGCCCGCAGCGGTGTAATCCACAATACCTGCAGGCCGGTGTCCTGACCGCTCTGCAGGGCCTCGAGCAGGGGCCCGCCCCAGGCAGCGAGTGATTTGCCGGATCCGGTTGCTGAGTGGATCAGCCCGCTTTTGCCCTGAAGATAAGCCGTCCAGGCTTTGCACTGAAAATCAGCCGGCTGCCAGCCCTGACGCTGAAACCATTCGGTAAGTCCCGGATGAAAGGCAGCCTTCATGGCAGCAGGGCTTTAATCTGTTGCAGGGTATCGGCATCTCCGGGTCCGAGGTCTTCACGCCATCGCTTGATGCGCGGGAAGCGCAGGGCAACGCCTGATTTATGTCGTGAAGAGGCCGCGATGCCCTCGAAGGCCAGTTCGAAGACCTGCTGTGGCTCGACGGATCGCACCGGGCCGAACCGCTCCCGGGTGTTCTGTCTGATCCAGCGATCGAGACGCCGAATCTCGGCATCATTCAGCCCCGAGTAGGCCTTGGCGATGGGCACCAGTTGCTCGCCGTCATGCACGGCAAAACTGTAGTCGGTGTAGAGATTGGCGCGTCGGCCATGGCCGGGCTGGGCATACAGCAAAATGGCATCGAGGGTGAGCGGCTCAATTTTCCACTTCCACCAGATGCCTCGTGGACGCCCGGTGCCATAGGCGCTGTCCCGGCGCTTGAGCATCAGTCCCTCGACCCCGCGCGCTCTGGATTCGGCGCGAAGTGCCGCGAGCGCCTGCCAGTCGGCGGCCATGACCAGCGGAGAGAGCATCAGCGGTGGCGGCATTCCGGCCATGATCGCTTCCAGGGTCTGTCGGCGGCCACCGAGCGGTCGGGCCCGAAGATCTTCGCCGCCCTGCTCGAGCAGATCATAAATCAGCAGGCGCACCGGGACTTCGGCCCGCAGCTTTTTGCCGACGCGCTGCCGGCCAAGCCGTCTTTGCAGCTGCGCAAACGGCAGGACATCGTCCTGCCAGGCGAGAATCTCACCATCCACTACCGTATCCGCCGGCAGTGTCTCTGCAGCCTCGATGATTTCGGGGAAGCTCTCACCAATCAGTCCCTCGCCACGAGACCACAGATAAATGGCATCGCCCCGGCGGACAAGCTGCGCGCGAATGCCATCCCATTTCCACTCCGCCTGCCAGTCATGAATATCACCGAGCAGCTCGGCAGGATCGGCCTCCAGAGGATTGGCCAGAAAGAAGGGATAAGGACGCGAAGCATCCTCATGTTCCTCGCGTTCGCTGAAAAGTCCGCTGTAGAAGGCCGCTGTCGGCGTCCACTGTCCCATCATGCGATGGGCAATCACTGCTTGAGGATGTCCGCTTGCCTGTGCCAGCGCCCGTTCAACCAGGGTCTGCGAGACGCCAACCCGTAATGCGCCGGTGAGTAATTTGCTGTAGAGAAATCGTCCGGCCTCATCCAGCGCCGCCCAGGCACTGGTCACCCGGGACTGGCATTCCGCCTCCTCGCAGTCTCGCAGGCTCAGAATCTCGGCTTCCACCCATTCAGCAAGCCCGCGCTGATCATCGGCCTGCTCGACTCCCTCCGGCAGCATCAGGGCGATGGTTTCGGCCAGATCGCCGACATGTTCATGGGTTTCGGTAACCAACCAGTCGGGCAGTCCGGTGGCCTCCGCCAGCCATTCACGCAGACGCGTGGGCCCAATCAACCGTTTGATTCGTCGGCCGCTGAGGAAATAAACCGCCCAGGCGCCATCGGCAGCGCTTGCCTGCGAGAAGTAAGCGGCCATTGCCGAGACTTTGGCATTGGTGCCCCGTGCCCGATCAAGAGTCTGGAAGAGTTCGGCGAAGGCATGCATCAGCCATTCTCCTCGTCTTCGCCATAAAGGGTGTTGAGCGGTGCGGCGTTGAGGCCCATCTCGTTGAGATACCGCACCAGCTCATCGGCCCTGCCATGGGTGGTTAATACCCGCTTGGCACCGGTTTCTTCAATGGTCTGCAGCAGTCCCGGCCAGTCCACATGATCAGAGATCACAAAGCCGCGATCATAACCGCGGCGGCGACGGTTGCCGCGTATGCGCATCCACCCGGATGCAAAACCCGTTGCGGGTTTGCGAAAACGCCGCATCCAGGTGGAGCCGGCGGCGCTCGGTGGTGCGATGACCAGACTGGTTGAGAAATCTTCGTTGTCCGCGGCTTCACCGATGGTCTGCGTGACAGGCAGTTGGATGCCGGCTGCCCGATAGTCATCAGTGAGCGGCGCGACGGCACCGTGGAGGAAAATCGGCCCGGGATGCGGCGTCGGGAGCTCGGCGAGCAGCCGCTGCGCCTTACCCAAGGCATAGCTGAAGACCACCGTGGTGCGTCCCTCGCTGGCATTCGCCTGCCACCACTGCTGGATATCGGCGGCGACCGCCGCGGCAGACGGCCACCGATAGGCCGGGAGGGCGAACGTTGCCTCGGTGATGAAGGTATCGCAGGGAATGACCTCAAAGGGGGCACAGGTGGGGTCGGTATCGCGTTTGTAATCGCCCGAGGCCACCCAGACCTCATGGCCATCGGTCACGCGAATTTGTGCTGAGCCGAGAATATGGCCTGCCGGATGCAGACTCACCGTCACCGGTCCGAACTGCAGGGTCTCACCGTAGTCGACCCCGTGAATGGCTGTATTCTTCCCCAAGCGTCGCTGCAGCAGGCCGAGGCCCGGTTTTGCCGCCCAGTAAAGCGCGCTGCCGCTTCGGGCATGGTCGGCATGGGCATGGGTGATGATGGCCCGCTCGACCGGCCGCCAGGGGTCGATGTGGAAATCGCCGGCTGCGCAATAAAGACCGTCTTCGGTGGGTTGAATCAGCGGCGCATGCATGCGGTGATTGTACCCTGAGACAGGGAGTAGACCATGCAGACGCTTGATGAAAATTCAGTGGCGCTGGTGTTTGGCGCCAACGGCGGGCTGGGCCTCGCCTTTGCCCGTCAGCTATTGGCCGAGAGCCGGGTAGGGCTGGTCTGGGCGGCGACACGAGACCCGGATAGTCCATCCTTGCAGGATTTAAATCGCCTGTACGGTGAGCGTCTGCGGCCGGTGGCGGTGGATATTACCGATGAGGCGAGCATCGCCGCGCTCGCTGATGAGGTGGCCGGGCATACGCCGCAATTGCATCTGCTGATCAATGCCTTTGGCTTTTTGCATGACGAGGCTGATGGTATCCGTCCGGAAAAACGCCTGGAGGATCTCAGCGCAGCGGGGCTTGAGCGCAACTTTGCCGTCAATGCCATGGCGCCTGCGCTGATTGCCCGTCATTTCATCGGCCTGATCAGTCATCAGCAGCGGGCGGTGTTCGCCAGTCTCTCGGCCCGGGTGGGCAGTATCGACGATAACCGGCTCGGTGGCTGGTATGCCTATCGCATGAGCAAGGCCGCGCAGAACATGTTCACTCGCGGACTGGCCATTGAATGTGCCCGCCGGGCGAAACGCCTGATTTGCCTTGCCCTGCACCCCGGGACTACCGATACGGCGTTATCAGCGCCGTTTCAATCCCGGGTCCCGGCGGGCAAGCTCTTTACCCCCGATTTTGCTGCAAGCCAGCTGCTTTCGGTCATTGACCGGTCAGACATCGAGGACAGCGGCGGTTTTTTTGCCTGGGATGGTGCCGCTATTCCCTGGTAGCGGCCTGCGCGGTGAGTGCTTCGGCAACAATGCCGGTAAGGCCACGGGCCATGGGCAGGTGGAGGAATTCATTCGGCCCATGAGCATTGGAGCCCGGCCCGAGGACACCGGTGACGAGGAACTTGGCAGCCGGGAATCGCTGTGCGAGCAGATTCATCAACGGAATACTGCCGCCCTCTCCCATGAATACGGCATCCCGTTCAAACCAGCGTCTTGACCCCTCGGTAAGGCTGTCGCCGAGCCAACCGGCAAACGCCGGTGCATTCCAGCCGTTGGCGGCACCGGCGGCTTTAAAACTGACCTCGGCGGCCTGTGGCGGGTTGTCGGTCAGCGCCTCGGCAACCGCGCGAGTGGCCTTGTCGCCATCGATGGTCGGTGGCAGGCGCAACGACAGCCGTAAGGTGGTCTCGGGGCGCAGTACGTTGCCGGCGGCCCGACTCTCGGGTAGCCCATCGGCCCCAATGACTTCGAGACAGGGCCGCCAGGTTCGATCAAGAATCAATTCAGCCGGGTCGCTGTGCCGGGGTCGGGTCGCGCCGGCGAAGGGGAATTTCGCTTGCATGGAATCGCCAATGACCGAAGCGGCGGCCCGGGCTTGTTGAACCCGCTCCTCGGGAATATCCGCATTCAGTGCATCGAGTCTGATGCGGGCGGTCTCGGCCTCTTCGAGGCGATCAAGCAGGGCGCGGGCGATACGAAAGCTTGAGGGTACGACCCCGCCGGCATCGCCGGAGTGGACGCCCTGATTGAGTACACGCACGCTCAGATCACCGGCTGCCATACCACGCAGGGAGGTTGTCACCCAGAGTTGCTCGTAGTTGGCGCAGCCGGAGTCCAGGCATACCACCAGTCCGGGCTCGCCGAGACGCGGGGCAAGATGATCCAGGTAGGCGGGCAGATCCGGGCTGCCGCTCTCTTCGGCACATTCGATGAGCAGCATGCAGCGGGGATAAGCGACTCCCTGGTCGTGCGCCGTGCGAATCGCCTGCAGTGAGGCAAAGAGGGCATAGCCATCATCCGCCGAACCGCGCCCATAGAGCCGATCATCGATCTGCACAGGCTGCCAGGGGCCCTTGTCCTGATCCCAGCCACTGGCCTCGGGTTGCTTGTCGAGGTGGCCATACAGCAGTGCCTCGCCGGGGCCCGTGCCCGGAATATCCACCCAAAGCAGCGGTGTGCGGCCGGCAAGGCGGATCACTTCGATCGTGCTGCCGGCCGGCGCGGTCTCCCGGCACCAGTCCTCGGCCAGTGCCACCGCCTCGTCAATATGCCCGTTCTCCGCCCAGTCGGCATCGAAGGCAGGCGATAGCGCCGGGATCCGAATGAATGCCTTGAGTGCCGGGAGAATGCTATCGGCCCAGGCCGCTTCTACCTGTTCACGGGCTTGGGGGAGATCGAGTGCACTCATGGAACGGACCCTTGTGGTTGAAAACGAAGGATCACTCCAGCCTAGCGATGATTGCCTAGAGTGGCCAGACCCAGGGGATGACCACGAGTGCGACGGTCATCACGATCAGATCGAGTGGCAGGCCGAAGCGGACATAGTCGAGAAAACGATAGCCGCCCGGGCCATAGACCATGAGATTGGTCTGATAGCCGATTGGCGTGGCGAAGGCTGCCGAGGCGGCCACCATGATCGCGATGACAAACGGGGTTGCCGACACCCCCATTGATTCAGCGGCGGCCATGGCGATCGGGAATACCAGGACAGCCGCGGCGTTGTTGGTGATGACCTCGGTGGCAATGAGGGTCATCAGATAAATCGCTGCCAGCGTGAGCAGCGGTTGACCGGCGGTCAGGGTCATCACCTGATCACCAATCACGCTGGCCGCACCGCTATTCTCCAGGGCCTGGCCGAGGCCGAGTGCTGCGCCGATGACCAGCAATACATTCCAGTCGATGTTGCGAATGGCCTCGCTTAAGTTCATGCAGCGTGTCGCGATCAGCGCGATGGCCGCGAGCAGCGCGGCATTGAGCATGCTCACCCAGGGCGTGGTGGCAAGAATGACCATGGCGATGAGGATGGGCAGGGCGAGGGTGGCCTTTTCATGCTGCGGTGGCGCTGAGTCGGCGACACCGCTGACCAGGTAGAAGTCGCGCGAATCCTGCTGGCGTTCGATGAAGCTTGGATGGGTTTCCAGCAGCAGTGTATCGCCGGGGCGAAGGACGATATCGCCAAGCTTGCCGGTGAGCTGCCGGCCGCCGCGGGAGACGGCGATGACCGCGGCCTGGTAGCGCTCACGAAAGCGCCCGGCACGAATACTGCGGCCAATCAGCGGGCAGGATTGTGAAACCACCGCCTCGACAAGGCAGCGTTCGCGTCGCGGCTCGGCCAGATCATCAACGGCATCCGTGGCCGGTTTGAGCCCACGCATCTTGTGCAGATCCACCACCGATTCCAGGACTCCGACGAACACCAGCCGGTCGCCGCTCTGGAGGATTTCACTGGGTGCGACTGCCGGCATGATGCGGCCCTGGCGATCGATTTCGGCGAGAAACAGGCCGGTGAGATGGCGCAGGCCCGCTTCTTCGATGCTTTGTCCCACCAGTGGTCCGTCAGCGACAACCTCCACCTCGACCGTGTAGCGTTTGGGGTCGAGTCGCTCTTCCATGGCTTCGCGCCGATCCGGCAGCAGAATGCCTGATGCCATCAGGATATAGGCAAGCCCCACCAGCGTTACCGGCACACCCACCCAGGCCAGATCAAACAGCGCCAGTCCGGGATCATTGGTCTGGTTGCGCAGCAGATCGTTGATGATCAGATTCGTGCTGGTGCCAATCAGGGTGCAGGTTCCACCCAGAATCGCCGCGTAGCTCAGAGGCAGGTATAGCCTTGAGGCCGGGACTTTGAGACGGCGGGCAAGGTCGTCCACCACCGGCAGGAAGAGTGCGACGATAGGCGTGTTGTTGAGGAATGCACTGAGTCCGGCGACGGGCGTGAGTAACCGCCACTGCGCCGATCGCAGCCCACCGGCACCGCTTAGCAGTGGTTTGGTGAGTAAAGCCACGCCACCGGTTCGGGTCAGCCCTGCTGCCACCACGAACAAAAGCCCCACGGTAATCAACCCCGTGCTGCCAAACCCGGCGGCGAGTGCGCTCGCGTCAATCAGTCGCTCGCTACCCGTGAGCGCGGCGGTCGTGATCAGAACGGCAAGCCCGGAGAAAAGGGTGGCGACCGGTGAGAGACGCCCGCTTGCCAGGGCGAAGAGCACCAGGCCTATTACTGCAATCGTCAGCCAGCCTTCCCAAGTCAAAATCATTACTCCCCGATCAATTCCCGGCGCTCTGCCGCGCGCCAGTATCCCGGTGCGGGGTCCTGTTGAACAGTCCCCAGGATATGACCAATGATTTCGAGGCCGGTGAAAGCATTCGGCCCCGGGCGGCTGAAATAACGATCGCCATCGAGAAGATAGACCTCGCCCTCGGCAACAGCAGCCAGGTTGAGAAAATCGGGCTGCCGACGAAGGCATTCAAGCCCTCTCTCGGCACCGTCGAGGTGCTCGCCGCAGGGCATGATCAGCAGAACCTGGGGGTCAAATGCCTGAATGCGCTGCCAATCAACCACCACTGAATGATCCCCGGGGGCACCCAGTGTCTCGCCGCCGGCGGTGATCAGCATATCCGGTATCCAATGGCCGCCGATGAAAATCGGTTCCGGCCATTCAATCGCGACGACTCGACGACGCGGTGCCGAGGCTGGTGCCGTAGAACGGGCACGACGTGCATTGAGATCCTCAATGAGCGCTGCCCCGCGCTCATGCATGCCCGTGATGGTGATGACTGCATGGATGTCGTTGATCAGGCCGTCGAGGTCACGGCCATCCAGGGATAAGACGCGGGCATTCGCGATGGCTTCTGCGGTCAGGGCGCTTGGTGTGGTCGCACACACATCACACAGCGACTGCGAGAGGATGAGATCCGGCTTGAGGGCTTTGAGCTGATCGGCATCAGCGTGGAAGAGGGGTTCGCCATGACTGATGCGTCGCCTTACTTCGGCGTCAATCGCTGCGGGCTCAACGGTCGAGGCGGGGATCAGCCCCATGTTGACCCGCGGCAGGGGCGCCATGTGCTCAGGCAGGTTGCAGTGCGCAGAGATGCCAACCAGTTGTCTCTCGAGGCCGAGTGCGACGATCAGATCGGTCGCGCCGGGGAGTAGGGAGACAATGCGGGGTTGACGGTTGTTTGCGGTGTTAGCGACGGCGTCGCTGTGCCTCATGATGGCTCTCGATCCAGGCCTGCTTTTTCATATGCGATTGCAGCTCCTGTCGCAGTTGCTCTTCAAAGGCACGTGCCTCCAGTTCGGAATCCACCTGCGCACGCAGGGCATCCAGTGCTTCCAGACTCATTTCCGCAAGATTGATTGCTCGCTCCACTGTTTGGCTCTTCATCTATAGGTGGTTAAAAACTCATTGGTTGAAGTGATCGGCAAGGCGTTGCAGTTTTTCCTGCTGGCGTTTTTCTGCCGCCTCTTCCGCTTTCTGCCGGCGTCTTTCTGCAGCCCGGGCTTTCTGTTCGGCACGGCGCTCGCGGGCATGTTCAATGGCGCTTTCGGAGACCGGCTCGACCGTTGCACCCTGCAGATCGATGCGATCGCCGCCGGCCATTACCGCTGCCAGGTAGGCCGGTGATCGCGTGTAGCGCGCCAGGGCCTGGCGGATCAGCCAGCCGGGTGGTGCATTGTCACCATCAACGGCCAGGGCTTTTTTCAATTCCTTTTCAATGCCAATGGCAAGCGGCCGCACCGCTTTGGCATCCGCAGTGAAGCAGGCCGGAAAGCGTTTAATCAATTCTTCAATAAACGCCCGGGTGCGCTCGGCACGCCGGCGTTTCTGATTCGATGTATTGGACATGGCGATTTGCCGGTGGCTTCGGGAATGGAAATCGCAGTAACTGAATAATACCCGAAAGCGGAATGACTCAACAGACCGACTTTCGGGTTGTATGATGAGACCATCTGATCAAAGCAACCGTGCGAGGGTCCCTGCAATGAGTTCCGATTCCCTGATTCCCAAGGAAGAGCTGCTCCGGATTCTCAAGGATGCGCCGTTCGAGCATCTCACCAGCAGTGTTCACGTCATGGATACCGAGCGCAAAAGCGGCCATGAGCTCGCCGGCGTCTCACTGTATTCCAACGCCCGTGGATGGATGGCTCAGGTGAACTGGCGCGCGGTGATCGAGGCCGATGAAATTACCCTGCGGGTCGGTGATGGTGACACCGGGGAGCGCGCCTATGAGTTGCGTGATGAACACCACTCACGCCTGGCGGTGGGCGATGAGGGTGGCACGCCGGTCAGCCCCGATGAGATATCGGCGATGATGGCGCAGTCGGAACTTGCCAAAAGTTGGGAAGAAGATGTGGTCGGGGTACTGAGAGAAACGCGCGAGCGCCAGGCAACGTTGCATTAGGATGCAGTCACTGCCGCCGCCTCTGCTGGCGCGTTTTCAAACTGAAGCCACTGATCTGCCCGGGGTTGATACGGCGGTTTACGATGCAGCCGGTCGGGACCGGCGCGAACCGGTCTTTGGTCTGGGTCCGCGGGAGTCACGCATTGCCTTTTTCGGCCGTGATCCCGGTCGCGATGAAATCCATCATGGCGTGCCTTTTATCGGTGCCGGTGGCCGTCAGCTCCGTCGGGTGCTCTACAGACGCCATCACCAGGGCGAAATGGTCACCACGGATCAGGCCATGGCTGCGGGTGAGCCCTATTTCTGGCTGAACACCGTGCCCTACAAACCATTGGGTAACAAAGCCTGGTCGATGGCAGTCAAGCGTCGTTTTCAGCCTCTGGTGGCGGCCGTGCTTACCGAGCTCTGGGCAGGTGAGGATGTGATCACACTGGGCCGTGAGGCGTTCTTCTGGTTTGCCATCCACCAGCCGGGCGGCCTCCAGCAAACGCTGATGCATCACTGGCAGCAGCCGACGCGATTTGAGACTTCGCTGACCATTGACTATTCAACGCCGAGCGGTGAGACGCGATGTCTGCGTCTGCATCCGCTACCGCATCCCTCGCCGCTGAATGCCACCTGGTTCAAACGCTTTCCCGATTTGCTCGAGCATCGGTTGGATGAATTGGAGGTGCGGGCATGAACGCCGCGGTCGAAGACCGTTGGCGGACATTGCTCAAGCACTGCCATGCGGATGTCCCGGGGCTGGACGGAGTGGATATTCCGCCGATCCCGGCCGATTTAGAGGGGTTGTCGCAAGCGCAGGCGCTGGATGCGCTGGAGCGGCGCTATGAACCGCTTTTGTCAGTGCCCTCGGATTCCCCTCGGGTTGTCGCCCAGCTGGGCCAGAGCCTCGATGGTCGCATCGCCACGGCCAGCGGACATGCGGAGTTTGTGACCAGTGCGGCGGATCGCACGCATCTGCATCGTTTGCGGGCCTTGTGTGACGGGGTGCTGGTGGGGGCGGGGACGGTGGTCAGCGATAATCCGCAGCTCACGGTCCGGGCGGTCACCGGACCCAATCCGGTGCGTCTGGTCCATCTCAGCCGCGCTGGCATGGAGGGGCACTGGCGGGTATTCAATGACGCCCAGGCGCCGACCTGGGTGATTGCACCGCCTGATATCCGCGTCGATATTGCCGATAAGCGGATAGAGCCGAAATCCAATCACGCACGGGATATTCAACAGGCGCTGGCTGCAAGTGGTCTCAAGCGAATTCTCATTGAAGGGGGAGCACGCACCGTGTCGGCCTGGCTTGCCGCCGGTCTGGTGGATACGCTCTACCTCACCATCGCCCCGGTCATCATCGGTGCCGGCCCGACCGGGCTGCAGCTGCCGGCGATCGAGCACATGGATGAAGCGTTAAGGCCGGGTGTGGAGGTTTTCCCCATGGGGCCTGATCTGCTCTATCGTCTGGATATGACCCAAATGCCAGGCAGGCTCGCGAGCAGGCAGACCACGCCATAGAGTATGGCGGCAGAGATGCCCTCTGCTGCCGGCAGGCCGGCGATGGGCCAGAGCAGTGCCGCAGCGCCTTCGCGCAGTCCCCAACCACCGGCGCTGATCGGGATCAGCATGGCGAGCAGGACAAGCGGCAGCAGAGGCAGCCAGACGGTTTTGCCGCCGCTTGCATCAATGGCGAGCATGCAGCAGGCGTAGATGGCGATGTAGCTCGCGCCGATCAGTATGGAGAGCAGCAGTTGGACCGGCAGTACCTGTCTTGACAGCAATGCCTGGCGGACGGCGGCAATCCAGTCACTCACCACGGTGGCAAGACGAGTGGCCTGCAGCCATGGCCGCAGCAGGCGGTTGACCGCAAAAGCGCTCAAAAGCCCAAGCAGAACCAACATCCCGATATCAGCGGTGGCTTCTGCGACGGGACCGGGCAGCCAGGGCCAGCTCAGCAGGATGAAAATGGCAATGGCCAGTTGCCCTGCAACGCGTTCGATGACAACGGCCTGGGCCGCCGGTTGCCATCCTGGCGTCTGCCGGGCATGACGCCATGCACGCTGGGCATCACCGACTACACCGCCGGGGAGGAGCTGGTTGACCAGCATCGCCAGATAATACTCGGCGATGGCGGTGCGAAGCCCAAGGGCTGTCTCAAGGCGAAGCGCGGTATACCGCCAGCGCCAGGCTGAGAGCAGAACCTGAGCGATGCTGATCAGTAAGGCGAGTGCGATCCATCTAAGCTGTGTCTCTGCAAGGATGCCGCCGAGGGTGTCGCCATGGTGAAAAATAATGAGCCCGATCAGCCCAAGACTGACCAACCAACGCAACCACCGGGTCATGGCAGGGCCAGAATGTCTTGATGCCCCACGGTGATCACGGAGGCATCCGTCATGGCAAGCCGGGCCTCGAGCCAGGCATTAAAATCCTGCCTGCGTGATGGCTGCTGCGCGCAGGCGGCTTCGTGCCAGCCACTCATGAGCGCGCCTTGTAACGCCTGCTGATGGCCGTCGAGCTGCCAGGTACTCGATTGGGTCCGGACTTCATAGCCAAGCGCGGAAAAATACGCATGGCTCGCCTCTGTGGCACCTGGGCCGAGGGCCTGGCCCATGGCTTTCGGCCCGTGCTGATGGGCATTGACTGCTTCGATGACGTCGCTATCCAGTGGATGTTCGGGTGCAAGCTGAACCCGGCCGTCATAGTTGAGGGCCAGCAGCGCGGGGAGCTGCGCGGCAGCACAGGACTCGGCAAGACGCCTCAGCCAGTCATCGGTAACCAGATCGAGCAGTGCCGAGGCGGTGACAAGATCGGCCTCATCGAGGGGCAGCGGCCATTGACTAAGATCCTGGATATGCGGCCTTGCAACAACGCCTCGCGGCAGGTTTTCGGTGTTGACGGCCAGGGCAAGCAGTCCGGGGTCATGATCAACCATCAGCCAGCTCTGCTTGCCGGTGAGTCTGGGTGCCAGGTAGCGCAGATTACTGCCGGCACCGGCGCCGAGATCGACAATCCTGACCGGCCGATGCGTCGGCAGCCTGGCCTGTAATGGCGGCAGCAGCGAGGCGGCTCTTGCTGCATGGTCGGCCGGTTCTCGTAGCCTCAGCCACTGGGCGTCGAATTGCTCAGGCATGCGATTGAATGGCCTCCAGGGTTGTTCTGAATCTTGAGACGGTCTGCGACCAGTCCGTCAGCTCCTCCCTTGCCTCACGGGCGCGGGTCTGCAGTCTCTCGCGCAGTATCGGGTCGGTCAGCACCTGTTCGATGGCCCTGGCAAGGGCCTCGGTGTCGTTCGGCTCGACCGCAAGCCCGGCTCCGTGTGGCAGGGTGGTTGGCAGTGCACCGGCCGTGGTGGTGATGACCGGCAGGCCTCTGGCGATCGCTTCGGTGATGACCATGCCATAGCCTTCGTAGTGGGAGGGCAGGACAAAAAGATCGCTTTCATCAAAGGCGGTATCCAGGGCTTTGGCTTCGAGGGCGCCGGTGAGCGTGACGCGCTCTGCAAGCCCCTCATGCTCAATCATCGCTTGCAGTTGTCCGGCATAGGTGGGGTCCAGCGCGCGACTGCCAACGCACTGACAGCGCCAGGGCAGGTGGCGGATGCTCACGAGCGCCTGAATGAGGTTGTGTTGGCCTTTACGCGGGATTAACGAACCCAGACACAGAATCTGCGGGTCATCCCCCTGGCTGCCAATGGCAAGCGGTTTTTTCTCGCAGCCGGGGGTGATGATGCTGACTGCGCCTTGGTAGAGGCCGAGTTCGGCGAGTCTGTTTGCGGTAAACGCACTGGTGGCGATCACGCCCTGCACCTGATTGAGTGCCTGTTGCTCACGGTTCAGGTAGTCAGCTTGCTGCAGAGGGTCGAGCCCGGTCTCATCGGCGATCGGATGATGAACGATGGCAATGAGACAGAGTCTTGCGGCCTGCGCGGCGAAGACCTCAGGCAGCGCGGCCAGTACCAGGCCGTCGACGATCACGGTCGCGCCATCGCCAATGCCCTCCAGGGCATCCCGCGTCGCGTTCACCGATATGGCATCGCCGCCGGGGAAGTCGCCGGCAAGCTCGGCGACCACCACCTCCAGGCCGCTGTCTCGCAGGCCTTCGACAACCCGATGATCGTAGCGGCTGCCACCGGTGGGCCGATCGATGGGCCCGGGCACCAGAAAAAACAGTGGATTCACTGTTTCAGCGCGCGCTCATAGGCTGCCGAGGCGACATGTGACTCATGCAGGGTGACCCGGAGCCGGTCCACGCCGAGGGCCGTTTCTCCCAGCTCGCCTCGCTCAATGGCCGCGGCAAGGGCATCAGCGAGATGCCTCGAGAGAAACTCCGTGGTTGTGTTCTGTCCGTTGAACTCGGGCAGTTCATCCAGATTTTTCAGGTTATAGCGCCCGAGCGTGGCCTTAAGAACCTCCGTGGCACGGGCGATATCAACCACCATGCCGGCTGCATCCAGGGTTTCCCGAAAGAAGGTGGCGTCGACAACATAGGTCGCTCCATGCAGGGCCTGGGCCGGGCCGAAGGCTTCGCCGCGAAAACTGTGGGCGATCATGAAATGATCACGGACCGTGACACGAAACATCTCTACTCCTTGTAGCGAATACGGTGACAGAGTCCGTCACCATGAATAACGTCGGGATAGCAGCGCGGCAGGTTATCAAAACGACTCTCACCGTCGATCAATGTCTCCCAATCGGGATGGGCTGCCAACAGCTCAAGCGCTTTTTCAAGCCGGCGTCGATGATCCCAGCGGCCGCGCATCGCAGCCGGGAGATGTCCAACCTGACTGGCACGCAGGGTCAGTCGCTGGGAATGAAAGGCTTCACCGAGTGGCAGTGAAATCATGCGATCGCCAAACCAGCTGAGCTCGATAATGGTGGCTTCGAATCCGGCCAGGCGCAGGGCCAGTTGCAGCCCGGCTTCACTGCCACTGGCATGAATGATTCGGTCGGCGTGGTTCTGCGCCTCATCCGGCAGCGCGAATTGAACGCCAAGCCGTGCGGCCAGATAGCGACGCGCCGGGTTGGTATCGATCAGTATCACTTCGGTGCCGGGGACTGAATGACAGAGCGCGGCGGTCAGTGCACCGACCACCCCGGCGCCGATCACCACGATGCGCTCACCGGGCTTGGGGTCGGCATCCCAGAGCGCATTCAGCGCGGTTTCGGTGTTGGCGGCGAGTACGGCGCGCTGCGCGGGCAGTGCCGGTGGCAGGGGGCAGGCAGCGGCAATCGGCAGGTTGTAGCGGGTCTGATGCGGGTAGAGCGAGAAGATCTCACGGCCGATCCACTCGGCAGGACCCATTTCCACGACACCGACATTGCAATAGCCATACTTCACCGCGGAGCCGAATTCTCCGGCCTGAAAGGGGGCGCGCATTCGCTCGTATTCGCTATGAGGAACCTGTCCACGCCAGACCAGCGATTCCGTACCGCGGCTGACACCGCTGTAGAGCGTTCGCACCTGCAGTTCATCAGCCCCCGGCTCCGGGACCGTCTCCTCACGCAGCGCCCCTTCGCCGGGGGCGATAATCCAAAATGCCTGGGCGCTGCTTGTCGGCATCAGAGCGACTCCTCTTTCCGGCTGCTAGACTCTGCGCGATATCCGATAGCAGGAGAGTAGCATTGGTTCCTTCGGCAACCGACCGCTGGGGTTGGCCCATTCTGCCGGATCTGCTGTTGGGTGCTGTGGTGCTCACGGCAGCGGCGGGGGGGCTGCGCATTGCCTTTGCACTGCCGGCCGCGGTCATGCCGCTGGCGCTCCTCGGGTATTTTGGCCTGGCCGCGGTGCTCTGGACCTATCGTCGTTGGGCACCACTGACACCGGCCGATCGCATCACCATGGGCCGTGCTCTTTTGGTGATGCTGCTTGTTGGATTGCTTCCTGCGGCCAACCAGCTGGGCGATGCCAGTGCCCTGCCGTTTGCCATTGCCCTGGTCGCGGTGATGCTGGATGGACTCGATGGTTGGGTTGCCCGTCGGCTGCGCTGTGAGACCGCGGCCGGCGCGCGCTTTGACATGGAACTCGATGCCTTTTTGCTGCTCATACTCTGTATCTGGCTGCTGCAGCTGGAGCGCACCGGTCCCTGGGTGTTGCTGATCGGTCTGTGGCGTTATGGGTTTGTCCTTGCGGGTTGGTTCTGGCCGGCACTGCGAAGCCCGCTTCCGCCATCCCAGCGTCGCCGGGTGATTTGTGCGATTCAGGGTGTGGGGCTGGCGCTCCTGATTGCCCCGGGGCTGCCAGGGGCATGGGCCAGTGCAGCGGCTGCATTGCTGCTGGCGGTACTGAGCTATTCATTCATCGTTGATATGGTGGCGGCTGCACGCCGGCATCGTTAACTGCAGGAGTCTGTCATGCGTCGATTCAAACTGGCCCTGGGGCTTTTTCTCGGCATCCTTGTCGCCTCTCCGGCAAGCGCGGCACCGGAGCGTTTTGTCCTTGACCCGAGCCACGTCAGCATCGGATTTCTGGTCGGACATGCGCGGTTCGCCGATGTGCTCGGCATGTTCACCGATGTCGAGGGAGAGTTCGTCTACGATTCGGCGCGCCAGCAGTTGCGCTCGGGCTCGGTGGTCATTGATGCCCGCAGTGTTTTCACCGGGCATGAAGGCCGTGATGACCATGTCCGCAATGAAGATTTTCTCGATACCGGTGCGCACGAAACCATTACGTTCGAGGCGAGTGGCTATGAGGCGAGCAGTGAGAACGCCGGGGTGCTGCAGGGTGAGATCACCATTCGTGGTGTGACCCGCCCGCTCAGCCTGGATGTCACCCTGAACCGGCGCGATGCGCATCCGATTGGTGGCAAGGACACGCTCGGTGGCTCGGCGCGGGGCAGTCTCCTGCGCAGTGAATTCGGCATGGAATACGCGCTTGAAGGTGATCTGGTGAGTGATGAAATCGACCTGATTATCGAGTTTGAGGCCATCAGGGCCGATGACTGAGATGGCCGCCGATGATGGATCATCGCTGAAGATCGGGTTGGCACTCGGCGGCGGCGCGGCGCGCGGCTGGGCGCATCTGGGTGTGATACAGGCGCTTGCCGAGCGGGGCATTCGGCCACAGATCGTTGCCGGGACTTCGGTGGGGGCGATTGTCGGGGCGATGCTCTGCAGCGATCATCTCCAGGCCTTCGAGGGCTGGGTGAAGGCGCTGACTCGACGCGATGTGCTCTCGTATCTGGACTTTGCCCTGGGCAACGGTGGGTTCATTCAGGGCCGCCGGCTCATGGCCCGTTTCCATGAGACCTTCGGCGATGTGGATTTTGCCGATTTGAATCATCCACTGGGCGTGGTTGCGACCGATCTCTACAGCGGCCAGGAGCGCTGGTTGCGGGAAGGCGATCTCGCGCTTGCCGTGCGGGCCTCGATGGCGCTTCCGGGTGTTTTTACACCGGTGCAGATTGACGGTGAGTGGCTGGTTGACGGCGGGCTCGTGAACCCGGTGCCGGTCTCACTTTGTCATGCCATGGGGGCCGATCGTGTGATTGCGGTGAACTTATCCGGTGGGTTGGTGGGCCGCCGCATTCAGGGGCCGATGCAGGACGTCGGCCGCAGACAGGCGGATGCCGAGCCTGATCCGGGTGTTGATGACAACATGGCGATGACCTTGTGGCATCGGCTCTCCAGCAGTTTTCGCGATGGAGCAGAGGCATTGCAGGCGCAATTGCAGCGCGGCGGGCAGAACAGCACACCGGGGGTGTTTGATGTGATCGCCACCTCGGTGAACGTCATGCAGGATCGCATTACACGCAGCCGCATGGCCGGGGATCCGCCGGATCTTCTGATCTCGCCGCGGCTTGCGCATATCGGCCTGCTCGAGTTGCATCGCGGTGAGGAAGCGATTGCCGAGGGCCGGGCCTGTGTGGAGCGGATGCAACCGGCAATTGATGCGTTTCTCAACGCCTAGCGGGTTAACGCCGCAATTCGATTGAGAATGGGCCAGGCAATCAGCATTTGCGCGAAACGCACGGCAGCGGGTTGCCGTTCTGCCGCAGGCGGTGAGCCGGCCGGTGCGCTCAAGCCGATAAACTGACAGATCTCCCGCTCCAGGGTCTCCAATGCCGCAGGCGCCATGTGGCCGTCGACATGCAGCACATTGACATCGCGGCCGTGAAATTCGCTTGATACCGTCGCCAGCATGAAGGGCAGCGCCTGTTGCCGGGTCATATTATTAAGATCGACCGGCAGGAAGAGGGGCTGGTCGTAATCATCGATAGGGGTGACGATGACCTCCAGGTGATAGCTTGGCTCGATGTCCTGGTGGTTGAGTACTCCTGCGGCCAGACGGCCGAGCTCGCTCGGGTGGATGCGCAGGATCACATTGGCGTCATTCTGTTGCCCGGCAATCCATTGTTCATAGTGTGTGGCGCGACGCTTGAGTTCCGCCTCGACCTCGGCCTCCTCATAGCCGCGCTCCCGCGTATCGCGCGCTTTTTTCCAGACCAGCTTCACCGCAGGGACGGTGTCAACGTACACCGAATAATCCATGACCGAGGAGAACACCGGATACAGCGTGTGTAACCCCTCCACCATAATGACCGGCGTTGGGGAGCAGAGGCGCGGTGCGTCGAAACATCCGCTTGCGTGGTTGTAGGTCGGGATTTCCACCTGCTCGCCGCGACGAAGCCGGGCCAGATGCTCAGCGGCCTTGTCGAGATGGTTGGCCTGCGGGTCGAGCGGCGATCGACCGCTGACCCGGCGATGGGCGCGGTCCTCGGCATGATAACCATCGAGACTGATCTGACTGACAAGCCCCGGGCCGAGCAGCCATTCGATGCCCTGCGTGTAGGTGCTTTTGCCGGAGCCACTATCGCCCGCTACCCCGATAATAATCGGTGATTGGCTCTCGTAGAGCCGCTCGGCCAGCGAGCCTGGCTGCGGTTGTGGCTGATTTACCTTTTTCATAGACCGATCATTCTACGCTTTCATGGTTGCTCGAGCGTGACGGGGCGGTTAGCTTTGCTCTGGCAGACCAAGGGAGTACACCGATGGCCATCAAGACCACCGACTTATGTGACGAATTCTCCGATCAACTGCGCGTAATGGCGCCGATTTTTACTGACTATGGCGGCCGGCACGGCTTTGCCGGGCTGATCGAGACCGTGAAAACCTTCGAGGATAACAGCCGGGTGCGGGAATTGCTCGAGACGCCGGGCGAAGGCCGCGTGCTCCTGGTGGATGGGGCAGGGTCGCTGCGCTGCGCGTTGCTCGGGGACCTGCTTGCCGCCAAGGCGCGGGATAATGGCTGGAGTGGTGTTGTGGTCTACGGCTGTGTCCGCGATGCCGCGGATCTGGCTGATCTCGATGTCGGTATCAAGGCGCTGAATACGCATCCGTGTAAAAGCGAGAAGCGTGGTGATGGCGAGGTCGGTGTCACCGTGACGCTCGCGGGCGTCACGGTCCAGCCCGGTGAATGGCTCTGTGCTGACCGGGACGGTATTGTAGTAGCGGAAAAGCCACTTGGCTGAATCGGATTTTTCAGCGGAGGGACCGGGATGAGTGGAACTGTAAAGACGCTGTTGGCGGAGCGCGCCGGTGTGCTACATGCGCTCGGGCCGGATGCCACGGCCGCAGATGCTGTGGCGCTGATGAATCGCCACAACATGGGTGCCGTACTGGTAATGACGCCGGAGCAGGCACTGCTGGGGGTTTTTACCGAACGTGATGTTCTGCGCCGGGTCCTTGGCGAAGGCCTCGACCCCACCGCAACACCACTCGAGGCGGTGATGACACGAGAGGTCTTCTGGATTGCGCCGAGTGCTCCGGTCGATGAAGCCATGGCCATCGTCTCCGAGCGCAATGTCCGACATCTCCCGGTGATGGAAGATGATCGGGTCCTCGGCATGATCTCGGTGCGGGATTTGATGGCCGCGGTGGTTGCAGACCGTGAATTCAAACTCGCTGAACTGACCAGCTATGTCCATGGCAGCTATGGGGGCCATGTCGGCAGCTGACTCGGTTCGACTCGACCGCTGGCTCTGGGCGGCGCGTTTTTTTAAAACCCGTCGCCTTGCCGTCGAAGCCGTTAAAACCGGAAAAGTCAGTGTGGATGGAATCCGGGCAAAGCCCGCCCGTGCGGTGAAAATCGGCCAGCGTCTGGTCATCCGCAAAGGGCCGGTCAGCTTCGAAATCGATATCGAGGGGCTCTCCGAGCAGCGGGGCCCGGCAAGCGTTGCACAGACCCTTTATCAGGAGACCGAGCAGAGCATCAAGGCCCGGGAGCAGCAGCGGCTTGAAATGCGCTCTGCCGCTGCTGCCCTGCCAAGACCGGAACACCGCCCCGAGCGTCGTAACCGCCGCGCGCTTGCAGCGTTCAAACGCGGTCGGGACAGTTAATGCGGCTTAATCGGGGGTGTCGATACCGGCCTTGAAACCGGCCGCCTCAATGCCCGCGATCGCACATTCTTCATCGGCATCAGAGACATCACCGCTGATACCCACCGCACCGATGACCTCGCCCTGATCAAGAACGACAACGCCACCGGGCACCGGAATAAACTGCCCATCGGCGGCCGCGGCCGCTGCGGCCATGAAGGCATCCCGTCCCTGGTTGCGCTCGCCGATCGTGCGGCTGGCAATGCCGAAGCCGAGTGCCCCTGCCGCTTTGCCGCGGGCAACGGGCTCTCGCATGATGCCGCAGCCATCCTCCCGCTCCAGGGCGATGGTATTGCCGCCAAGATCAAGCACCACCAGCGTCAATGGCATGAATCCACGCTCCCGTGCCCGCGCACGGCCGGCCTCGATGATCTGCTTGGCCTTGTCCAGAGAGAGTGGGGTGCGGGCTTTAAAAACTTCACTTTTCGGCATTTTCAGCTCCTTGCTTTGTGGTTGTCTTCGGGTTGTTCAGGAATTCACCGAGCAGTCGCCCGGTGTGTGAATCAGGCTGTCGGCAGACCAGTTCGGGTGGTCCCTGAACGACGATTTGACCGCCCTCGCTGCCGCCTTCGGGGCCCATGTCGATCAGCCAGTCGGCCTCGGCCAGCACATCCAGGTTGTGTTCGATCACCACCACGGTATGCCCGGCATCCACCAGTCGATGCAGCACTTCAATCAGCCGCTCGACATCTGCCATATGCAGGCCGACGGTGGGTTCATCGAGAATGTACAGGGTGCGGGTGACGCGGCCCCGGCGGATATCCGGCCTGGCCTTGGCCAGTTCGCTGACCAGCTTGATCCGTTGTGCCTCGCCGCCGGAGAGTGTGGGGGAGGGCTGGCCCAGTGTGAGATAGCCAAGGCCGGTGTCACGCAGCAGACTCAGTGTGTGATGGATTTTGCTCTGGGCGGCGAAAAAATCCACCGCCGTCTCAATATCCATGGCCAGAACATCGCCAATCGAGCGTCCGCGCCAGGTCACAGCCAGCGTCTCCGGGGTGAAGCGTTGTCCATGACAGACGTCACAGGGAACCGTGACATCAGGGAGGAAATTCATCTCGATGCGTCGCATGCCCTGACCTTCACACTCGGGGCAGCGGCCGTCACTGGTATTAAAGGAAAACCGTCCCGGCCCATAGCCGCGAATCCGGGCTTCTTCGGTCTGGGCGAAAAGTTTGCGAATTTCGTCATAGATACCGACATAGGTGGCCGGGCAGGAGCGCGGCGTTTTGCCAATCGGCGTCTGATCCACCTCGAGAATACGGTCGATGGATTCCCAGCCCTTGATGCGATGCGCGCCGGCCTTGCCGTCCAGCGCGTTTTTGACCGCGCCATGCAGGACTTCTCTGACCAGCGTACTTTTGCCGGAGCCGGAGACGCCGGAGACCGCGATCAGGCGGGCCAGCGGAAAATGCGCATTGACCGCCTTGAGATTGTTCGCACTGGCGGCCGTGAGCGTGATGGCCTCGGTGCCATGGGACTTGCGACGCTCGCCTCGGGTGGGGTGGCGCAGTGGGTTGGCCAATGCCCGGCCGGTCACCGAGTCGGGGTTGGCGAGCAGGTCCTCGACCTGGCCCTCGGCGATAATACGGCCACCACGCACACCGGCTCCGGGGCCGAGATCGATGACATGCTCGGCGCGGCGAATCGTGTCCTCATCATGCTCGACCACCACCATGGTATTGCCCTTGCGCTCGAGCGCCTCGAGGGTATCAAGCAGCATGCGATTATCGCGGGCATGCAGGCCGATGGTCGGTTCATCAAGAATGTAGCAGACGCCCTGTAGATTGGAGCCGAGCTGTGCGGCAAGCCGAATGCGCTGCGCTTCACCGCCGGAGAGCGTGGGTGCGGCGCGATCGAGGGTGAGATAACCCAGTCCCACGGCCTGCAAAAAGGCGAGCCGGCTCTGCAGTTCGCTGACAACATCGCGGGCGATCAACGCCTCGCGCCCGGCCAATGGCAGCTCGGCAAACGCTGACTCCGCCTCGGCCACGGAGAGGGCGCCGTAGTCGGCAATGCCACGATCATATAAACGCACGGCCAGGGCCTCCGGGCGCAGACGATGGCCTTTGCAGGCCGGACAGGTCCTTGGGCTGTCCGCATCCTTGTCTCTCTGCCGCCACTCGCGCTCCTCGCCGCTGTGCTCGGCATCAAAACCGGGCAGGACCACACCGGTGCCAAAGCAGGTCGGGCACCAGCCGTGGCGGGTGTTGTAAGAGAACAATCTGGGATCGAGCGGGGCGAAGCTGCGTCGGCAGCCGGGGCAGGCCCGTTCGCTGGAATACAGTGTCTCCTCGCCGTTGGCATCGAGTATGCGAACAAGCTGTTTGCCATAGGCCAGTGCTTTCTCCAGCGCTTCCCGGAGCGCTGATTCGTTGGCCGGGTCCACCGCGAGTTCGGCCACCGGCAGATCGATGTCATGTTCCTGGTAGCGGTCAAGACGGGGCCAGTCGTCGGTATCAAGCCGTTCACCGTCGACCCGCAGTTCAGTGAAACCCTTGCCGGCGGCCCATTGGGCAAGATCGGTGTAATAGCCCTTGCGGGCGACAATGAGCGGGGCGAGCAATTGGATGCGCGTGCCGCGATGCTGCTCGATGAGATGCGCGAGTATGGATTCCGGCGTTTGTTCGCGCACCGGCAGGTCACAGGCCGGGCAGTATTGAGTGCCGAGCTTCACGAACAGCAGGCGCAGAAAATGATGCAGCTCGGTCATCGTGGCGACCGTGCTCTTATGCCCGCCGCGGCTTGTGCGCTGCTCGATGGCAACGGTCGGCGGGATGCCGAAGACGGCATCGACATCCGGTCTTGCCGCCGGTTGGACGAACTGACGGGCATAGGCGTTGAGCGATTCCAGATAGCGGCGCTGGCCTTCATTGAAAAGAATATCGAAAGCGACGGTGCTTTTACCGGAGCCGGAAAGCCCGGTGATCACGGTCAATCGATCACGGGGTATACGCAGGTCAATGCCTTTCAGGTTGTGTTCCCGGGCATTGCGAACGGCAATGGCATTGTCATCCTGCCCGGCGTTATCTGCCGGCGCTTCGGCTGTGATTGACGCGTCGGCCCGGGTCGTCGAGGTGTAGCGCCTGAGTGCCGCGCCGGTGTGGCTGGCGCTCACCTGCATGACCTCATCGGGCGTGCCTGTGGCGATCAGTTGTCCACCGGCATCCCCGCCCTCCGGGCCGAGATCGACCAGATGGTCGGCCGCCAGCATGACATCGAGGTTGTGCTCGATGACGATCAGGGAGTGGCCGGCTGCGAGGAGCTGATTAAAAGCGGCGAGCAGCACCCGGATGTCATCGAAATGCAGGCCGGTGGTGGGCTCATCGAAGAGGAACAATTTATGCCCCTCACCGCGCTTTCCGGCCTTTGCCAGATGACCGGCGAGCTTGAGGCGCTGGGCCTCTCCACCCGAGAGCGTGGGGACGGGCTGTCCGAGTTGCATATAGCCAAGCCCAACGGCTGCCAGTGGCGTGAGCGATCGCAGAATCTCGCGCTGATCGGCAAAAAACGCCATGGCCTCATCCACCGTCATCTCCAGACAATCCGCAATGGAGGCGGGTGCCCGGTCACAGCCATAGGCCGGCGGCATGAGTACTTCGAGGATGCTCTCGCGATAACGCCTGCCATCGCAGCTCGGACAGCGCAGGTAGACATCCGAGA
Organism: uncultured Ectothiorhodospiraceae bacterium; assembly: GCA_913057145.1. Lineage (GTDB taxonomy): Bacteria > Pseudomonadota > Gammaproteobacteria > Nitrococcales > Nitrococcaceae > Spiribacter. Next base: position 38,808 of record CAJXNJ010000003.1, read on the forward strand.
GAAACTGCATCTCGACATGCTCAAAGCCATTGCCACCGCAGGCCGGGCAGCGTCCGGCCCCGGCATTGAAACTGAATGTCCCCGGTGTATAGCCCCGTTCTCTTGCCAGCGGCTCTTTTGCAAAGGCCTTGCGAATCGGGTCGAAGGCGCCGACATAGCTTGCCGGGTTGGAACGGGTTGTCCGGCCGATGGCCGATTGATCCACCAGAATGACTTCGGCAATCGACTCCGCGCCCTCAATGCCGTCGTGGCGCCCCGGTGGGTCGCTGGCCTCACCGAGTTGCTTGCGCAGGCCACGGTAGAGGATGGATTCGAGCAGGGTCGACTTGCCCGAGCCGGAGACCCCGGTCAGGCAGACCAGGCGCTGCAGCGGCAGACTGACATCCAGGTTTTTCAAATTGTGCTCGGCCGCGCCGCGGATACAAAGCCACTGCGTGGGTGCCGGCCGCGTCGCGGCTGGCGGTTGCTCGACGACCTGACGCTCGCCGCGCAGATAGGCACCGGTTAATGACTGCCTATCGTCGAGGATGGCCGCCGGGCTGCCATTGAAGACAATATCGCCGCCGGCTCTGCCGGGCCCGGGCCCGATATCAATGATGCGGTCGGCAGCGCGCATGATATCGGGGTCATGTTCCACCACCAGTAGCGTATTACCGGCATCGCGCAGGCGCTGCATGATGCCGGTGATGCGCTCGATGTCCCGGGGATGCAGGCCGATACTCGGTTCATCCAGCACGAACAGCGTATTTACGAGCGAAGTACCCAGCGCTGTGGTGAGGTTGATCCTCTGCACTTCGCCACCGGATAGCGTCCGGGATTGCCGGTCGAGCGTGAGATAGCCCACTCCGACGGCCTCCAGGTACTGCAGCCGCTGTGTGATCGCTTCCATGAGTACCGGTACGGCCTCATCCAGCGCCGAAGGCAGGTGGAGTGATTGAAAAAATGCACTGGCGCGATGCAGGGGCAGGGACATGACATCGTGCAGATTGAGACCGGGCAGGCCATAGAAGGCCGAGTCATCGAGCGTCATGCCTTTTGGCCGATGCCGCGCCTCCGGAGCCAATGCAGTGGCGGCCTCCGAGTGTTCGCCGAGTCGCCAGAGCAGGGCTTCAGGCTTCAGGCGTGCCCCTTCGCAGTCCGGGCAGAGGTCATAGCTGCGGTATTTGGCGAGCAGTACCCGGACATGCATCTTGTAGCTTTTTGACTCGAGCCAGTCGAAAAAGCCACGCACCCCGTACCAGCGGCCGCGGCCCTTGCCTTCGCCCTCGATGACCCAGCGTCTGTCATCTTCCGGTAGATCCTGCCAGGGGATATCGGTGGCAATGCCCTTTTTCTTGGCATGCCGCATCAGATCATCCTGGCATTCCGCTGATTTCCCCGACTGCCAGGGCCGGATAGCGCCTTCTTTGAGGCTGCGCCGTTCATCCGGGATGACCAGGCCATAGTCGATTCCCATGACCCGGCCAAAGCCGCGACAGGTCTCACAGGCTCCGAGTGGTGCATTAAAGGAGAAAAGACTTGGAATCGGGTCGCGGTAGTGCAGATCACAATCGGCACAATGCAGGGCCTGTGAGAAGCGATGTTCAGCGACCACTGCCCGGGATTCATCGAGTGTCTGTACGAAAAGATGCCCGCGGCCATGAAGGAACGCCGCCTCAGCGGCCTCGATCAGTCGGTCGCGGCGGGACTCCTCAACCCGCAGGCGGTCCTGGATGACTCGCAGATGTTCGCGATCCAGTGACTCGATACGCGTGTAGCCCTGGCGCTCGAGGAGCTGCCGAATTTCGCTTTCCTCGTATTGAGCCGGGATGGTGACATCAAAACCGATGATCACCCGCTCACCCGGGCAGCGCGCAGTCAATCGCTGGTACACCCCTTCGGCGGTGTCGCGCCTGACCAGATGCCCGCAACCACTGCAGTACAGCCTTGCCGCTCGGGCAAACAGCAGCTTGAGATGGTCATTGAGCTCGGTCATCGTGCCCACGGTTGAGCGAGAGGTGCGCACCGGGTTGGTCTGGTCGATGGCGATTGCCGGTGGAATGCCCTCGATCTGATCGGTCGCCGGACGGTCCATGCGATCAAGAAATTGCCGTGCATAGGGCGAGAAGGTCTCGACGTAACGGCGCTGTCCCTCCGCGTAGATGGTGTCGAAGGCAAGCGAGGATTTCCCCGAACCCGAGACACCCGTGATCACCGTGAACTCGCCGGTCGGGAGGTCGAGATCAAGATTGCGCAGGTTGTTCTGGCGTGCCCCGCGAATGCGGATGCCGGTGTTTCGCATAATGAATGGCTCGAGTTATTGAATAGCCTGTTCGGTGAGCTTTGCCTGTGCCGTTGTCAGGAGTGATTCTCCCGCCGCGCTCAGCGGTTTGAGCATAATGACCGCCTGCGCGCCGCTGCGCGGATCCCGACGGTGACCATAGCGAACGGGCGAAAACCCGCAGGCGCTCCAGAATTCTAACAGCTCCGGGGTAAAGCCAAAGCTGGTGCCGATCCAGTCAAGGCCCTGCGTCTGAGCGGATGCAATCGCGGCCGTTACTAACCCCCGACCCTGGCCCTGACGGCGTCGTTGCGGATGTACGGCAAGCCGCTGGATACGCAGTCCGCGCAGGCAGGCGGCGTCCGGTATGCCGGCATGAAAGGTCAGAGACTGGGCGATCAAATGCCCGGGTGGGCGGCGTTGTCCGGCGTGAATGGCGCGGGTGAGTTCCGCATCAACTCCGCCCTCAGGGCGTGCTGCGAGGATGCCGCTGCTTGCTCCGCCTGGATCGATCGACCGCCAGCACTGCATTTGCGGGTCATCCAGTAATTGCCGGAGGTCCCGCGGGCGGGTGCGGTAGTGGCCGGTAATCAGCAGCGCGAAGACATCGCGCAGCATGGGTTCATTTTCGGCCAGAGAGGCAGCGGATAGTGGCTCGATTTCAAAGGCGCCCGGGCTGTTGTCCGCGGCTAATGCCGCCGGCTCCACGGCAAGCAGCAGGAGATCGTTGACCAGCGCCTCCAGCGGATCATTCGGCCCCCAGCGAACAGGCTCCTCGAGGCTCAGGTGGTGAAATGAATCAACCTGCGCTGCCAGTCGGCGCGCGAGCCGCAGGATCAGTCCCTGACCGCTGCCCTCATAGCCATGCACGGTGCTTGTGAGGATGCAGCGCGGGTTCTCGGCGATAATGGCCTCGAGCTGGCCGAGCGGCAGGGCCGCGGCCTCATCAATCATGAGCAGGGACTCGTCTGCGCTGAGGCGCTCCGGTGCAAGGAACGTTGGTGTCTCAGGTGCGGCATGCTGGAAGACACTGGTTGCTGCGGCCCGTGAGCGGGCGGTGAGTCGCAGGGGGTATCCGCTGAGCGCGCGAATCGCCATGCCGAGTGCTGCAGATTTGCCACGGCCGCGGTCGGCGGTGATCAGTAAACGCAGCCGCTTGTTGTGGCATGCCTGCGTTCTGATCGCTTCGATCACCCGGGCCTGGTCGGCGGTCGGGTGAATAGCCTGCAGCGGCTTCGCCGGCGCTGCCGGTGCCAGCGGGCCGGAGCCGGCCAGTATCTCCCGGGCATTGAGGTGTCTGACGATGCTGCTGTCGCGCAGGATTCCTGCGAGACGCCGGGTGAAATGACAATGACAGTCAGAGAGCTCAATCCCATGGCTTAATAAAGGTGCCATTGCCGGGTCCGGCCGGCGCATCCAGTCATCGGCCTCAGGGCTCAGGAGCAGGCAATAGCCACCGCCACGGATGGTGCCTGTGAGTGCCCCGAGATCATCCGGGTCGAGTCCATCGTGGGCATCGAGCACACCGGCCTGCAGGGTCTGCCCCAGTAATGCCCGCGCTCGGCCGGGTAGATGCTTTTTAATGGTCGGTTGGGTGTCGAGCCGACCAATCCAGGCAATCTCTTCATCCGGGATCTGGTCGAGCAGTCTCAGGGCCGCCTGCTGGCACTCGGCCTGTGAGCCTTCAATCCAGATGAGCGCTCGTGGTTGATGAGCAGGGGGCACTGCGCTTTGCATCAGGCCGGTTCGCAGTCGGCAAGCGCTTTGAGAAAGGACTCCCCATAGCGCTCGAGCTTGCGCTGACCAACACCGGGCAGTTGTGAGAACTCCGCCAGTGACGCCGGTCGCTGCTCAAGCATGGCAAGCAATGTGGTGTCGTGAAAAATGACATAGGGCGGTACACCCTCGGCCTCTGCCAGTCGTCGACGTTCGGCGCGTAATCTCGCCCAGGTGTCCGGGTCGACGGCCACGTCGGTAGCGGTGACTTTGCGAGTCGAGGGGGCGGCTTTCTGAGGCAGGTCCTCACGCAGCTCAACGCTGATCTCGCCACGCAGGAGTGGTCGGCAGGCGTCGGTGAGCCTAAGACCGCCATGGCCGGCCGGGTCAGGCGCGAGAAAGCCTTTGGCAAGCAGCTGTCTGATGATGGATTGCCAGGTCGCGCGTGGATGATCGCGGCCAATCCCAAAGGTGCTCAGCTGATCATGACCGAGACTTTTTGCCCGGGGCCCTTCGCTGCCCAGTAAGACATCAATGACATGGCCTGCGCCGAAACGCTGGCCGGTGCGATAGACGCAGGAGAGCAGACGTCGTGCCGCATCAGTTGCGTCCCAGGTGCGTGGCGGGTTGAGGCAGTTGTCACACTGGCCGCAACCGCCCGGATGCTTCTCGCCAAAATGTGCAAGCAGCGCCGGGCGGCGACAGTCACTGGTCTCGCAGAAGCTCAACAAGGCTTCCAGCCGCCCCTGTTCACCGCGCTTGTGGGCTTCGCTGGCGCTTGATTGGTGGCTGAGTTGACGGATGCGGTAGATATCCTGCAGTCCGTAAATCATCCACGCCTCGGCCGGCAGTCCGTCACGCCCGGCGCGGCCGGTTTCCTGATAGTACGACTCCAGTGTCTTGGGTAAATCCAGATGCGCGACAAAGCGGACATCGGGCTTGTCGATCCCCATGCCAAAGGCAACTGTTGCCACCATGACCAGCCCGTCTTCACGCAGAAAGCGTGATTGATGGGTCTGGCGCGTCTCCTGTTCCAGCCCTGCATGATAGGCAAGTGCCGGGATGCCGCGGGCGTTGAGCCAGTCAGCCGTCTGCTCGGTGCCGCGACGGGACATGCAATAGACGATGCCGGATTCACCGGCATGCCGGGTCTGGATGAACCGAAGCAATTGCTCTCGCGGTTTCTCCTTGAGCCCCACTTCATAGCGCAGATTGGGCCGGTCGAAACTCGCCAGAAAAACCTGGGCATTTTCGGGCAGTAACTGCTGTTGAATTTCCTCGCGGGTGCGGTGATCCGCGGTGGCGGTCAGGGCAATACGCGGGACTTGCGGGAAGCGTTGGCCAAGGATGCCGAGCTGCAGGTATTCGGGGCGGAAATCATGACCCCATTGCGAGACGCAATGCGCTTCATCGATGGCAAAAAGGGCGATTTCCGTGGCGGCAATCTGCTCAAGTAGATCGCTGCCGAGCAGACGCTCCGGGGCAATGTAGAGCAGGTCAAGCTCACCGGCATGAATGGCTTTCAGGGTTGCGGCCCGTTCGGCCCCCGAGCGGGTGGAGTTCAGCGCCGCAGCTCGGACACCCTGCTGGCGCAGGGCGCTGACCTGATCTTCCATGAGAGCGATCAAGGGGGAGATGACGATCCCGACCCCGGGCCGCAATAGTGCCGGGATCTGGTAGCACAGTGATTTGCCCCCGCCGGTCGGCATGAGCACCAGGGCGTCCTGGCCCTGAGTGACGCAATCAATGATCTCGGCCTGCTGGCCGCGAAAATCAGAATAGCCAAAAACCTGTTGCAGGCAGGCCCGGGCTGCCGGGCTGCCTCGATGATCGGTCATAAAAAATGACGTTTAATTCTGGCGCTTGATGGTGAACACAACCTCTGTGCGACGATTCGGTGCGAGACATTCGATCAGCGCCGAGCGGCTCAGCGTCTCGCTACAGGAGACCTTGGGATCGGCCTCGCCACGGCCTGTTGCCGAAATCTCGACATCCGCCATGCCGTCCATCTCCTGCAGGGCCCGGGCGACCGCCTCGGCCCGCCGCATCGACAGGGCGTCATTGTAGGCGTTGCTGCCCAGACGATCGGTGTAACCATTGACACGGGCCCGAGTGACTTCCCAGTCACTATCGAGACTGTTGATCATGGAGCGAATGGCAGCCTCGCCATCGGCACCGATGACCGCCGAGTCAAAGCCAAAAAGGACTTCTGAATACAGTGTGCGCAGGGTTTCAACCACCTCGGCTGCCTGTTGGCTGGAGGCAGGAGCATCCCCGCAGGCCACAACCGGCTCGGTAGTCACCCGCGTCGGATCACGCCAGCAGTCGCCGTTTTCGTTGCGCCAGGGTTCACCCTCCGGATTCGTCCAGACCGGGTGGAAGGTCTGCTGGGCGATGGCAAGTGTGGAGGTCAGTGCCAGAAGCGAAATCAGTAACAAAATGGTGGAGCGTTGGCGGTTCATGATGCTGTCCTTGTCAGTGACGGTTGACTGATACCCATGCCCCCTATGATACCCGTTAGAGCGCTGTGTTGTGTTGACGGTTCCGCTAATGAAAATCTCTTGAGCGGGTCTCCAGGCGGCCGAGCAGGTGGCTGTAATCTTCCAGTCGCCCGGCAACCAGATGACAGACATCACCGCGTCGCTCCCAGATTCCGACAACGCCCAGCAGTCTGGCACCGATCACCAGACTGCGTTCGCGCTGCGCCAGATCCTTCCAGATGACGACATTGGTACTGCCGCTTTCATCTTCCAGGGTCAGGAAGACAACGCCACCCGCAGCCCCCGGTCGCTGACGATTGATGACAAGGCCTGCGCAGCGGGCAATGCGCCGATGTCCTACTGCAGACAGCGCACTCGATGGACGGTAGCCCCGACGTTGCAGGTGAGCGCGCAGAAACGCCATGGGATGCTCGCCAAGTGTCAGCCCCATGCTGCGATAGTCACTGACGAGATCATCGGCCTTGGACGGGGCAGGCAGTGTATGAGCGCTGTCCTGATGCGGGGCTTGCTCCAGTAGCGGGCCATTGGCCTCGACGCCCAGCACCTGCCACCAGGCCTGGTGGCGATGACCGCCAAGGCTGCTGAGGGCGCCGGCATCGGCCAGCGCGCGCAAGTGGCTGCGGTCGAGCCCCGCTCGTCGAGCCATGGTCGCGACATCGTGAAAAGGCCCTTGTTGGTCGCGGCTGGTGCTGATGCGCTTGGCAGCGGTCTCACCCAGTCCACGAATCAAGCGCATGCCAAGCCGCAGCGCATGCTGATGGGGGCGAGCCGGGTCGTGCTCCAGTGTGCAGTCCCAGTCGCTCTCACAGACATCGACGCCACGGACTTCAACGCCATGGGCGCGCGCATCGCGAACCAACTGAGCCGGCGCATAAAAGCCCATGGGTTGGCTGTTGAGCAGGGCGCAGACGAAAACAGCCGGGTAGTGATGCTTAATCCATGCCGAGACATAAACCAGTAAAGCAAAGCTCGCCGCGTGAGATTCGGGAAATCCGTACTCTCCGAATCCGCAGATCTGCTCGAAGAGGCGTTCGGCGAAAGCGGGTGAATAGCCGCGCTCAGCCATGCCCTGGAGCAGTCGCTCACGAAAGGGTCCCAGACCCCCGCGTTTTTTCCATGCGGCCATGGCCCGGCGCAGTTGATCGGCCTCACCGGGCGAGAAGCCGGCCGCCACGATGGCAAGCTGCATGACCTGTTCCTGGAAGATTGGCACGCCGAGAGTGCGCTCCAACACCCCGCGTACGGCATCGCTGGGATAATCGATGGCTTCCTCGCCATTACGCCGACGCAGGTAGGGATGCACCATATCGCCCTGAATGGGCCCGGGTCGGACGATGGAGATTTCAATCACCAGATCATAAAAGCAGCGCGGCCGCAGTCTTGGGAGCATGGCCATTTGTGCCCGTGACTCGACCTGAAACACGCCCATGGTGTCAGCGCGACAGAGCATGTCGTAGACGCCCGGGTCTTCGGCGGGGATATCGGCAAGCCCCAGACGCCGGCCATGATGCTGTTCAATCAAATCAAAACTGCGACGAATGGCACTGAGCATGCCCAGAGCCAGACAATCGACTTTGAGTAGGCCCAGTGTCTCGAGATCATCCTTGTCCCATTGAATGATGCTGCGCCCGGCCATGGCGGCATCCTCTGTGGGCACGAGTTCGCTCAGTGGCCCCTGGCTGATCACGAATCCGCCGACGTGCTGTGAGAGATGCCGGGGGAAGCCGATGATTTCATGCACCAGGCTCAACAGGCGCTGGATCATGGCGTTGTCAGGGTCAAAGCCGGCTTCCCGCAGACGCTCGGGCGCGATATGCCGGCCATCCCACCATTGCATCGTCCGGGTCAGCCGTTCGATCTGATCGGTTTCCAGCCCCAGCGCCTTGCCGACATCCCGTAATGCGCTGCGGGGGCGGTAGCAGATGACAGTGGCCGCCAGAGCAGCCCGATGGCGGCCGTATTTTTGATAAATGTACTGAATGACCTCTTCGCGGCGGTCGTGTTCGAAATCGACGTCAATATCCGGGGGTTCGCGTCGTTCCCGTGAGATGAAGCGCTCGAACAGAAGGCTTGATCGGACCGGGTCGACAGAGGTGATGCCGAGGCAGTAGCAGACAGCGGAATTGGCCGCCGATCCGCGCCCCTGACAGAGAATGCCGCGACTGCGTGCGAAGGCAACGATGTCATGGACGGTGAGAAAATAAGGCTCGTAGGCAAGCTCATGAATTAATGCAAGCTCGTGTTCAACCGCTTGCCGCACCCGCTCCGGCATACCCTCGGGCCAGCGCTCACGTCCACCTTGTTCAACCAGCTCGCGCAACCAGCTTGTGGGCGTATGCCCCTCGCCAATGAGCTCCTCGGGGTATTCATAGCGCAGTTCATCCAGAGAAAAGTGGCAATGACGGGCGATGCGCAGGCTTTCTGCCAGCATCTCGGCCGGATAGAGGCGGGTGAGTGTGTGGCGCGGACGTAAATGCCCTTCGCCGTTGCTGCTGAGTTCGCCGCTGATTCTCCGCACAGGGGAGCCCTGGCGGATGGCCTGCAGAGTATCGCGCAGCGCACGTCGGCCCCGTCGGTGCATGGTGACCCCGCCGCTTGCCACGGCCGGCAGACGATAACGCCTGCCCAGTGCCTGACAGTGCGCCAGCCGCTCCCGGTCATGACCATCGTGTCGGAGTGCACAGGTCACCCAGGCTCTGCCGATGAACGTCTCGGCCACCCAGCTGGCAGCTTCCGGGCTGGTGGTCGGTTCCACCACCATAAGCGCCAGACATCCGGGTAGTCCGTCCTGCAGGTCTTCACGTGAGAGCCGGTATGCCCCTTTTTTTGCCTGGCTTCGGGCCAGCGAGATCAAGGCCGAAAGGCGGCCATAAGCACGACGGTCGGGTGCCAGCAGGACGAGATGCAGGCCATCATCGAGGTGAAATTCGCTGCCGATGATCAGCTGGATGTCTTGTGTCCGGGCTGCTGCATGGGCGCGAACCACACCGGCCAGTGAGCATTCATCGGTTAACGCGATTGCCCGATAGCCAAGCGCTGCGGCCCGTCCAACCAGCTCCTCCGGATGAGAGGCGGCGCGCAGAAAGCTGAAATTACTCAGGCAATGCAGTTCGGCATAGTCGGCTGCATCGTTCATGATCAGGCAAAGATTCCATGCAGATACCAGCTTCGCTCGCCACGGCGTTCACGAAAAACCCATAATCGCTGGCCCTGGCTGTTGCGTGCCTGATAGTAATCGCGTGCGATATCTCCACCATCCCACCAGCCGCTTTCTATCCGCTCAGGGCCGTTTTCGAGTACCAGCGCACCGTTATAGACGGGCTGTCCCTGCTGACAGTTGAGTTGTTGGGGCTGAGGTAACAGCCAGAAGGGGCGGTCAGCCGGTGTCCGGGTGTGCCGGTTCTGATGACTCGACAAGGGGGCTTTTTGATGCTGGCCGCTGCCGGGGCGAATATATTGCCAGGCCCGTTCAGGCCGATGCTCGGCGCACAGAGCCAGCGTTTTGACACGATCGCTGCCAAGGCGATTATCGAGTGTCTCAACCAGAGGCTCCCAGGCAATGGATGGTTCATGCACGGCATCTTCGGTGATCAGGTCAAGCCGATTGTTGCTCCCCTGCATGGCATACAGACGGCCAGCCTGCAGTGTTATCCCCGTTATGCCGTCTTTAATGCTGAGTCGCTCCAGTCTGCGCTCGAGCAGCAACCGCATGTGTGCAGCATCACGCCCTGGCCTGAGCAGGCCCAGCGTGAACGGCAGGGCTTCGCTGCTTTGTTGCGCGAGTGTAAAACGCAGTCGCATGACACCGGCGTCACGCCGGCGCAGGTCGGCACAAAGTCCTTCAATGAGCTGTGCCATGCCGGGGTAGAGCTGCTGTACATCGGTAATCGGCTCGAGAAATTCCATCTCACTGCGAAACTGCGCGGGTGGCGTCCAGTCCGCTCGTGGATCGGGGCGTTCTCCATGCGCTTTCTGCAGCGTGTGTATGAGGGCCTTGCCGAGTCGGCGCAGTGCACCAGCGGTAGGCAACGCGCGAATATCACCGATGCAGTGACAGCCAAGGCCTTGTAGTGCTGTGCTTTGTTTGGCATCAAGCGCCAGGACATCCACCGGCAGTGATGCCAGTGCATGATTCAGCTCACTGCGCTGCATGACGGGTGTCTGTCTGCCGCTGCGCGCCATCAGGCCAGCCGCCGTTGGTGTCGGGGCAATGCCCATCATGACTCGATGGCCGAGTCTGTGGAGTCCCTGATGGATTTTTTGTCGCAGCGGCTCAAGGCCCTGGAAATAGCGCAGGCTGCCGCCAATCTCAAGTAACAGACCAGAGGGTGGGTCGAGACTGACACGGGCGGTGAACTGCCCGGCCCAGGTGGCCAGCTGTTCCAGTCTTTTTTGCTCGTTCTGAATAACCCGGGGGTGATGACGTAAATCTTCGGCCAGTGCATGGGCGGCGGATGGCGTCATGCCAATTTTAATGCCATGACGACAGGCCTGGCGGTTACAGTCGATGACTGCACCGGCCTCGCTGATAATCAGCGGGCGATCACCGGTCTCGGCATCGCCGAATGACTCCACCGGTAAATGAGGCAGGTAGATACATAGCCAGAGCATTGCCGTTGTCCCATTCGCTTGTTCCGGCTAATGCACTCAAGGCTCAAGCGGCAATGCCTGCTGCTGGCGTACGGGCGAGCCTGCCCAGTGATCCAGGCTGATGCTGCCGGCGGGGGTGCCGCGACATTTGAGGATGCGTACATTCAGTCGCTCCCTGCTGCTGTCCTCCAGCATCAGTCGCAGGGCTGCCGGTGAGCGTTGTTGGGCAGCAGTCTGTTCCCTGAAAAGCAGCCCGAGACTGTCGCCGGCCTCTGCAGCGAGCTGCAGACGGCGCAGGCTGCGCTCATCACATTGTCGCGGCCACAGCAGTACGGCGGCACAGGTGCCGGAGCGCAGTGCCTGCTCAACAGCCCATAAGCTTTGGCTGGCCTCTCCGGGGTGGACTGTCAGGACGCGTGAGAGATCCAGGCCCTGAGCTGCCAGTGCCGGGGCATAAGGCAGGAAGGGTGGGGCAACCATGGCAATCCAGCGGCCGCCACGAGAGAGTCTTGCCAGCGCGGGCATCAGTAGCTGTAGTTCTCCCATACCGTGCCGACCGTGCAGAATTTCCGTGAGTGCCGCGGGTGGCAGACCACCGCCCGGCAATACGCTATCCAGTGCCGAGAAGCCGGTGGGAATATGCCGCTCTGATGCATGATCCCGGGTGCCGCCCTGGTCGGTGGCGCGCCAGATGCCGGGCTGTTCGAGTAGTTGGTCAATGGCCTGTTGCATAATGAACCCCTTGTCTCTGGATGCCTTAAAGCCCGGAGCGAATAACACCGACACCGATCCCCTCGATGACCAGTTCGTCCTGACGAAGATCAAGCGTGATGGGATTGAAGTCGGGGTTTTCCGGGAGCAGCTGTACCTGATGTCCCTGACGCGAAAAGCGCTTGACGGTGACTTCGTCATGCAGACGGGCCACGACAATCTGTCCTTCGCGTGCGTCACTGGTGCGATGAACCGCCAGCAGGTCGCCATCGAGAATGCCGGCATCGCGCATGCTCATTCCACGAACGCGCAGCAGATAATCCGCACCGGGGGAGAAAAGGCCGGCGCTGACCTGGTAGTGATGATCGACATGCGCTTCTGCCAGCATCGGGCTGCCTGCTGCTACCCGTCCGATCACCGGCAGTCCGTTTTCTTCTTCGTCCTCCTCGATGGGCTCCGCGCACAGGCGAATGCCGCGGGAGGCGCCGGGCTGCAGGGTGATGGCGCCTTTTCGTGCCAGCGCCCGCAGATGCTGCTCAGCGGCATTGGCTGAGCGAAAACCGAGCGCCTCGGCAATTTCACTGCGCGTGGGCGGATAGCCGCTGCGCTCAATGAAAGCCTGAATCAGATCAAGAATCTGTTGTTGACGCGGTGTGAGTTGATCCATGGGTGTTAATTTATACAGTACTGTATGGATATGCAATAGCTGAAAGCGATAAAATATTGGCTATGGTCCAATCGAGTGAACAATCAGCCGCCAATCGCCCGGGGGATCAGTCCTTTGGCGATTGGCTCGAGGGTTTGCCGCTGAGCCTGCATGACGCCGAACGCGAGCGGCTTCATGCAGCCTGGCAATTGGCGGTCGATCAGTATGGCGAGCAGACCCGAACGCTCACTGACCGGCGCATCGATCATGCCCTGAGCGTGGCGGAAATCCTCGCCTCCCTCGGCCTGGATGCCGACTCTCTGATTGCCGCACTGCTGCACGATTTACCCCTTTGTGATGGTCCGGATGTGGCTGAGATTGCCAGGGTGGCGGGGCGCACAGTGGCCGATCTGGTCGAGGGCGGTCTGCGGATGCAGCAGGTCAGTCGCCTGCATGCAGCCGGTCAGGACAGTCATGCCGGTGAGCGTGCCGAAGCCCTGCGCAAAATGCTGCTGGCCATGGCCCGCGATATTCGTGTGGTGTTTCTGGTCCTCGCGGAGCGATTGCACGACATGCGCCTTTTGCGTGCGCTGCCGCAAGCCGAACAGCGGCGGATCGCCCGCGAGACCCTCGATCTTTACGCCCCGCTCGCCAACCGTCTGGGTATCTGGCAGATCAAATGGGAGCTTGAGGATCTTGCTTTCCGCCATCTCGAGCCCGAGTCGTATCAGCGCATCGCCCGGCTGCTCTCCGAGAAGCGGGTCGATCGCGAGCGTTTTATCGAATCCATGCGTGAGCGTATCGCCTCAGCCCTGGATGCTGCGGGTATTGCTGCCGAGGTCACCGGCCGGCCCAAGCACATCTACAGCATCTACCGGAAGATGCAGCGCAAGGGCCTGGGTTTTGATGAACTCTATGATCTGCGGGCGCTGCGGGTCCTGGTTGAGGACATACCGGCCTGTTATGCCGCCCTCGGCGTGGTGCACAGTCTCTGGCAGCCGATTGCGCGTGAGTTTGATGACTACATCGCAAGCCCCAAGGAAAACGACTATCGCTCGCTGCATACGGCGGTGGTCGGTGATGGCGGTCGGGCGGTGGAGGTCCAGATCCGCACTCATCAGATGCATGAGCAGGCCGAGCTCGGTATTGCAGCCCACTGGCGTTACAAGGAAGGCCGCGGCGAGGATCCGGATTTTGACGCCCGTGTGGTCTGGCTGCGTAAATTGCTCGAATCATCGGCGGAGGCCGATGAGGATTTTATTGACCGCTTTCGTGCCGAGGTCTTTCAGGACCGGGTCTATGTGATTACCCCACAGGGTGATGTGGTTGATCTGCCCAATGGCGCAACGCCCCTTGATTTTGCCTACAGCATTCACAGCGAAATCGGGCATCGCTGTCGCGGTGCCCGGGTCAATGGCCGCATCGTGCCGCTGACGCGGGTTCTGCAGACGGGCGATCAGGTCGAGATCATGACCACGCGCAGTGGTACACCCAGTCGCGATTGGCTCAATCCGGCGCTTGGCTATTTGCACTCCGCCCGGGCCCGTCACAAGGTTCGCGCCTGGTTCCGTCAGCAGGATCACGACAAGAATGTGGAGCTGGGGCGTGAGCTGCTCTCCCGCGAGCTGCATCGTCTCGGGCTGGAAGGCATTAATCTCGAGCATCTCGCCGAGCGTTCAAAATTCCCCAGGCTGCCGGATTTTCTGGCAGCGGTCGGGCGTGGCGATATCAGCGGTGGTCAGATTGCCGGTTTGCTGCGGGACAAGCTGTTGCCGGCAGCCAGCGAGGGTTTTGCGCCGGCACCGAGTCGCCGTGGCGCGGCTGCCGGGCGCAAACCTGCCGCCGATGACATTCGCATCTACGGGGTGGGCAACCTGCTCACGCGGCTTGCCCGCTGCTGTCAGCCGGCCCCGGGGGATACCATTGTCGGGTTTATTACCCGCGGTGAGGGCGTCACGATCCATCGTCAGGACTGCCGCAACCTGGCCCGCTTGCAGGAGAAGTCACCGGAGCGGCTCATTGATGTGAGCTGGAGTGATGAAACCGGTCAGCATTATCCGGTGGACATCACTGTCGAGGCCTATGATCGCCAGGGGCTGATCCGCGATATCTCCTCGCTGCTGAACAATGAAGGGATTAACGTGACCGCCGTGAATACCCGGACCGATCCGCAGGATCAGGTGGCGCGCATGACCCTGACCGTTGAGATCGGCGATGTCGATCAGCTCAGCCGGGTGATGGAGCGGATTGCCGGGCTGCGCAATATTCGGGATGTGCATCGTGCGAGCTAGGCTGCTGCTCGCCTTTGGGCTGCTGTGCCTGCCGCCTGCGCTGCCAGCTGCGGAGAAGACCGCGGCGCTGGCAGACTGCGGCCAACCCGGAGTCACCGAACTTGCAGCGATTCGGGGGTTGGATCAGCCCGCCCTTGCCGAAGGCACGGCGGTGGTCGTCGAGGCCACGGTAACCGCGAGCTTTCCCGGTGATGCGCAGTTGAGCGGCTTCTATCTTCAACAGGAATTACCCCGGGCAGGTGTTTTTGTTTATGCCCCGGATCTGACTGCCGACACAGCGCCACGGGCCGGTGAACGCTGGCGGGTGCTGGCGCGCACGGGTCGTTATCGAGGCCGGGTCCAGCTTGAATGGGTTGAGGATCTGCGCCGTTGCGGGGAGTCCCAACCGAGGCCTGCCATCCTTGATCCGGGCGATCCCGAGGCCTACGCCGTTCATGAAGACCAGCTCGTCACCCTGGATACCCCGTTGGTCGTGGCAGATACCTATGAACTCGGTCGCTACGGCAGTCTGCGCCTGGCTATAGGGGGACGGGCATTTACGGCAAACAACGGCGTTTCGGCTGGCCGCTTGTTGCCGCTGCGGCTTGATGATGGCAGTTATCGCCGCGATCCTCGCCCGGTGCCGCATCTTGGTAATCAGGGCGTTCGGCGTGCCGGCGACCGTTTGCTGGGCGTCACCGGTATTCTCACCCGGGCATTTGGTGCCTGGAGAATCCATCCGGTCTCCAATCCGGTTTTCTCTCCAGATAATCCGCGCCCTGAAATGCCCGCCGCCGCCGCTGCTGGAGGATTGAGGGTCCTGCAGCTGAATTTACGCAATTACTTTCTCGATCTGGGCCAGCGCGGTGCGGCCAGTGCCGAGGCACTCACCCGTCAGCGCGCTCGTCTGCGGCAGCTGATCCGGCCCCTGAGCGCCGATGTGCTGGTATTGCACGAGGTGCAGAATACAGTCGCTGCGGTTGATGATCTGCTGGCGATACTGAATGAAGGCCTGCCTGAAGACCTGCATTACCGCGCCGCCCTCGATGCCCGGAGTCCGGCGGCCATTCGCAGTGTCGTGCTCTATCGCGATTCTCAGGCCCGCAAAGTGCGCACCCTCCGGCTGGTGGATGATGCTCACCCGCGTGACCCTCTAGTGGTTGAATTCATGCAGCCTGATGGGAAGCGCTGGGGAATACTTGCCGCGCATTTCAAGTCGCGCGGTGGCTGCCCGGACGCCGGCGATACCGATCGGGGCGAGGGGTGCTGGGCGCAACGACGCGAAAGACAATCCGATTCGTTACTTGAGTGGTTATCCGGTCATTCCCTGCTGCCTGCCGATCATTATCCGATGCTGGTATTGGCCGATTTCAACGCCTATGCCGAGGAAGCAGCGATGCAGACCTGGCATATGGCCGGATTCATGGATCTCATTGCCCGGGAGATTCCCGCTGAGCGCCGCTATACCTATATTTACCGCGGGCAGTCCGGCTATCTCGACCACGCCCTGGCAACGCCTGCGATGCGTGAGTATCTGGCATCCATTGAACTATGGCCGGTTAATGCCGATGAGCCTGCTTATCTGAGCGACGAGGGCAAGGCAATCTGGCGGATATCGGATCATGATCCGATGGTGATTGATCTGCGGTTGCCTTGACATGAGCCGGATGCCGGCTGATAACTTGCCTGCTTATCGAACATCTCGCCGCTAAATCGGAGCCAGTTATGCGAATGAATTCTCTCGGGCCAATTGGCGCCAGTCTTGCCGCCGTGCTGCTCATGATCAGCTTTGGTGCGCAGGCCCAGTCGCAAGCCAGCGATCTTCAGGAAAAACAGGCTGAACTGCAGGTGCTGCAGCAGACTCTCTCTTCGCTGCGTGAAGAGGCCATGGCCGCCAATCCGGAGTTCGAGCAGCGTCAGCAGTCCTGGCAGGATGCGTTCATGTCGATGATTCGCGATGAAGGTGTGCAGCCGCGTCAGGCGATTCGTCGCCTGCAGGATATGGAGCGTGAGCTGCGTGGTGGTGAACTGGCCGAAGAAGACCGCGCGGCGATGCGCGATGAGTACATGGCCCTGCGTCAGCGGCTGATGGATGCCCGCCGCGTAGCGCTTGAGGATGAGGAGCTCAGTCAGGCCCGCGAAGATATGCAACAGGATCTCATCACCGCGATGACGGCCATTAACGCGGAGGTTCCCGCAATGATCGATCGGTTTGAGACTCTGCGCAGTGACCTGATGAACAGTGGCCATGGCGGTGGATCGATGAATGGTGCGCAATAAATCGCTTGAAGGAGGGCGGCCGGCATGGATCTGACTCTGGGCACGCCCTCGCTACTTTTCCCGGCCGTATCCCTGTTGCTGCTCGCTTACACCAATCGATTCCTGGCGCTTGCCTCGCTGATTCGTGATCTGCAGGCGCAATATACCTCCAGCCATCATCAGAATTTATTGGTGCAGATTGAGAATCTCCGTCGTCGTGTGCGATTGATTCAGTACATGCAGGCTGCGGGCGCTGGCAGCCTGCTGCTCTGTGTTGCCTGTATGTTTCTGATCTTCGGTGGGCTTGCTCAGCTCGCCGGTGTATTGTTCGGTGCCAGTCTGGTCCTGATGATGCTCTCGCTGGCTCTGTCCGTGTGGGAGATCTGGATTTCGGTGACGGCATTGAACATTCAGCTAGAGGATATGGAGTCGAATCGGTGAACACCTCCATCGGCATGCTGGTGCCGCGTGATGACCCCCGCCAGTCACTGCGGGTGCGAAGATTTCTTCTGGCCGCCACGGTTTACGGGCTGGCGATTGCCCTGATGGGCCTCTACGTTCGCCAGGGCCTGCTGGAATGGCATGAGTGGCAGTTTACGGCGCTGGTGATTCTCCTGATCAACGGTGGGCTTTATGCGCTGTTGCGCAGCGGGCGAAACGAGCGGTTTGCCGACCCGAGTCTCACCGGTATCCAGATGTTTCTGGTCTGCCTTGTTATGGGACTGACCATGTATCTGCTCGACGGGGGCCGAGGGGGCATGCTGCTGTTGTTCCTCGTGCTTTTGATGTTCGGAGTCCTGCGGCTCAATGCCCGACAGTTCACGGCCCTTGGCGGGTTTGCGCTGGTTTGTTACGGCACCGCCGTGGCAGCGGTCTGGCAGCAACGGCCCGAGGCCTTTAATGCCCAGGTAGAACTGCTGCATCTGGCTGCCCTGAGCACACTGGTGCCCTGTGGTGGATTTTTCGCAAGCCATATCAGCGGTCTGCGTCGGGCCCTGCGTGAGCGTCAGATTGAACTGCAGCGTGCGCGCGAGCAGGTGCATGACCTGCAGGTGCTCGATCCGTTGACCGGAATCAGTAACCGTAGCGCCATTATCGGATTTCTCACTCAGGAGGCGAGCCGCTCCGCGCGCTTGGATCAGCCTCTGGCTGTCATCCTGGTCGACCTGATTCAGTTCAAGCGCGTCAACCGGGAACACGGGCATCGTGTGGGCGATGAGGTGCTGCGTGAGGTCGCACAGACCCTGCGCGGATGTGTGCGTGATATTGACGGCATTGGTCGGTACGGCGGCGAGGAGTTCTTGATTGTCCTGCCCGACACACCGGCGCCCGCGGCAAGGGATATTGCAGCCCAGGCCATGGAGCGTCTGCGCGGGCATCGCTTTGCCAATATGCCCGGGCGCTTTCGCATCGACTGTGCCATGGGCGTAGGCATGGCGCAGTCGAGCGACGATGACATCTGGCGGGCGATCGAGCGGGCGCGCAGCGACGCGGAGGGGGAGGACAGCGAGCAGGACGCGTCTGCATGATCGGTGCGGTGCGCAGGCGCCTGCGCGGCAAATCATCCGCCAACAGCCTCAGCGAAGTCGCTGCGGTTGATCTGGGCTCCAACAGTTTTCACATGATCATCGCAAGGCCCGAGCCGGACGGGCTGCGCATGGTCGATCGGCTGCAGGAATCGGTTCGACTGGCCGCCGGCTTGGATGCGGAAAAACGGCTCAGTGAGGACGCCCGAGAACGCGCACTGGCCTGCCTTGAGCGCTTCGGCCAGCGGGTACAGGGGTTGCCGGCCGGTGCTGTCAGGGCCGTTGGCACCAATACCCTGCGCCAGCTGCGCGACAGTCGTGATTTTCTGCAGCAGGCACAACTCGCCCTCGGGCATTCCATACAGATCGTCTCCGGTTACGAAGAAGCGCGGCTTATTTACCTGGGTGTCGCCCACAGCCTTGCCGATGATGATGACCGTCGCCTGGTCATGGATATCGGGGGCGGCAGTACAGAATTCATCATTGGTGAGCATTTCGACCCACAGCAGATGGAAAGCCTGCATATGGGTTGTGTCAGCACCACCCGGGGGTTTTTTGCCGACGGGGATATTACTGAGCGGCGTTTGCGCAAGGCAGAAATCGCGGCGATGCGGGAGATCGAGCCGATTGCCGAGCGTTACCGGCGCTTTGGCTGGCAGCGGGTCATTGGCGCTTCCGGGACGATTCGGGCCATTGAGCGCTGTCTTCGCAACCATGGCTGGACACAGGGTGGCATTAATCCTGAAGGACTGGCGCAGCTGCGCTCGGCGCTCATCGATGCCGGCAGTATCGATGGGATCAATCTCGATGGCGTCAGCCCCGCGCGCGCCGAGGTCCTGCCCGGCGGCTTCGCTGTGCTTGCCGGGGCTTTCCGGCAGCTGGGTCTCGAGCAGATGGAAGTCTCCGAAGGCGCCTTACGCGAAGGCCTGCTCTATGACCTGCTCGGGCGGATTCGTGAGCAGGATGTGCGCGCGACGAGCGTACTGGCCATGGCGCGGCGTTACCATGTGGATGCTGATCAGGCGCAACGCGTGGCGTCTCTGGCCGAGAGTCTGAGGCAGTCTGTGGCCGAAACCTGGTCGCTGGATGAGAAGGTCTACGAGGACATGCTGGCCTGGGCGGCTCAGCTGCATGAAGTGGGTCTCGACATCTCCCACAGCCAGTATCACAAGCATGGTGAGTATATTCTTCGGCACAGCGACATGGCGGGTTTCTCCCGGGATGAGCAGCAGGCCCTCGCGATTCTGGTCCGCTTGCACCGGCGCAAGTTCTCCAAGGCGCTTTTCCGTGAGCTGCCTGAAGTCTGGCAGAAGCCGATCATGCGCCTTGCGGTTTTGTTGCGTCTGGCCATCGCGCTGCGGCGGGCGCGGACTGATGAGGCGTTGCCGCCGATCGAAGTTCGGGCCTCGGGCCGCAAAATCAGGCTGCAGTTTCCCGAGCAGGCGCTTGAGTCCTGGCCGTTGATTGATGCCGATCTGGAAGAGGAAGCCGGCTATTTACGGGCCGGCGGGATCACCCTTGAGCATGGCTGATTGTTTGCTCAGCCGCCTTCGCCATAGCGCTGCATCATGGTGGTTTGGGCATTGACGGCGTTCTCGGCAGCATCGGGTCGGGCACGGGTGTAATGGCCCTCGGCATCGAGTATCCAGGCCTGGGTGTTGTCGGCAAGATAGGTCTGAAGATCGCCCAGCACCCGTTCACGCAGTTCCTCATCAAGCAGCGGGAAACCGGTTTCCACGCGACGAAAGAAATTACGCTCCATCCAATCCGCTGAGCTCAGGAAAAGCTCCGGATGGCCGTCGTTGGCAAAATAAAAAACCCGGGTGTGTTCAAGAAACCGGCCGATGATCGATCGCACGCGAATGTTCTCGCTGATCCCGGCAACACCGGGTCGCAGGCAGCACATGCCGCGGACAATGAGATCGATTTCGACACCGGCTCGGGAAGCGGCATAGAGGGCTCGGATGACCTTGCCTTCCACCAGCGAGTTGACCTTGACGATGATGCGCGCGGGACGGCCGGCCTCAGCGTGCGCGCGCTCCCGGTCGATGCGCTCGACCATCCCCTGGTGCAGGGTAAAGGGTGATTCGAGCAGGTGGGAGAGCTCAGAGACTTTACCGAGGCTGGTGAGCTGCAGAAATACCCGATGGACATCTTCACCGACATCAGGCCGCGCGGTGAGCAGGCCATAGTCGGTGTAGAGTCTTGCCGTGCGGGCATGGTAGTTGCCCGTCCCGAGGTGGACATATTGCCTCAACCGCCGTCCCTCGCGGCGCACGATGAGCATCATCTTGGCATGGGTTTTATGCCCCACCACACCATAGACCACATGTGCGCCGGCTGCCTGCAGCCGGTTGGCAAGGCCGATGTTCGCGGCTTCATCAAAGCGGGCGCGCAGTTCAACGACGACCGTTACTTCCTTGCCTGCCTGCGCGGCGCTCACCAGATGATCCACCACCGCCGAATCCGGCCCTGTCCGATAGAGGGTCTGTTTGATGGCAAGGACGTCAGGGTCCTGCGCGGCCTGACGCAATAACTCGATAACCGGTGCGAAAGACTCGAAGGGGTGATGCAGCAGCACATCCCGATGACGCATGACCTTAAAAAGATCACCGCCATGCCTGAGCTCCGGCGGCAGCCCCGGCGTGAATCCGGGGTACTTAAGATCCGGCCGGTCAACCAGGTCGCAGACAGCCAGCAAGCGATTCAGATTCACCGGGCCATTCACCTGGTAGAGCGCATCCGGCCCCAGCCCGAACTCCTCGAGCAGGAAGTCGGCCATGGGCGCCGGGCAGTTGGCTGCCACCTCGAGCCGTACCGCCTCTCCATAACGCCGGGAGGGCAGTTCGCCTTCCATCGCCCTGAGCAGATCGTCCACCTCTTCTTCGTCGACATAAAGGTCGGAGTTGCGAGTGACGCGGAACTGATAACAGCCCGTTGCGTTCATGCCCGGGAAGAGATCGGTGACATGGGCATGAATGATGGAGGAGAGAAAGACGAAATCGGCACTGCCGCTTCCCTCCAGCTCAGCGGGGACATGAATGATGCGCGGCAGGGCACGCGGTGCCTGAACGACCGCCATGCCGCTGCTGCGGCCGAATGCGTCCTTGCCTTCCAGCGAGACGATGAAATTCAGGCTTTTATTGAGGACCTGGGGGAACGGATGCGCCGGGTCCAGGCCGAGCGGGCTGAGGACCGGTAGCAGCTCCTCATTGAAAAACTCCCGAATCCAGGCTTTTTGCGCCGGTGACCATTCGCTGCGACGCAGAAAACGAATCCCGGCCTCGGCGAGTTCCGGGATAACCTCATCATTGAGGACCCGGTATTGCTCTTCGACCAGTTCGTGGACGCGCTGGCTTATCTCTCGGAGTAACTGCTGCGGCGTCCGGCTGTCAGGGCCACTTTGTGGTACGCCGAGTTCGCTTGCCTGATAGAGCCCGGCGACCCGAATTTCGAAAAACTCATCCAGGTTGGAGCTTGCAATGCAGAGGAATTTCAGTCGCTCGAGCAGGGGGTTGCCGGTATCCGAGGCCTGAGCCAGTACGCGCCGATTGAATTCCACCAGACTGAGCTGGCGGTTGAAATACCACTCCGGGTTGCGCAGGTCCTCGTCTTGCATCGGCTCGCTCTTTTGCTGGTGTGCTAGGCAGATTGTCTCGAACATAGGTTGCCAACAAAATATTGCAGCGGCATGACCAAACCCTCAGCTGACCCGGTTGTAACCATTCAGTGCCGCGACGCGATAACCCTCGGCCATGGTCGGGTAGTTGAAGGTGGTGTTCATGAAATAGCGAAGCGTATTGCCCGGCGCCGGCTGCGCCATGATGGCCTGGCCGATGTGGACGATCTCCGCGGCCTGGTCACCAAAGCAGTGAATGCCCAGCAACTCAAGTGTCTCGGCATGGAAGAGCAGCTTTAACATCCCGACGGTCTGGCCGGAGATCTGGGCGCGGGCAAGGTCCTTGAAAAACGCGTGGCCGACTTCATAAGGGACCTGTGCGGCCGTGAGCTCCTGTTCTGTCCGGCCGACCGAGCTGATCTCCGGGATCGTATAAATGCCTGTGGGTACGTCATGGGCCAGTCGGTAGTCACAATCGCCCTCCAGCATGTGTGTGGCGGCAAAGCGGCCCTGGTCATAAGCAGCACTCGCGAGGCTCGGATACCCGATCACATCACCCACGGCATAGATATGTGGCTGGCTGGTCTGGAAGTCGGCATTCACTTCAATCTGGCCGCGGCCATTGGGCGGGATATCCAGTGCTTCAAGGCCCATCCCGTCGGTGTTGCCGGTGCGGCCGTTTGCCCAGAGCAGCAGATCACCCCGGATGCGTTTGCCGGATTTAAGGAACAGCGTGACGCTCTCATCGTCCGCTTCTATCCGCTCGTATTCCTCGCGGTGGCGGATCAGGACGCCATGTTCGCGCAGATGATAGGAGAGGGCATCGGAGATTTCGTCATCCAGAAAGGCAAGCATGCGATCGCGGGTGTTGATCAGGTCCACCTTGACGCCGAGTCCGCGGAAGATCGAGGCGTATTCGCTCCCGATGACACCGGCGCCGTAGATGATGATGCTGCGCGGGGTATGGGAGAGGTTGAGAATCTGGTCGCTGTCACAAATGCGCGGATGGGTGAAGTCGACGTCCTCGGGCTGATAGGGCCGTGAGCCGGTGGCAATCAGGAACTGATCCGCTGAGAGGGTGCGTGTTTTGCCATCGGGCTGGGCGAGCTCGATGGTGTGCGCATCGGTGAATCTTGCCTTTCCGCGCAGGACCGGTACCTCGTTGCGCTGATAAAAGCGGCTGCGCAGGGAGACCTGTTGACCGATGACCTGGTTGGCATGATCGAGCAGTGTGGGAAAAGAGACATGACGCGGTTCGCCGGCCTCGCGAAACAAAGCCGAGCTGTTGTACTCCATCAGGCGCCGGACGTTATGTCTGAGGGCCTTGGAGGGAATGGTGCCCCAATGGGTGCAGCCGCCGCCTACCTCGCGGTGGCGTTCGATCATGACAACGTTTCGGCCGCCCTTGGCCAGTTTCATCGCCGCCCCTTCACCCCCCGGGCCGCTGCCGAGGACGATGGCATCGAATTGTCCTTTGCTCGTCATCTTCTATCCGTGTTGCGGTCATTTGTGCGCCGCAATGATACCAGTCTGGCCCGCCAGATCGATGCCAATAAAGCGGTTTTGGTCCGACCAAAGTCTTTTCATCGGCCGGTGGACTGGTTAATGTTGAGACTTTGAATTTCTACTTAAGGGGGAGGCAGGCGCAATGAGCCAACGCGTGCAGGCAGCAGGATTACAGGTGGACAAGACCCTTCACGATCTCATCGTGAATGAGGCCATGGACGGCACCGGGGTGAAAGCCGAAGATTTCTGGCAGGGACTCGCTGAGATCGTCCGTGATCTTGGGCCACGCAATCGCGCGTTATTGGCGCATCGTGACAGCCTCCAGGCCAGCATCGATCAGTGGCATCGGGATCATCCCGGCGAGCATGACACGCCTGCCTACAAGGCTTTTCTCGAGGAAATCGGTTACCTGCAGCCGGAGCCGGATGACTTCACTGTGACCACGGCCAACGTGGATCGTGAAATTGCCGAGGTGGCCGGCCCGCAGTTGGTGGTGCCGGTCAACAACGCGCGTTACGCCCTGAATGCCGCGAACGCGCGTTGGGGGAGCCTGTATGACGCGCTTTATGGCACGGACGTCATCGCCGAGGATGATGGCGCTGAGCGAGGCAGTGAGTTCAACCCCGAGCGCGCGCGGCGCGTTGTCGCCTGGGCGGCGGCTTTCCTCGATGCCAACTTCCCGTTGGCGGCCGGCCATCATGCCGATGTCACGGCCTATCGGGTTGTCCAGCAGGGCGGCGGTCATACCCTGGCCGTAACCCTTGGCAACGGGGGTGAGACCGGGCTTGCCAATCCCGAGCAGTTCGTCGGGTTCTCAGGGGGTGAGTCTCCTTCGGCAGTCCTGCTGCGCAATCATGGTTTGCATGCAGAAATCAGCATTGATGCCAATGACCCGATTGGCAAGAACCATCCGGCCGGTGTTCGTGACGTGGTGCTCGAATCGGCGGTCACAGCCATTCAGGATTGTGAAGATTCGGTCGCAGCCGTTGACGGCGAGGACAAGGCGCTCGTCTACCGTAACTGGCTCGGGCTGATGCGTGGCGATCTCGAGGAAGTTTTCTACAAGCAGGGTAAAAAGGTCACCCGGCGCCTCAACCCCGATCGTGAATATACGGGTGCGGACGGTGAGCCGCTGACGCTGCCGGGCCGCAGTCTTCTGCTGGTCCGTAACGTCGGCCATCTGATGACAACCCCGGCGGTACTGGATGCTGAGGGCAACGAGATTCCGGAGGGCATTCTCGATGCGCTCTGCACATCGCTTATCGCCATGCATGACCTAAAGCGTGAGGGCGGTAACAGCCGCACGGGCAGCGTTTATATCGTCAAGCCGAAGATGCACGGCCCGGACGAGGTGGCGCTTACCGTTGAGCTTTTCGGCCGCGTCGAGCAGGTGCTTGGGCTGCCGGCCAACACGCTCAAGGTCGGCGTGATGGATGAAGAACGGCGGACCACGCTCAACCTGAAAGCCTGCATTCGTGAGGCCCGCGAGCGGCTGATCTTCATTAATACCGGCTTCCTCGATCGCACCGGTGATGAGATGCACACCAGCATGGAAGCCGGCGCGATGATCAGAAAGGGCGCGATGAAGCAATCGCGCTGGCTCAATGCCTATGAAGACTGGAACGTTGATACCGGGCTTGCCTGCGGCCTGCCGGGGCATGCCCAGATCGGCAAAGGCATGTGGGCCATGCCGGATCGCATGGCGGAAATGCTCGAGGCCAAGATCGGCCATCCCAGAGCGGGCGCCAATTGTGCCTGGGTGCCATCACCAACGGCCGCCACGCTGCATGCAACGCACTATCATCAAGTGGATGTCAGGGCCTGCCAGCAGGATCTGGCCGGCGCCAGGCGGGCGAGCATTGATGATCTGCTGACGATTCCGGTTGAGCCGAATCCGAATTGGAGCGAGGCCGAAATCAAGCAGGAGCTCGATAACAACTGCCAGGGCATTCTTGGCTACGTGGTGCGCTGGATTGATCAGGGCGTTGGCTGCTCCAAGGTGCCGGATATCAATGACGTCGGTCTGATGGAGGATCGCGCGACGTTGCGGATCTCCAGTCAGCACATCGCCAACTGGCTGCATCACGGCATTGTCAGTGAAGAGCAGGTCATGGAAGCGATGAAGCGCATGGCCGCGGTGGTTGATCGTCAGAACGCCAACGACCCGACCTATTCGGCCATGGGCCCGAAATATGACGGCATTGCCTTTCAGGCCGCCTGTGATCTGGTGTTCAAGGGCCGCGAGCAGCCCAGTGGCTACACCGAGCCGCTGCTGCATGCGCACCGTTTGGCATTGAAAGCGCAATAGGGCTCAGGTGAATATTTGGGTTGTTGGCGCAAAGGGTATTTGCGACAACGTCACAGATATGGTCTATTCTGTGGCCAGACCAATTGCTGTGGGGGCTGCATTGGCCGCCGGGCAGTGAGTCTTGGAGAGGCGCCCGTCAGGGCGGTATTTCAGTAATGGAGGAGAGAGAAAATGACCGATTCCAAAGTGGATAACGTCAAGCACGAGGCGACCCAGCCGGATGGTTCTCGGCGTAAGTTTCTCAAGGGAAGCCTTGCTGCCGCTGCTGGTGGTGTCGCCGCGGGCAGCACGATTCTGGGTGCGCCGTACGTCAACGCGCAGTCACCCATCGTTCTGAAGATGCAGACCGCCTGGGGCGGCGGCAATATCTGGAATGACTTCGCCCGCGAGTACGTCGAGCGCGTGCACAGCATGTCGGGTGGGCGTATTCAGATCGACCTGTTGCCTGCCGGCGCCGTGGTCAAGGCTTTCCAGGTGATGGATGCCGTCAGTGACGGAGTCCTCGATATCGGCCATGACGTGCCTGTGTACTGGTATGGCAAAAACAAGGCCGCTTCTCTGTTCGGCACCGGCCCGGTCTGGGGTGGCGATGCCAACAACATGCTGGCCTGGTGGTATGCCGGTGGCGGACGCGAGCTTTATCGCGAGCTGACCCAGGACATCATGGGTCTGAACGTCGTCGGTATGTTCGGCTTCCCGATGCCGTCCCAGCCCTTTGGTTGGTTCAAGGACGCCGACGTCACCACCGTGCAGGACATCCAGGGCCTGAAGTACCGGACGGTGGGCCTCGCTGCCGACCTGCTCCAGGAAATGGGCATGGCTGTGGCGCAGCTGCCGGGCGGTGAGATCGTGCCGGCCATGGAGCGCGGCGTGATTGACGCCTTTGAGTTCAACAACCCGTCCTCCGATAGCGACTTCGGTGCGCAGGACGTGGCCAAGAACTACTACCTGGGTTCTTACCATCAGGCCAGTGAGTCCTTCGAGTGGCTGTTCAACCGCGACATGCTCGAGAGCATGGATGAAGATCTGCAGGCAATCCTCTTGCATGCTGTTGAGGCAACCTCCACCTCGAACACCGCTTCGGCGCTGGATCGCTACTCTGCTGATCTGCAGTCCCTGCAGACTGAGTCGGGTGTCACCGTGCATCGCACCTCGGATGCCATTCTGGCCGCTCAGCTCGAGGCGTGGAGCACGCTGATTCCGACGCTGGAAGAAGACAGCTTCATGCGTCGTGTCATGGAGAGCCAGAAGGAATGGGTCGAGCGGACCGTGTTCTATGAGCTCATGAACCAGCCGGATCTTCAGCTCGCCTACGAGCACTTCTTCCCCGGCCGGCTCAACATGTAAGCGCGGCGATTCATCGACGAAGTTGCCCCGGTCTGCGGACCGGGGCAAATCTTTTTCACCGCACAATTTAAAGAGTGACCTATGCTCCGGGTTATCCATCTCATCGATCGGTTGACGACTTGGGTCGGGCGCAGTTTTGCCTGGCTTATTCTGCTCATGGCGTTTGGCATGGGTTATGAGGTGTTGTCGCGTTATCTTTTCAATGCGCCGACCGCCTGGGCCTACGATATGTCGTACATCCTCTACGGCACGCTTTTTATGGTTGGCGGGGCTTACACACTCTCCCGCAACGCGCATGTGCGCGGTGATTTTCTGTATCGACTCTGGAAGCCGCGCACGCAGGCCAAAGTCGAATTGACGCTTTATATTCTTTTTTTCTTCCCGGGTGTTCTGGCGCTGGTTTTCGCCGGTGGCGAGTACGCGGGTCGCTCCTGGCAGTACATGGAGAAGAGTGTCTTCTCGCCTGCCGGTGTGCCGATTTTTCACTTCAAAACCATGCTCGTCGTCGGTGGCGGACTGCTCCTGATTCAGGGCGTGGCCCAGGTCTGCCGCTGCCTTGTGTGTATTCGCACCGGCGAATGGCCGGGCGAGGTCCGCGATGTCACCGAACTGGAAGAACAGCTGTTGGAGACCGGTGGAGAAGGCATGGTTGACTCCCCCATTAACAAAGATTCTGTCGCAGGAGGTAACGAGCGATGACCGACCCCCAAATTGCAATCCTGATGTTAGGGGTCTTCATCCTCTCGATTTTCCTGGGATTCCCTATCGCCTTTACCCTCATGGCACTGGGTATTGCCTTTGGTTACTTCGCTTACTTCGACGCCGGGCGCATGTGGCGGGGCTATGAACGGTTGGTCGAGGAGGGCGCTGAAGGCTGGCAGGTCTGGCAGGCGTACCTGGAAGGCTTTCTGAACAACCGGATATTTGATCTGTTCGTCAATCAGACCTACTCGGTGATGGCGAACGAGGTGCTGACGGCCGTACCGCTGTTCCTCTTCATGGGCTATATCGTTGAGCGCTCCAATATCGTCGAGCGGCTTTTCTCCACGCTCTACATCGCCGCACGGCGGGTGCCGGGCGCGATGGCCGTGGCTGCACTGATTACCTGTACGCTCTTTGCAACGGCCACGGGTATTGTCGGGGCCGTGGTGACGCTCATGGGTCTGCTGGCGCTACCGGCCATGCTCAATGCCCGCTATAACAATTCCTTTGCCTCGGGCGTGATTTGTGCCGGTGGTACGCTCGGCATTCTGATCCCGCCATCCATCATGCTCATCGTCTACGCCGCGGCGACGGGTACGTCGATCGTGCGGCTTTATGCCGGGGCGCTGCTGCCGGGGCTTCTGCTTGCCGGGCTCTACATCACCTATATTGTGGTGCGCAGTCTGCTGCAGCCATCGGTGGCACCAAAGCCCACCGATGACGAAGTCGGCGATGTCCCGATGGGCAAGTTGATTCTGATGATCCTGACTTCCTTCGTACCGCTCGCTGTGCTGATTATGGCGGTTCTGGGCTCTATTCTTTTTGGCCTGGCGACACCCACTGAAGCAGCTTCGGCCGGTGCTCTGGGCGGCCTGGGGCTTGCCGCGATCTACCGGGCGCTGACCTGGGAGAAACTGCGCGATTCGGTGTATCTCACCCTGAAGACAACGGCGATGGTCTGCTGGCTTTTTGTCGGTTCATGGACTTTCTCTTCCGTGTTCTCTTATCTGGGTGGCGAGCATCTCATTACCGAGTTTGTCACCGGGCTTAACCTCAATACGATCACCTTCCTGATCCTCGCGCAGCTGATTATCTTCCTGCTGGGCTGGCCGCTGGAGTGGTCGGAGATCATCATCATCTTCGTGCCGATCTTCCTGCCGTTGCTGGCGATCTTTGAGGTTGATCCGCTGTTCTTTGGAATACTGGTGGCACTGAACCTGCAGACCTCCTTTTTGACGCCACCGATGGCGATGTCGGCCTACTATCTCAAAGGAATTGCCCCGCCTTCGGTGCAGCTCATGCAAATATTTAAAGGCTGTATGCCGTTCCTGGCTTTTGTTTTGCTGGCAATGGTCCTGCTCTACATGTTCCCGCAGCTCGTGTTCTGGCTCCCGGATACGGTTTATGGTTGAGCGGGTTGAAATCGGCGATCCAGCAATGCTGACGGCAACCGAGGTTGCCGCGCATATTGCCGATGGAGCGTTGAGTGCCGAGGCAGTGACCAAGGCCTGTCTCGATCGCATTGAAGCCCTCGAGCCCACGGTTCGGGCCTGGGCACACTGCGATCCGAAATTCGCGCTGATGCAGGCAAAAGACGCCGATCGGCGTCGGGCCCAGGGTAGGCCGCTTGGGCCATTGCATGGGGTGCCTGTCGGGCTTAAGGATATTATTGATGCCCGCGGTATGCCGACGGAAAACGGCACACCCCTTGATAGTGGAAATCGGCCGCTGAAAGACGCCACGCTGACGCAGCGCCTGCGTGATGCCGGAGCGATCATCCTTGGCAAGACCGTCACCAGTGAGCTGGCCTACTTCCATCCCGGGCCAACCACCAATCCGCATGATCCATCGCGGACCCCAGGCGGCTCATCCAGCGGGTCGGCGGCGGCGGTTGCTGCCGGCATGGTGCCGTTTGCGGTGGGGACGCAGACCAATGGATCGGTCATTCGGCCGGCTTCTTTCTGCGGTGTGGTCGGTTACAAGCCGAGCTTCGGCACGGTGCCGCGTACCGGCGTGCTCAAAGCCGCGCCATCGCTGGATCAGGTGGGCTTTTTCGCCCGCAGCATCGAGGATGCCGCGCTGGCGGCCACCGTGATGGGCGCCGACGGTGAGGATCAGGATTGCCGTTTCAACGCCGGACCGCTCCTTGAGACCGTGATGTCCAAACCGCCGGTGACGCCGGATATCGCCATGGTGCATACGCCTTTTAGCGAGCGCCTCGAACCGGAGACAAAGGCCGGATTTGCCGAGATTATCGATCTGTTGGGTGAGCATGGCACCGAGACGGCCCTGCCGGAGGTCTTCGGGCGTGGCGCCGGCTGGCTCGCGACGATTATGGCCAGTGAGATGACACGTAATCTCGGTCATTACCTCGAAGAGGATCCGGATCAGATCAGTGACGCTTTCAAAGCGCTGATGGACCAGGGTAACAGTATCTCGGCGGTGGACTATCTGGCCGCGCGTGATATGCAGCCGGTCCTGCTGGAATCACTCGAGCCGCTATTCGAGCGGTTCGATGCCATTATTACACCGGCGGCACCTGGAGAGGCGCCGGCCGATCTATCTACAACGGGTGACCCGATATTTTGTACGCTGTGGTCGCTTTGTGGATTGCCCGCAGTAACATTGCCACTTTTAAGTGGTCCAAACGGTATGCCAGTCGGTGTGCAGCTGGTCGGCGCCTACGGACAGGACGCACAGCTACTTCGCACCGCCCGCTGGTTGTTGGCACAGTGCCAGTCAGATGAAGGGGAGACGACATGACCGATAGAATTATGGCAATCATTGGGCTTTTGATGCTGGGTGCATTCCTGATTGTCGTCCCGATTTTTGTGCCGCATCCGGATCTGATCGCCATTACGATCGGTGCTGCTGCGTTGGCGGGTTATGACATCTGGCGTCACATTGCGGCCAAGCGTAAATCGTGAGCGTAATCAGCCTATTCAGATAATAAAAAACCCGGCACCAGGCCGGGTTTTTTGATGCGCCGGCCCGGGAGGGCCGGCAGCAGGCTTCAGCGAGAGGCTCAGGCCGCCTGCGAGCGCTGTGCGAGATCGCGCAGCACGTAGTGCAGGATGCCACCGTTGCGGAAGTACTCCCACTCGGTGGGGGTGTCGATCCGCACCCGGGCTTCAAAGCTCTTGACCTCGCCATCCGGTGTGACGGCGCGCACCGTGACCATGCTCGGCTCGCTCTCGAGGCTGCCGATGCTGAAGGTCTCCTCACCGGTCAGGCCGAGGCTCTCGGCATTCTCACCGTCCTTGTACTGCAGCGGAACGACGCCAAAGCCGACCAGGTTGGAGCGATGAATGCGCTCATAGGTCTCGGCAATGACCATACGCACGCCAAGCAGCGCCGTGCCTTTGGCAGCCCAGTCACGGCTTGAGCCTGTGCCGTATTCCTTGCCGGCCAGTACCACAAGCGGTGTCTGATCGTCCTTGTAACGCATGGCAGCGTCATAAATGGAGATCTGCTCGCCCGTCGGGTAGTAGGTCGTCCAGCTGCCCTGCGTACCCGGCGCCAGTTCGTTTTTCAGCCGGACATTGGCAAAGGTGCCCCGCATCATGACTTCATGGTTGCCGCGACGCGAGCCGTAGCTGTTGAAGTCCTGCGGCAGTACGCCGAGTTCCTGCAGGTACTTACCCGCAGGGCTGTCGGCCTTGATGGCGCCGGCCGGTGAGATATGGTCGGTGGTAATCGAGTCACCCACCTTGACCAGACAGCGGGCCTGCTTGATTTCGCTGACCTCACCCGGCTCCAGGCCCATGCCCTCGAAATACGGAGGATTGCGGACATAGGTGGAATCCGGCCACTCGTAGATCTCGCCTGCCGGTGTTGGCAGGTTCTGCCAGGTCTTGGAGCCCTCGAAGACGTTGGCATACTGCTCGCGATACATTTTCGAGTTGATGTGTTTCTCGATAACGTCGGCAATTTCCTTCTGGCTCGGCCAGATGTCCTTGAGGTAGACCGGGTTGCCGTTCTGGTCTTCACCAACCGGCTCGGTGGCAAGGTCACGTGCGACCGTGCCGGCAATCGCGTAGGCGACGACCAGCGGCGGTGAGGCCAGGTAGTTGGCCGGTACATCCGGGTGAATGCGGCCCTCAAAGTTGCGGTTGCCCGAGAGCACACCGGAGACCATCAGATCGCCTTCCCGAATCGCATCAGTAATTTCCTCTGCCAGCGGGCCGGAGTTGCCGATGCAGGTCGTGCAGCCAAAGCCGACGACGTTAAAGCCCATGGCTTCCAGCGGCTTCATCAGGCCGGCATCGTCCAGATACGCCGGGACCACCTGCGAGCCGGGGGCGAAGGAGGTCTTCACCCAGGGCTTGCTGGTCAGGCCGCGCTCGTGGGCCTTTTTCGCCACCAGACCGGCAGCGACCAATACGGCGGGGTTTGAGGTGTTGGTGCAGGAGGTGATGGCAGCGATGACCACATCACCATGCTTGAGCATGAACTCTTCACCGTCGAGCTTGACGTTGACCGCGCCGGCCTCGTGCCAAAGCGGGTTGCCCGGCGCTGTATCGCCGCCTTCACCCTCGAACCGGGCCTCATCGGCATCCGGCAGCGTGCCGCGTGCAGTGAGGTCCTCTTCGAGATGATTGAGGAATGCGCTCTTGGCATCGGTCAGCGCGATCCGGTCCTGCGGGCGTTTCGGCCCGGCAATGCTCGGTACCACTGTGCCCATGTCGAGTTCGACAATATCGGTGTAATCGGCCTGACGGGAGCCGGTCTCACGCCACATACCCTGCTCGCGCGCATACTGCTCGACCAGATCGATGGTTTCCTGATCACGGCCTGAGACGCGCAGGTATTCGATGGTCTCGGCATCAATCGGGAAGATGCCGCAGGTCGCGCCATATTCCGGCGCCATATTGCCGATGGTGGCGCGGTCGGCGAGCGGCAGGTTATCGAGGCCGTCACCGAAGAACTCCACAAATTTACCCACCACGCCTTTCTTGCGCAGCATCTCAACCACGGTGAGCACGAGGTCAGTGGCGGTCGCACCTTCCGGCAGCTCGCCGGTGAGTTTGAAGCCGATAACCTCGGGGATCAGCATGGTGACAGGCTGGCCGAGCATGGCGGCCTCGGCCTCGATGCCACCAACACCCCAGCCCAGGACACCCAGGCCGTTGACCATGGTGGTGTGGGAGTCGGTACCGACCAGTGTGTCGGGGTAGGCGACGGTGCCGTTCTCGGTTTCCTTGGTGAAAACGGCCTTGGAGAGATACTCCAGGTTGACCTGGTGGACAATGCCGGTGCCCGGCGGGACCACGCGGAAGTTGGAGAATGCTTTCTGCCCCCAGCGCAGGAACTTGTACCGTTCTTCATTGCGCTGGAATTCGATTTTGGTGTTCAGATCAAGGGCGTTGTTGCTGCCGGCATGATCGACCATCACGGAGTGGTCAATCACCAGATCAGCCGGTTCCAGCGGATTGATCAGGTTGGGGTCACCGCCGAGGCGCTGCATGGCATCCCGCATGGCAGCCAGATCAACCACGGCCGGCACGCCGGTGAAGTCCTGCAGGACAACGCGGGCGGGGCTGAAGGAGATCTGGTCACTCGGCCCGCCTTTGGGGTCCCAGTTACACAGGGCTTCAATCTGATCGGTGGTGACGTTCTGTCCGTCCTCTTTGCGCAGAAGATTCTCCAGCAGGATCTTCAGCGAGAAGGGCAGTCGGTCGATATCGTACTTCGGCTTCAGCGCCTCAAGACGGTAGATTTCGTAGTTTTTGCCGTTGACGTCCAGCGTCCCACGGGCGTTATAGCTATTACTCATGACTTCCTCCCGAAATCGGCGTGCTCATAAGGGCACATCTTCTGTAGTGGGCGCTGTCACCCGCCGCGAGGGCGTGATTCTACATGATGCAGCGCCGCAACGGCAGGGGCTCGGTTGAGCAGGGTCAACTCCACTTAACTCCCGGCCCGCAATTGCCGTGCCGTCTCAATAATGCCACGACGGCCAAAAACCAGTCGCAGGCGTCCACCACCATGCGCCTCCCAGAGCCCGGCGGCCCGAATGGCGCCGAGTAGAAGCGCCCGGATCAATGCGGCATTGCGCTCGTCCTGTAGATACAGTGCATGACCCTGAACGAGGATGCGTGGGCGCAGGGTGCTGAGATGTTCGGCGTAGATATCGGCGATGCGTGAGATCACATTCTCATGCTGGATATCGTCAAAATATTCGGCCTGGCGCTTGGCCTGCTCCAGTGCCTCGGTGAGTGCGCCAAGCCGGCCGCGGTCCCGGCGCAGTCGCCGCTCCAGCTGCAGGACAGCCACCAGATAACGGGTGAGCTGAGCGGCGGTTGGCTGACTGAGATGATCAATCAGGCCGCCAAGCCCCTCATCCAGCGCATCAATGCCGCCGTATAGCTGCTCGACATCGCCGTTGTAGTCCTTGAAAAGCCCATCGAGGACCGTCTGCACACGCGCTCGGTCATATCGGCCCTGCTCGGCGATCCGGCGGACTTCACTCAATGCGAGGAATACAGCGGCAAGGGCAAGTACCCGATTGGCTTCGCCGTTGGCCATCTCAGAAGGCCTCAACCACCGGCAGTCGCCGCTCAATAATCCCGCCACCCAGGCAGCGCTCACCGTCATAGACCACGACGGATTGTCCCGGTGCCACGGCGCGTTCCGGGGCATCAAAAAGGAGTCGCCAGCGCTGATCCGCGAGCCGCGTGAGGGTTGCTGGCTGATCGGCATGGCGATGACGCAGTCTGGCTGTGCAGCGAATTTCATCGCGGGGTCCGGCGCCGTCAATCCAATGCCAGTCAACGGCTTCCAGCCCATGGTTCATCAATGCCGGATGGTCATGGCCCTGGGCGACGATCAGCCGGTTGCCGGCCATGTCCTTATCGGCGACGTACCAGGGCAGGCCGGGGCGGTCAGCGCGGCCGCCCAGATTGAGTCCGCGGCGCTGGCCGATGGTGTGAAAGGCAAGGCCGGCATGTTCGCCCAGGACCTCGCCATCGACGCTGACAATCTCACCGGGGGTGGTGTCAATGTAGCGCTTCAGGAACGCCTGGAAGTCGCGCTCGCCAATGAAGCAGATACCGGTGCTGTCGGGTTTGTCGTGATTGCCAAACCCGACCCGATCGGCGATTTCGCGGACTTCGGGCTTGCTCAGACCGGCGAGCGGGAATAAGGCGGGTGCCAGCTGTTGCTGCGTGAGCTTGTAGAGAAAATAAGTCTGGTCCTTGTTACGGTCAGCGGCCCGCAGCAGCGTCTTGTTGCCATTGTCATCCTCACCGATGCCCGCGTAGTGGCCGGTGGCTACATGATCGGCACCCAGACGCTTTGCATGGTCCAGAAAGGCTCGGAACTTGATGCGCTGATTGCAGAGGATATCCGGGTTGGGTGTTCGCCCGGCGCGGAATTCGCCGAGACAATGCTCGAAGACCTCTTCGCGGTAGGCGGCCGCGAAATTTGCCCGATGCAGGGGGATGCCGAGTGTCTCGGCAACCTGACGGGCGTCGGCGAAATCGGCTTCGGCCGTGCATTGTGTCTCGGTGTCATCGTCTTCCCAGTTCTTCATGAAAAGCCCCTCGACCTGATAGCCCTGCTCGCGCAACAGCCAGGCGCTGACGGCCGAGTCCACGCCGCCGGATAATCCTACGATGACAAGATCACTCTGGTTCATTCGTCGCAGGATAACATTGGCGAAAGCGGGCCGAGCTCTTAGAATTCGGTCTATGAGTGAAGAAAATGATCCGCAGTACGAAGAAGATCTGTCGGTTGCCACAGCGGAGCCCGAGGTCAAGGAGCCGCCGCTCTACCGGGTCCTGCTGCTCAATGACGACTACACGCCGATGGAGTTCGTGGTTGAAGTGCTGCAGACATTCTTCCGCATGGACCGGGAACAGGCGACACAGGTCATGTTGCACGTGCATACTCGGGGCAAAGGCGTTTGCGGGGTGTTCAGCCGGGATATCGCTGAGACCAAGGTTGACCAGGTCAATGAGTTTGCCCGTGAACATGATCACCCGTTGATGTGCACGATGGAGCCGGCATGAACAGGAACCCGGGTCGGCGAATGTCAGTCCAACGGACAGGATTTCAGGTGAGAGGCCAATGCTAAGCAAAGAGCTCGAATTTACGTTGAACCTTGCGTTCAAGGAAGCTCGCGACAAGCGCCATGAGTTCCTGACCGTGGAGCATTTGTTGCTGGCACTGACGGACAACCCGGCAGCGCTTGAAGTGTTGCGCGCCTGCGGCGCGGATCTCGACGCACTGCGTAAGGATCTTGAGGCGTTTCTTGATGAGACCACGCCGCTGCTGCCACCCAACGATAATCGTGAGACGCAGCCGACCCTCGGCTTTCAACGGGTGCTCCAGCGCGCGATTCTGCATGTGCAGTCCTCAGGGCGTAAGGAAGTCAGCGGCGCCAATGTCGTGGTCGCGATTTTCAGTGAGCAGGAGTCCCAGGCGGTCTATTTCCTGCACAAACAGAATATCTCCCGGCTTGATGCAGTGAATTTCATCTCTCACGGCATCTCCAAGGTGCCTGGAGAAGAGGCGAGCAGTGAGCAGGGTGGATCGACCGCCGAGGGCGAGGTGGATGAAGATGCGGCGAATGCCAAGCCGCTCGAGAGCTATGCCACCGACCTCAACGCCAAGGCGCGCGAGGGGCGGACGGATCCTCTGATCGGGCGCAAGCATGAGGTGGAGCGCACGGTCCAGATTCTCTGTCGGCGGCGCAAGAACAATCCGCTCTATGTGGGTGAGGCCGGTGTCGGTAAGACAGCCATTGCCGAAGGCCTGGCCAAACTCATCGTCGATGGGGAAGTGCCGGAAGTACTTGCCGATGCAAAGATCTACTCCCTCGACCTCGGCGCACTGGTCGCCGGCACCAAGTACCGCGGGGATTTTGAGAAGCGGCTGAAGGCCCTCCTCGGGCAGGTGCGCAAGGAAGACAATGCGATTCTCTTTATTGATGAGATTCACACCATCATCGGCGCGGGATCGGCATCGGGCGGGGTGATGGATGCCTCCAACCTGCTCAAGCCGATGCTCGCAAGCGGTGAGCTCAAATGCATCGGCTCGACCACCTATGAAGAGTATCGCGGAATCTTTGAAAAGGATCGGGCGCTTGCCCGTCGCTTCCAGAAAATTGATGTCCCTGAGCCAACCGTCGATGAGACCGTGCAGATTCTGCGCGGCCTGAAAAGCCGGTTTGAGTCGCATCACGGCGTCCGCTACACCCAGCCGGCGCTCGAGACAGCGGCGGAGCTGGCCGCGAAGTACATCACTGATCGCCGCCTGCCGGACAAGGCCATCGATGTCATTGATGAAGCCGGTGCGAGTCTGCGTCTGCTGCCCCCTTCGCGGAAGAAAAAGAGTGTCGGGGTCAGCGATATCGAGACGATCATCGCCAAGATGGCCCGTATTCCTCCAAAGCGTGTGTCCACCTCGGATATGCGTCTGCTCGAGAATATGGAAAAAGACTTAAAACGCGTGATTTACGGCCAGGACGAGGCCATCGACACGCTGGCTGCGACGATCAAGATGTCGCGCGCCGGATTGCGGGATACCGAAAAACCGGTGGGCAGTTTTCTCTTCGCAGGGCCGACCGGTGTGGGCAAGACCGAAGTCACCCGGCAGCTCTCCGAGATCATGGGCATTCATCTCATTCGCTTTGATATGTCGGAGTACATGGAGCGGCATACGGTCTCCCGGCTGATTGGCGCACCACCGGGGTATGTCGGCTTCGACCAGGGTGGGCTGCTGACCGATGAGGTGCTCAAGCATCCGCACTCGGTGGTTCTGCTCGATGAGATTGAAAAGGCCCATCCGGATGTCTTCAATCTGTTGCTGCAGGTCATGGACCATGGCGCGCTCACGGATAATAACGGCCGGCATGCCGACTTTCGGAATGTGATTCTGGTGATGACCACCAACGCCGGTGCCGAGGCTCAGAGCAAGCGGAGCATGGGCTTTACACCGCAGGATCAGAGCACCGATGCCATGGAGATCATCCGCAAGCAGTTCACGCCGGAGTTCCGTAACCGGCTCGATGCCATTATCCAGTTCAACGGACTGGCCGCTGAGGTCATCGAGCGGGTCGCGGATAAGTTCATCCGTGATCTGCGCCATCAGCTCGCCGAGAAGCGGGTGACGATTGAAATCACTGATGGCGCCAAGGCATGGCTGGCGGAACAGGGCTACGATCCGAAGATGGGTGCCCGTCCGATGGCGCGTCTGATCCAGGATAAAGTCAAGCGGCCACTGGCGGATGAGCTGCTATTCGGCAAGCTCGCGCATGGCGGGCATGTCAGGATTCAGCTGGATAACAAGGGCGAGGGGCTTGCGTTCAAGATCGATGCCCTGGAGGCCGTGGAGTAGACCGACCACGGCCCGTCGGCCCGGCTCTCAGCGGGCGCGATAGACGATACGGCCTTTGTTCAGGTCGTAGGGTGTCAGTTCAACCGTCACGGTGTCTCCCCGCAGAATGCGGATGTAGTGCTTTCGCATCTTCCCGGAGATATGGGCGGTCACTGTGTGGCCGTTCTCCAGTTCGACACGGAACATGGTGTTGGGCATCACCTCGGTGATGGTTCCCTGCATGCGGATGTTTTCTTCTTTCGCCATTCAGCGCTGTCTCGTTTACCCGAAAGGCGCTGATTCTACCTAAGGCGCTGACTATCACCAAGACGGGATGTCGAAAGCACATCATCCAGCTGGATATCGAGATGCCAGGGGCCGAGTCGGGTTGGCTGGCGCTGGCTTGCCGCGAGTGCCAGCAAGAATCGTTTTCGCGGTATGCAGACAGCCCCGAGGCTCTCCAGGTGGGGGGTGGGCAGCTGACAGTCGAGAAAGTCGAAACCCCAGGCCTCGATTTGCCGCATCAGCCAGATAAGCGCGATCTTGCTGCCATTGGCAGCGCGGCTGAACATGGACTCGCCAAAAAATGCCCGGCCGATTGAAACGCCGTAGAGCCCGCCAATGAGCGCATCATCTCGCCAGACCTCGATCGAATGGGCCAACCCTGCCGTATGCAGCCGGGAGTAGGCAGCCTGCATCTCCCGCGTAATCCAGGTCCCGGGTTGATCGGCTCTGGGTGCGGCACATTCGCGGACAACGGCATCGAAGGCGGTGTCGAGGCTGATGTCATAGTCCGCCCGTCGCAGTGCCCGGCGCATGGAGCGGCTGATATGCAGTTGCTCAGGCCTGAGAATCGCGCGTGGATCGGGGCTCCACCAGAGAATGGGTTCGCCCGGTGAATACCAGGGAAAGATGCCCGAGCGATAGGCAGCCTCCAGTCGCGCGGGTGAGAGTGACCCTCCGATGGCGAGTAGACCATTGGGCTCGGTCAGTGCTGTCTCCGGATCAGGGAGTGGCGTGACTTCATCGCCTGACTCGAGCCAGGGGATGGGCAGTATCGATTCAGTCACGCGGTAACCGCTCCAGAATCTCTTCGCGATAAGGGCCCTCGGCGGTGAGGGTGCGGGCATATTCTTCAACCGCCGGGCGTTCTCTCGCCAGAAAATCCTCCACCGCAGCGTGAAAGCGGGAGTCGGTGAGGTGATGGGCAGAGTAAGTCAGGGTTGGCAGAAAGCCGCGTGCTACCTTGTGCTCACCCTGCGCGCCGGGCTCGAAGCGGCTGATGCCATGTCGAATGCAATAGTCGATGCCCTGGTAGTAACAGGCCTCGAAATGCAGTCCGTCGAAATCGGCCACAGCCCCCCAATAACGGCCAAAAAGGGTGTCATCGCCACACAGGCAGATGGCTGCGGCGACAGGCTCGTCGTGCTGCTCGGCGAGAAAGATCACCATTTGCTCCCGCAGCTTCTCTCCCAGCTCGGCAAAACAGGTCGCGCTGATCACCGGGATATTGCCGTGGAGGTGGAAAGTCTGTTCATAGAATCGATGCAGCACCCGCCAGAGCTCCGCATCCACCTCATGGCCATGCAGGGTGCGCAGGCTGATGTCCTGCTCGGCGACCCGTTTTCGCTCACGGCGGATGTTCTTGCGCTTTTTCGAAGAAAGCCCCGCCAGGAAATGGTCAAAATCGGTGTAATTGGCATTGCGCCAGTGATACTGGCAGCCCTCGCGCCGGGCATAACCCGCGTCCTCGAGGGCCTTAAGATCCTCGGGCGAGACAAAAAGCCAATGCACCGAGCTCAACGCCATCGACTCTGTCATCTCTCTTGCGCCATCCGCGAGCGCCCTGCGCAGTCCTGCCGCCGGATAATCCGGGTGCAGGAGCATTCTTGGACCATTGACCGGGCTGTACGGGGCGGCGATGACGAGCTTGGGATAGTAATCAAGGCCATTGCGCGCATACGCCTGGGCCCAGCCATAGTCGAATACGAACTCACCCCAGGAGTTGCCCTTGAGATAGGCAGGGGCAGCGGCAAGCAGGGTGTCACCTTCAACGAGTAGCAGATGATGGGCCACCCAGCCGTTATCCGCCGAGACCACGCCGTGGCGCTCGAGGGCGGCCAGGAACTCATGGCGCAGAAACGGATGATCCGTACCGAGGAGCGCGTTCCAGCGCGCCGGATCGACCTCGCTTATCGCCGAGACTGCCTGTAATTCCATCTGCCGTTAGACCGCGCTGCTAAAGCCTGGCCGCCTACTGTACACTTCGTCCTATGGCAGGCAAGACAACCGCCCGACAACCCCTGGCGCCGATCAGCCAGCACCTCGGTCGCATGCTGCGAGAGGCCGGACTGCTGCTTTTAATGGCAGTGGCGGGCTTTTTGCTGCTGGCGATGCTGACCTATGATCCGGCCGACCCGGGCTGGAGCCGCTCCGGGCCGACGGCGGAGATCAGCAATGCCGGTGGCGTTGTCGGTGCCTATTGGGCCGATCTGAGTCTTTATCTGTTTGGTTATCTGGGTTTCCTCTTTCCGCTACTGATTGCCCTGCTGGCCACCCTGGTCTACCGCTGGCACCGGCGCGATGGTGAAGTGCACTGGGGCGTGATCGGGGTGCGGGTGTTCGGATTCGTACTCACGCTCATTGCCGGGACGGCCATTGCCCGGCTGCACATCGAACCGGTGGTGGGCAGTGTCCCGCTGAGCTCCGGTGGCGTACTGGGCAACCTGATGGGCAGCTGGCTGCAGCAGGCCTTTAGTTTCAGTGGGGCAACGCTGCTCTCTCTGGCGGTTTTTCTCGCCGGTATTACGCTTTTCACCGGGCTTTCCTGGATTGCGCTCATGGACCATCTCGGCCAGTTGGTCCTTGCGCAGGGCAAGCATTGGGAAGTGATTCGCAGCTGGTGGGAAGACCGCCAGGCGGCCCGCGAGGCCGTACGCGAACGCGAGGCCGCCCGGCGCGATGAGGAGCAGCGTGCCCGCAAGCGCAGCAAGCTGGCGATAGCGCCGCCTGCTGCTGAGGCAAAACCAAGCGAGCGGGCGAAGCAGGAACAGCAGATCAAGCTCTTCCAGACACCGCCGGCGCCCGGTGAGCTGCCGCCGGTCACACTCCTTGACCCACCGCAGGCCGAGAAGCCCGGCTATACCCAGGAGGCGCTTGAGGCCATGTCGCGGCTCGTTGAGCACAAGCTGCGTGATTTCGGTATTGAGGTCGAAGTGGTTGCGGTACAGCCCGGCCCGGTGATCACGCGCTTTGAGCTCAAGCCGGCAGCGGGCGTGAAGGTCAGCCAGATTACCAATCTGTCCAAGGACCTGGCGCGCGCCCTGTCGGTGACAGCGGTACGGGTGGTGGAAGTCATCCCCGGCAAGTCGGTCGTCGGCCTCGAGATACCCAATGAGCATCGGCAGATTATCGCGCTCTCGGAGATTATCCGCTCCGAGTCTTTCGAACAGGCGGCGTCGCCTTTGACGCTTGCCATTGGCAAGGATATCGGGGGCTACACCCAGGTGGTGGACCTCGCCAAGATGCCGCATTTGCTGGTGGCCGGCACCACCGGTTCAGGCAAGAGTGTCGGTATCAACGCCATGATTCTGAGTCTGTTGTACAAAAACGGACCGGATCAGGTGCGCACCATCATGATTGACCCCAAGATGCTGGAGCTCTCGGTCTACGATGGTATCCCGCATCTACTCGCACCGGTTGTCACCGACATGAAGGAAGCGGCCAATGCGCTTCGCTGGTGTGTCGCGGAAATGGAACGGCGCTACCGGGTGATGGCGACGCTCGGGGTGCGCAATATTGCCGGGGCCAACAAGAAAATCACCGAAGCCCGCGAGCGGGGCGAGCCGATTGTCGATCCGCTGTGGTCCGCGCCCGATGGTCGGGTGGAGCCAACGCTGGATGGCGAAGCAGCGGCCGAGCCGCCGGTCCTCGAGACCATGCCCTACATCGTGGTCGTGGTGGATGAATTCGCCGATATGATGATGATGGTCGGCAAAAAGGTCGAAGAGTTGATTGCCCGGCTGGCGCAAAAAGCCCGCGCTTCGGGGATTCATCTGATTCTGGCAACCCAGCGGCCTTCGGTGGATGTGATCACCGGCTTGATCAAGGCCAATATTCCCACGCGCATGGCCTTTCAGGTCTCCTCACGGGTGGATTCGCGCACCATTCTTGATCAGATGGGTGCTGAATCTCTGCTCGGCCACGGGGATATGCTCTATCTCGGCCCGAGCAGTCGAGGCATCCCGGAACGGGTTCATGGGGCCTTCGTCTCGGATGCCGAGGTGCATCGGGTGGCCGAGCATTTGAAACAAAGCGGTGAGCCGGAATACATCGATGGCATTCTCGATGAGGGCGGCGCCGGAGATTCACCACTGCCCGGAATGCCCGGGGAGATGAATGCCGGCGGTGGCGAGGCCGATCCGCTCTACGACCAGGCCGTGAGAATCGTCACGGAAACCCGCAAGGCTTCCATCTCCGGCGTGCAGCGTCGCTTGAAGATTGGTTACAACCGGGCCGCACGACTGGTCGAGGAAATGGAGGCAGCCGGGATTGTCGGGCCGCTGCAGAGCAATGGTGCGCGTGAGGTGATCGCACCTCCGCCACCGGGAGATTGAGATGGTCGGTAGGTTGATGGCGGGGCTGGGTAGTCTGCTGCTCGGTGCCGCAACGATTGCCGGGGCCAACCCCGTGGAGCAGCTCGAGCGTTACTTCGCCGAGACGCAGACGCTTGCCGGGTCATTTGTGCAAATCACCCGCGATGAGAACGGTGCGATTCTCGAAGAGTCGACCGGCGATTTTGTCATGGGCCGTGATCAACGCTTTGACTGGCATTACCAAACACCCTGGGAGCAGCGCATTGTCTCGGATGGCGAGCAGCTCTGGGTGTATGACGTCGATCTCGAGCAGGTGGTCGTGCGCGCCTTGGATGAGGCAATCGGGGTGGGGCCGGCGCAGCTCCTCAGTGGCGATATGGCTCAATTGCGTGAGAACTTCACACTCAGTGTTGCCGCCGAGGGCGAAGCCATTGTGCTGACACCCACTGATCCGGCCTGGGATTTTCAACGCCTGCGCCTTGAGCTTGCCGAAACCACCCCCTCACGTCTTCTCCTGCGCGATGGCCTGGGGCAGGTCATTGAGGTGCAGTTCCTCTCCCTTGAGACCAATCCGGCGATTGCCGATGATCAGTTCTCCTTTACACCACCGGCCGGGGTGGATGTTCTCTCGGATTCATGATGGATGAGACGCGACCGCTGGCTGATCGCATGCGGCCCCGGCGGGTGGATGAGTTCGTCGGTCAATCGCATCTGCTCGGTGATGAGCGCCCGCTCGGAGCGGCGCTGGCTGCGGGTAAGCCCCATTCCATGGTGCTCTGGGGACCGCCCGGTACGGGCAAGACCACCCTGGCGCGCATTGTCGCTGAGACGGCGGATGCCGAGTTCCTCACGCTCTCTGCCGTTATGGCCGGTGTCAAAGAGATTCGGGAGGCCGCCGCGCTCGGCCGGGAAAATCGCAAGCTCAATCGCCAGACGTTGTTATTCGTCGATGAGGTGCATCGTTTCAACAAATCCCAACAGGATGCCTTCCTGCCCTATATCGAGGATGGCACGTTACTGTTTATCGGGGCGACCACCGAAAACCCGTCTTTTGAATTGAATAACGCGCTGCTCTCACGGGTTCGGGTTTATGTGCTGCGGGCGCTGGAAGCCGAAGATCTGGGGCATCTGCTCGATCGGACCATGCTCGATGGCGAGCGGGGGCTTGGCGGGCGCGGCCTGACGCTGACTGCTGAGGCCCGGGAGGCCATCACCCGATTCGCCGATGGCGATGCCAGGGCCGCGCTGGGGTTGCTGGAGCTCGCCGCGGATCTGACACCGGCTGATGGTGAGATTGCCCGGGCCTTGGTGGAGGAAGCCGCGGCCGGTGGTCGGCCGCGTTTTGACAAGGGTGGAGATCAGTTCTACGACCTGATCTCTGCCTTGCACAAGTCAGTCCGGGGCTCTGCCCCCGATGCGGCGCTGTACT
The DNA here is from genome assembly GCA_913057145.1 of uncultured Ectothiorhodospiraceae bacterium. Taxonomy (GTDB): domain Bacteria; phylum Pseudomonadota; class Gammaproteobacteria; order Nitrococcales; family Nitrococcaceae; genus Spiribacter. The sequence continues at coordinate 83,113 of CAJXNJ010000003.1, forward strand.
GGTTTGCCCGCATGCTTGAGGGCGGCTGTGACCCGCTGTATATCGCCCGGCGGGTGGTGCGCATGGCTTCAGAGGATATTGGCAATGCCGACCCCCGTGGCCTGCAGATCGCACTCGATGCCTGGCAGGCGCAGGAGCGTCTGGGCTCGCCGGAGGGCGAGCTTGCCATCGCCCATGCCATTGTCTATCTGGCATCCGTGCCCAAGAGCAACGCGGTCTATAAAGCCTACAAAGCAGCACTTGCCGATGCGCGTGAGCAGGGCTCGCTTGAAGTCCCGATGCATCTGCGCAACGCACCCACCCGGTTGATGAAAGACCTCGGCCATGGTCATGCCTATCGCTATGCCCACGATGAGCCGCATGCCTACGCTGCCGGTGAGCAGTACCTGCCGGAGGCGCTGGCCGGGCGTCATTATTATCAGCCCACCGATCAGGGCCTGGAGCGCCGTATTGCCGAGCGGCTTGAGTGGTTGGCCGGGCTTGATGCCGCAGCGGCGAAGCGCTGATTAGTCTTCGAATAATTTTTGCGATTGGCGTAAAATCCCCGCCTTTCCTTAAAGACGGTATCGCCATGCTTGATGCGAAAACCCTGAGAAATGATCCGCAGGCAGTTGCCGAGGCACTAGAGGCGCGCGGCTACACGCTTGATGTCGATGCCTATGAGGGGCTCGAGGCACGCCGCCGTGAGTTGCAGTCCCAGACCGAGTCGCTGCAGCAGAAGCGCAATGAGAGCGCCAAGGCCATTGGCAAGGCCAAGCAGGCCGGTGAGGATATTCAGCCGCTGCTCGATGCCGTGGCAACGCTTGGTGATGAACTCAAGGCCGCTGAGACCGAGCTATCCGATATCCAGCAGCAGCTGCAGGATTTGTATCTCGAGCTGCCCAATCTCGCGCATCCCTCGGTGCCGGCGGGGATGGATGAAAACGACAACCTGGAGGTTCGCCGCTGGGGTGAACCACGGGCGTTTGATTTCAAGCCCCGGGATCATGTGGATTTGGGTGAGGCGCTCGGCGGGCTTGATTTTGCCGCCGGTGCCAAGCTCTCCGGGTCACGCTTTGTGGTCATGCAGGATCAGGTGGCCCGGCTCCATCGGGCGCTTGCACAGTTCATGCTCGATACGCATACCCGTGAGCATGGCTATCGGGAAACTTATGTCCCGTATCTGGTGGACGAGACCGCGCTGCTCGGGACCGGGCAATTGCCGAAGTTTGCCGAGGATCTTTTCGCGATTGCCAATTTCGATCGTAATCTGCATCTCATCCCGACCGCAGAGGTGCCGCTCACCAACCTGGCGGCCGATGCCATCCTCGAGGCTGATCAGCTGCCGCTGGGGTTTGTCAGTCACAGTCCCTGCTTTCGCTCTGAAGCCGGCTCTTATGGCCGCGATACCCGTGGCATGATTCGGCAGCATCAGTTCGACAAGGTGGAACTGGTGCAGCTGACCCGCCCGGATGATTCCTATGACGCACTCGAGAGGCTGACGGGGCATGCGGAGGTCATTCTGCAGCGCCTTGAACTGCCGTATCGGGTGGTCACCTTGTGTACCGGCGATATGGGCTTTGCCGCTGCCAAGACCTATGACATCGAGGTCTGGCTGCCGGGGCAGTCGGCCTACCGGGAAATCTCCTCCTGCAGTAATACCGAGGCATTTCAGGCAAGGCGTATGCAGGCGCGCTGGCGTAACCCCGAGACCGGCAAGCCCGAACTTCTGCATACCCTCAACGGCTCGGCGCTGGCGGTGGGTCGGTGCCTGGTCGCCGTGCTGGAGAACTACCAGCAGGCAGACGGGCGCATCGATATCCCGGCGGTGCTGCAGCCGTACATGGGCGGGACTGAGTGGATCGCGCCATGATGGGTGACGTGCATGCCGCCATGCAGGCCTGGATTGAGCGCACCGAGCCGGTGGCCGACCGCCAGGAGGGCACATTGGCTTATCGCTGGTTCGGCCATGTTCGCGCCGTGCTCGAAGCTGAATCGGCTTATCTGGTGTTAATGCGCATTGAGACCGATCCGGCCTGGCGCGGTCAGGGCGAGGGCAGTGCAGTGCTGGAGTGGCTCAAAACCCTCTGTGATGAACATGGTGTCACGTTGCTCGGCCAGGCCAATGTCGATGATGAGACAGGCCTCGGGCAGCAGGCGCTACTGGACTGGTACGCGCGTCATGGCTTCCAGATTGATGATACGCATCAGGGCGAGCCGCTGGTCTGGTACCCGACCCGCCCGGGCAGCTAGGAGCCGTCGATCAGCGATTAGCTGTTGCCAGCTCGATACGCCCGTCCGGCCCGAGGATATGCCGCTGCAGCCAGCCCAATGCAACGCCATAGGCAGGGACGAACAGCAGCAGGGAGATCAACAGCTTCGAGGCATAATCGACTGCGGCGATCTCCGGCCAGTTCGCGGCCATGAATGGATCCGGACTCTGGTAGAAGGCAATGGAGAAAAATGCCGCCGTATCGGCAAGGTTGCCGAAGATGGTGGACACCGCGGGCGCTACCCACCAGCGCGCTGCCTGTCGCAGGCGATCGAAGATATGAATATCCAGCAGCTGACCCAGTGCGTAGGCCATGAAGCTCGCAGCGGCGATCCGCCCGACAAAGGTGTTGAGGCTCATTAGCGCCTCGGCGCCCTGAAAGCTGCCCTGCTGGAACAGCACACCGATCAGGTAGGACAGCAGCAGGGCCGGTCCCATTGCAAAGAAGATGATCCGCCGGGCCGTGACCTTGCCGAAGGTTCGAACCGTAAGGTCAGTGGCAAGGAAAATAAACGGAAAAGAAAAAGCACCCCAGGTCGTGTGCAGGCCAAAAAGATCAAATGGCAGCTGCACCAGATAGTTACTGGCGGCGATAATGGTGATGTGGGCACTGGCAAGCAGTAAAAGCGCCCGACGATACTGAACAAAGGTCATGGTTTTCATGGGCGCCGAGTATAGCAGCATGGATTCAACGGTCGGCAAATCGCAGGCGCGACGGCGCATCGCAACGCTTGCCTGGCCCTTGATTCTCTCCAATATCACCGTCCCGCTGCTGGGCCTGGTCGACACCGCCGTCGTCGGGCATCTGCCGGATAGTCGTTATCTCGGTGGGGTCACGCTCGGTGCCACACTTTTTAGTTTTCTGTTCTGGGGATTCGGTTTCCTGCGCATGGGAACCACGGGGCTGACCGCGCAGGCGCATGGGGCTGAGGATATTGCAGCGATGCTGCGTCTGCTTGGCCAGGGCCTGATGCTCGCGCTGGCAATCGGGTTGATCCTGATTGCGATCCACCCGTTTGTCATTCCATTCGGCCTTGGCCTTTTCGATGGCAGCGCTGCCGTCACCGCCGAGGCGGATACCTATGCAAGAGTGCGCATTGCAAGCGCGCCGGCGGTGCTCGCCAATTACGTGTTGATCGGCTGGTTTCTCGGCCGGGGCTATAGCTGGGTGACGCTGTTGCTCATGGCAATCAACAATCTGGCGAATATCGTGCTGGATTTATTCTTTGTCCTCGGCCTCGGGATGACCACGGCCGGCGTTGCACTTGCGAGTGTGATTGCCGATTACCTCACCCTTGCTGTGGGGCTTTCGCTTGCCGTTTTTGCCTGGCGGCACTGGCATTGGCAGCGGGTGAGCGGGGTATTCGGAGAGCTCGCCGGTTATCGACGGCTGCTCAGCGTTAATTTCGCGTTATTCATTCGCACACTCTGCCTGCTTTTCGCCTTCGCCTTTTTTCACTCGCAGGGCGCACGCATGGGGGATACCACGCTGGCCGCCAACGCGGTTCTGCTGCAGTTTGTCCTGCTCGCCTCTTACGCCCTCGATGGCTTTGCGCATGCCACTGAATCCCTCGTTGGACAGCGGATCGGGGCGGCTGATGAGCGCGGTTTTCGTCACGCCGTGAGGGCGGCGGTGGAATGGTCGTTGATTACTGCGGTGATCCTCAGTCTCGGCTTCGCGGTGGGGGGTGAGGTGCTCATTGCGCTTTTGACCGGTTTGCCGGCGGTTCGTGAGATGGCTGCTGAATTCCTGCCCTGGATGATTGCCATGCCCATACTGGCTGTAGGCAGTTATCTGCTGGATGGGATTTTTATCGGGGCGACGCGCACCCGCGCCATGCGGGATACCATGATTCTGTCGGTTGTGGTCTTTTATCTGCCGGTCTGGTGGATGACGCAGTCCTGGCAGAATCACGGTCTGTGGCTTGCGTTTGTCAGTTTTACCGTTGCCCGTAGCGTTCTGCTTGGCGGGATTTTTTATCGTGAGTGGCGGGAGCGGCGCTGGTTCTAGGCCAGTATCTCATCGAGTGCGCAGAGCAGTGCATCATTCTGCGCCGGCGTCCCGATGCTGATGCGCAGGCAATCATTCAGCCGCTGTGCCGGGAAATAACGCACCAGGATGTTGCGTGCCTTGAGCTTTTCGTAGGTGGCCTGCGCGGAGTGCCGAGCGGCAGCTGGCATGCGGGCAAGGCAGAAGTTGCTATGGCTGGGTGCGACAGCAAAACCGCGTTCAGTCAGCGCCTCGGTTATCCGAGCGCGTTCCTCGCGCACCGCCTGCCAACTTGCTTTGGCTGTTGTCTGATCAGCCAGTGCGGCAGCGCCGATGGCATCGGCCAGGGCGTCGACGCTGTAGCTATCGCGGGTTTTCTCGGCGATCGGGCGGATCAGGTCGGGGCTGCCGATGCCGTATCCCAGGCGAAGACCTGCCAGAGAATAGCCCTTGGATAATGTGCGCAGGATCATCAGATTGTCGTGCCGTGCGATAAGGGGAATGACGTTATGACTTGCCGGTGCGAAGTCCACGTAAGCCTCATCGACCAGCAGCACGCCATCGAGGGCTTGAGCGAGGGCATCAATGCGATCGACATCGAACAGTCTGCCGCTTGGTGCATGCGGGTTGACCAGTAATGTCAGTTTCACTCCGGCCGCGTTCATTTGCGCGGCAAAATCTTCCGGCAGGTCATAGTCTTCGAGAAGCTCAACCGCCTTGATGGGGCTTTCATGAATGGCGGCAAGCACCGGGTAGAGCGAGTAGCTCGGATCGGCAATACCGATCGGCTCGCCGGGTGGGACAAAGGTGGTCATGGCAAGCCGCAGCAGCTCATCGCCGCCATTGGTGGCCACCAGGCATTCCTTGTCGACGCCATGCAGCCTTGCGGCTTCGTCGAGAAATGCCGCTGCCGTGGGGGAAGGGTAGCGCCGGAGTGCCTCGGGCGAGATATCATTCAATACGGCCATGGCAGCGGGTGAGGGCGGCCACGGGTTTTCATTGGTATTGAGCTTGATGACCTCGGTGGCACTCGGCTGTTCACCCGGTGCGTAACCGGCCATCTCCCGGATATTGTCGCGTTCATAGTGCATGCCGGGGATCATACCGTTTTCCTGTCCGGGGCTGAAAACAAAGCCGCGCTGACGTATTATGTGGACCGAATAAGTCCGAATAAAAAACCGCTGCCAGGAGCGTATCAATTTGGCTGCCCCCGCCCACTCGCTACCGCTTCTAACCCGCCTGGCCCTGTCGGCAAGAAGGGCCGGCATCTGGCCGGTGATGATGGCTGTCATCGCGCTTCTGGTCTCGTTGCCGGTGTTAACGGTGCTCTTTCATGTGTTTGTCCCCGCCCCGGAGATCTGGGGGCATCTGGCAAGCACCGTGTTGCCGCGGTATCTGCTGAATACGGTGGGCCTGACCCTCGGTGTTGGTCTTGGTGTGCTTGTCATTGGTGTGGGGACCGCCTGGCTGGTGGTGATGTGCCGATTCCCGGGGCAGCGTATTTTTGAATGGGCGCTGCTGTTGCCGCTTGCCGTGCCGACCTATGTCATCGCCTACGCCTATACCGATTTCCTGCAGTTTGCCGGGCCCTTGCAGACGTTTCTGCGGGAGCTTTTCGGCTGGAGCGGTGGGGACTACTGGTTTCCGCCGGTACGCTCGCTCGGTGGTGCGATCGCCTTGCTCACGCTGGTGCTCTATCCGTATGTCTACCTGCTCACCCGAGCGGCCTTTCTGGAGCAGTCTGTCTGTGTGCTTGAGGTGGGCCGCACGCTCGGTCGCGGGCCCTGGAGGCTCTTTGCCACGGTGGCCGTGCCGCTGGCTCGTCCCGCCATTGCCGGTGGCGCTGCGCTTGCACTGATGGAAACCCTGAACGAGTTCGGTGCCGTGCAGTTCTTCGCGGTCGATACCTTCACCACGGGGATCTATCGGACCTGGTTCGGTCTTGGAGAGCGGGCTGCAGCCGCTCAGCTGGCCGGTGTGCTGCTTTTATTCGTCATGGTCCTGCTGGTCCTCGAGCGGGTCTCAAGGGGCAAGTCGCAGTTCTTTCACACCTCAAGCCGCTACCGTGAACTGCCGCGCTATGAGTTGAGCTCGGGTAAGCGCGTGCTCGCATTCCTGGCCTGTGCCATGCCGGTTGGATTTGGTTTCGTGCTGCCGGCGCTGTTGCTCCTGGAGATGGCGCTTACCAATGGTGACAGCCAATTCGGCTGGGCCTTTCTGCCTTATGTCTTCAATAGCATCAGTCTGGCCAGTATCGCGGCTCTGCTCGCCGTCGGCCTGGCCGTCGTCCTCTCTTATGGTGTTCGGCTGGCACCATCGCCGCTTACGCAGGCCGCCATTCGGGTCTCCGCGATGGGGTATGCCGTCCCAGGGGCGGTGATCGCCGTTGGCGTACTGATACCGCTCGGCTGGCTCGATCAGCGTCTCTACGGCGTGCTGCACGGTGATTGGGGCTGGGATGTCGGCCTTATTCTCAC
>CAJXNJ010000004.1 GCA_913057145.1 uncultured Ectothiorhodospiraceae bacterium
TGAATGCGGGCGGTAAGCAGCGCGATCTGTACCTCCGGGGAACCGGTATCCCCATCGGAGCGTCCGTAATCGCGGACGATCTCCTGCTTCTGCTGGGCGCTGAGTGACATCAATGACTCCTGGTTAACTCGTTGTTTTCAAGACAATGCACCATTCTATCCCCGGCTGCTTCGCTGAACAAGCAATCGGCGCGGTCGAAGCCCGTAATCGGACTCAATTTCGCCAAGACCAAGCAGACTCCCGTCAGCCTCATACACTCTGACCCACCCCAACGGCGGCTTCTGATCCGCAACCGCTACACGCTGGCCCTGGCAGAAGGCAAGCGCTCCGGGGCCATCCAGTGTCAGGGATGGATAATCCTGCAATGCGGTATCGGTGGGCAGAATGGCCTCGTCCGGATCCTCCAGTGCTTCCAGTTCCTCGAGCGGCCACATCGTTGGCTGCCGGAACGGACCCAACGCGGTGCGGCGCAGGGCTTCAACATGCGCCCCGCAGCCCAGAGCCTCGCCGATATCGGCGACCAGCGATCGGATGTAAGTGCCCTTGGAACAGCGCACCGAAAGCTTGAGCCGATCCTCTGCGAGGACTTCAATGGCAAGCGCATGAATAGTGACGGCCCGGGGTTCACGCTCAATTACCTCACCAGCACGAGCCAGCTCATGCAGGCGCTTGCCATTGACTTTGAGCGCGGAGTACATCGGCGGGATCTGTTGCTGCGGGCCGGAGAAACGTTCAATCAGCCCGGCAATATCGGCCTTGGTCAACACCGGCACCGGGCGCGTATCGATCACCGTGCCGTCGGCGTCGGCACTGTCCGTCACGACACCCAATCGTGCAATGGCCTCGTAGGATTTATCGGCATCAAGCAGCCGGCCACTGATCTTGGTCGCCTCCCCGAAGCAGAGCACCAGCAGACCGGTGGCAAGCGGATCGAGGCTGCCGGTATGACCGGCCTTGCGGGCATTGAGCAATCCGCTGACCCGGCGCAGCGCTCGGTTGGAGGTCATCCCTTGGGGTTTATCGAGCAGAATGATGCCGCTGATATCGCGGCCTTTTTTGCGTGCCATCGTTGAGCGGATCAGTGACTGCTGCTATCCGTACCATCGCCCGAGACCGCCTGGTCGATGAGCTGATTCAGCCGGGCACCGCGGTCGAATACGGGGTCGTAGTGAAACCGCAGCGCCGGGACCGTGCGCAAATGCAATCGTCGCGAGAGCTGCCGGCGGAGAAACCCGCTCGCCCCATTCAGGGCCTCGGCCATTGCTCGCGAGGCTGTTTCATCCATGCCCAGCCCCGTGACATAGACTTCGGCATGGGCAAAATCGCGGCTGATCCGGACTTCGGAGACTGTCACCGACCCCACCCGCGGGTCACGCACCTCATCACGTATCAGCTCGGCAAGTTCCCTTTGCACCTGATCGGCAACCCGCCTGGCCCGCGAGAAATCCTTCGGCATGATCGACGGCCTAGAGCGAGCGCTGAATGGTCACGCGCTCATAACACTCGATCTGATCGCCCGCGCGAACATCGTTGTAGTTGCGCACACCGATACCACATTCGGTACCGGACTGGACCTCGTTGACGTCATCCTTGAACCGGCGCAGCGACTCGAGCTCACCCTCAAACACCACCACGTTATCGCGCAGTACGCGAATGGGATTGCTGCGACGGACCACGCCCTCGACCACCAGGCAGCCGGCAATCTGTCCGAGCTGGGAAGAACGGAAGACCTCGCGCACTTCGGCCATGCCGATAATCTGCTCCTGCGTCTCAGGCTCGAGCATGCCGCTGATGGCATTGCGCAGCTGATCAATCGCATCGTAAATGATGCTGTAGTAATGCAGCTCCACCTCATTTTCCTGGGCAAGACGTCTGGCCTTGGCATCGGCGCGGACGTTAAAGCCGATTAAAAGCGCATTCGACGCCATCGCCAGGTTGACGTCCGATTCGTTGATCGCGCCAACGCCCGTGGCGACGGCGACGATTCGGACCTCCTCATTGGAGAGATTGGTCAGCGACTGGGTAAGCGCCTCGACCGACCCCTGCACATCACCCTTGATGACGAGATTGACGGTTTTAACCGCCTGGTCTTCCATCTGCGAGAAAAGCTCTTCCATTTTTGCGGCTTTTTGAGCCTGCAGCCGCTTGTCACGGCTTTTCTCACGACGATGATCGGCGAGCTCACGAGCGCGTTTTTCATCCTCGACCACCAGCACTTCATCGCCGGCTTCAGGCAGCCCCGAGAGCCCCAGCACCACTGCCGGTGTTGAGGGGCCGGCCTCTTTGATCCGCTCGCCCCGCTCATCAAGCAGGGCACGTACACGGCCGAACTCGCTGCCGGAGATGATGGTATCGCCCTGGCGCAGGATGCCGTTCTGCACCAGCACCGTCGCCACCGGGCCACGACCGCGATCCAGGCTCGACTCAACCACAATCCCGGAAGCCGGACACTCACGCACGGCCTTGAGCTCAAGCAGCTCTGCCTGCAGGGCAACCGCCTCGAGCAGTTCATCCACGCCCTGGCCATTCAGGGCCGAGCAGTTAATGAACTGGGTGTCACCACCCCATTCCTCGGGAATGACTTCCTGCGCGGCAAGCTCATTTTTCACCCGATCCGGATCGGCATCCTCACGGTCAATTTTGTTGACCGCGACGACAATCGGCACACCAGCGGCGCGGGCGTGCTTGACCGCCTCTTCCGTCTGCGGCATGACACCGTCGTCCGCCGCGACCACCAGAATGACCACATCCGTGACCTGAGCGCCACGGGCTCGCATGGCCGTAAAGGCCTCATGCCCCGGGGTATCCAGGAAGGTCAGATCGCCTTTGTCGGTGCCCACTCGATAGGCACCGATATGCTGGGTAATGCCGCCGGCTTCGCCAGCCGCCACCTTGGCGCGTCGAATGAAATCAAGCAGCGTTGTCTTGCCGTGGTCAACATGACCCATGATGGTCACCACCGGCGGGCGCGGTTCTTCCTTGCCTTCCGGTGCTGCCATCTGACCGAGGAGCTCTTCCTCAAGATCATCTTCGCGCACGGCATGCGGCCGATGACCGAGCTCTTCGACCAGCAGAATGGCGGTATCCTGATCAATGGCCTGATTGATCGTCGCCATGACGCCCTGCTTCATCATCTCCTTGATGAGATCAGCGGCTTTCACACTCATGCGCTGGGCAAGCTCGCCCACGGTAATGCTCTCGGGAACCTGCACATCCCGGATCACCGGTGCGGTGGGCTTTTCAAATTCCTGCTGCAGCGCTGAACTGGCTGCCCCGGCAGGCCCGCGACGGGCACCGGCGTCGGCTTTCTTGCGCGCCTTGCCCTTGCCGCGTGCCGCTTTTCTTGCGGCGCGTTCCTCGGCTTCACGCTCACGCTTGGCTTCCGCCTCGAGTCGCTTGCGCTCTTTTTCATCTTCAATTTCTTTTTTGCGGGCCGCCTCGGAATCGGCCTTCTGCTGCTCGGCCTCTACATCCGCAATGCTCGGTGCTTCCTGCGCTTGCGCCTCATCAGCGCCCGTCTCCGCCTGGGACTCGGCTTCGGCCTCGACTGCTTGCTGTTCGGCCGCCGCCGCGCGCTCGGCTTCACGCGCCTCGGCTTTTTCAGCTTCGGCCTGCTCAGCGGCACGACGTGCCTCGGCGGCCGCCTGCAGATCCTTTTGCAGAGCTCTTTCTATAAGCGGTACTTCCTGCTCGGCAGCCTCCGCTTCAACCACACTGCGTTTGACGTAGGTGCGCTTTTTTCTCACCTCGACACTGACGGTTCGCCCGCTACTGGCACCGGCGCGGGGGCCGCGCGCAGTGCGCTTCTCACCACCGCCGGATGGCATACGCAGCTCACTGTGGCTGCGGCGCTTCAGGGTGATCTGCGATGGACCCCCCTCCTCGCCAGCGTCCTCTCGGCGTCCATCCGCACGACGAATATGCTCAAGCAGCGCGGCTTTATCGGCCTCACTGAACTCGGCATCCGGATCGTCGTTGGCAATACCCGCCTCGCGCAACTGCAGGAGCAGGCGATCGAGGGCAACGCCCGCCTGTTCGGCAAAATCTCTGATCGTGCTCTGCGACATAATCAATCCTCCGTCCCGGATCCTCCGGGCTTACGCCTGGTTATCCGCCTCTTCGGCGAACCAGGGCTCTCGGGCCTTCATGATAAGCGCAGCGGCGCGCTCTGCATCCAGCCCTTCAATCTCTATCAAATCGTCTACGGACTGCTCAGCCAGGTCCTCCATGGTCCGGATTCCCTGGGCAGCCAGTCGCCGTGCCGTCTCCTCGTCCATACCTTCCATGCCGAGCAGGTCCTCTGCCGGTGCCTGAGCTGAAGCGAGTTCAGCCTCGCGCTCGGCAAGAACATCCCGCGCCCGCTGACGCAGGGCATTGACGATGTCTTCATCAAACCCTTCGACTTCGAGCAGTTCAGCGATGGGCACATAGGCCACTTCTTCCAGACTTGAGAAGCCCTCTTCAACGAGCAGTGCGGCCATATCCTCTTCGACGTTCAGCTCGCGCATGAACATCTCAACCAGTTCCACCGCTTCGGCTTCGCTCTTCGCCTCGGCCTCCTCGGCGGTCATTACGTTGAGCTCCCAGCCGGTCAACTCGCTGGCAAGGCGCACGTTCTGGCCGCCTCGGCCAATTGCCTGGGAGAGCTGATCCTCAGCCACGGCGATATCCATGCTGTGACGGTCCTCGTCCACCACGATGGACTCCACTTCGGCAGGCGCCATGGCATTAATCACGAACTGCGCGGGATTGTCATTCCAGAGAATGATATCGATGCGCTCGCCCGAGAGCTCATTGGAGACCGCCTGGACACGCGACCCGCGCATGCCGACACAGGCGCCGACAGGATCGATGCGGCTGTCGAGTGCATTCACGGCAATTTTCGCGCGCATGCCCGGATCCCGTGCGGCACCCAGGATATCGAGCAGCTCCTGGCCGACTTCCGGGACCTCCAGCTTGAAAAGCTCGACGAGAAATTCCGGGGCCGAGCGGCTGGCAAAAAGCTGCGGGCCACGGGTCTCCTCGCGCACCTCGCGCAACCATGCCCGCAGACGATCGCCCAGTCGCACGGCCTCACGCGGAATCATTTCCTCGCGCGGGATGAAAGCCTCGGCGTTGCCGCCAAGATCCAGATAGACATTGCCACGCTCGGCGCGTTTGACGATGCCGGTGACCAATTCACCGACCCGGTCACGATAGGCCTCAACAACCTGAGCCCGCTCTGCCTCGCGCACCTTCTGCACGATGACCTGCTTGGCGGCCTGGGCGGCGATACGACCGAATTCCACGGACTCCATGGGCTCTTCGATAAAATCACCGACATTCAGCGCCGGGTCCTGTTGTCTGGCCTCATCCAGTGGGATCTGTTGATCCGGCAGTTCGATTTCGGCGTCGTTATCGACAACCTCCCAGCGCCGGAATGTCTCGTAATCACCCGTGTTGCGATCGACCGCCACGCGTGCGGCAATCTCGCCTTCGTGCTTTTTCTGAGTCGCCGACGCCAGAGCGGCCTCAAGGGCTTCGAAAATCACTTCCTGCTCAACGCCTTTTTCATTGGCGATCGCATCGACAACCAGCAGAATTTCCTTACTCATCGTCTACCATTCTCCTAATGGGGTTGCACCCCGAGCCTCAGGGCTCAAGCTCCACATGCGCACGATCCACTTCGAGCAAGGGCACACGGACCTGCTCACCCTCTTCGTCAATCAGTACCTCACCATCCTCGAGCCCCAAAAGGGTCCCGCGATGCTTGCGCCGTCCGTTGAAAAGACCACGCAGTCGAATCCGAATCTGTTCACCGGCAAAGCGGGTGTAATCGGCGGGCTTGAACAGAGGCCGATCCAGCCCCGGCGAGGAGACCTCGAGCATGTACTCACCGGTAATCGGCTCTTCCACATCCAGCACCCCACTGACCTGATGACTGACGCGGGCGCAGTCATCCACATCCACGCCATCGGGCTGATCAATATAGATGCGCAGCAACGCCTGCCCACTCGCCGGATGATATTCAATACCGACAAGCTCATATCCGAGGCCCTCGACCACCGGCTCTAATAACGTTGTCACACGCTCAGGTGCTTTCATGCTGTCCACACCGGGCTTTACCCGAACAAAAAATGGGCCCAGGGCCCATTTCCGTCACCGGCCGCATTAATGCGCCGGCAAAAAAAAAGGCCGCAAGCGGCCTTCCCGAAATGCCTATTTGGTAGCGGGGGCAGGATTTGAACCTGCGACCTTCGGGTTATGAGCCCGACGAGCTACCGGACTGCTCCACCCCGCAACCGACATTCACTAGGATAGGGGTGGAAGGCTTTTTTTTCAAGGGCTCAGCGACGATGACGCTTGAGCAGACGACGCCGCAAATCATGACGGTAGACAAACCCGGGCAGCGCGAAGACAGCAAACAATGACAGGGCGATCACCCAGAACTCCCAGCCCTGCGCCATGAGCTCTCCCTGGGTGCGGTATTCAAGCCCGGCGCCAATCAATCCAACCAGCCCGAACAGCACCAACCACTCCAGTAATCGCACCCATTCGGATTTTTTTCCGCTCCGCGGCTTATGAACAAACGCGATTCTCTCGCTGGTCCACGGCAGATTCGCCGCGAGCACGGCAATCAGTAACATCAGGGCAATGGCAAGGCCTGTGGTCATCGACCCTAGAGACCAAAGGCAGCGCGGCAGAGTGCGATGAGCGTATCGGGGAAGAGCCCCAAGAGCAGAATCAACGCACCATTGGCAGCAACCACGACCCGCGGGCCACGACTGCTGACAAGCGGTTGCGGATTTTCAACGCGCTCGAAATAAACCGCTTTCAACACACGCAGGTAGTAGAACGCGCCGATAACGGCAAACAGCACAGCGAGCACCGCAAGCCAGACCAGACCGGCTTCGACCAGCGCCTGCAACACGAGCCATTTGGCGTAAAAACCGACCGTACCGGGGATGCCGGTCATGGAGAACATCAGCAGCAGCATGACCAGAGCATACCCGCTGTGCCGATCGTTTAGCCCATTCAGATCTTCAATCTGCTCGGCCTCAAAGCCCTTGTGCGAGAGCAGGATAATCATGCCAAACGCGCCGGCCGCCATGATGCCGTAGCTGATCGCATAGAAGAGCGCCGCCGAGTAGCCTTCCTCACTGCCGGCCACCAGACCAAGGAACAGAAAACCAATATGCGAGACCGTTGAGTAGGCCAGCATGCGCTTGAAGTTGGTCTGCACCAGCGCGAAAAGATTACCGGCAGCCAGGGAACCGACCGCAAGAATGATCGCCATGACCTGCCACTGTGCCTGAAGATCACCCAGCCCCTCGGCCAGCAGTCTCAGAAAGAGCGCGAGCGCTGCAATCTTAGGCGCACTCCCCAGAAAAGCGGTTACGGCTGTCGGTGCACCCTGATACACATCCGGCACCCACATATGGAATGGCGCAGCACCGAATTTGAACGCCACACCAACCAGCGCAAATGTCATACCAAAAGCCAGCAGCAGCGCGTTTTCGCCGCCCGATGCTGCCAGCATGATCTCACCGATGAGCAGGCTGCCGGTCGCCCCGTAAATCATGGACATGCCGTAGAGCAGCATGCCGGAGGCAAGCGCACCGAGGATGAAGTACTTCATCGCTGCTTCAGAGCCAACCCGGTTGTCACGATCCAGGGCGACCATGGCGTAAAGGCTCAACGAAAGCAGCTCAAGGCCGATATAGAGGACAAGCAGGCTGCTCGCCGAGGCCATGACGAACATCCCGAGTGTTGCAATCAGCGCGAGCAGATAGAACTCGCCCTTGAGCAGCCCCCGATCGCGCAGATAATCCCGACTGTATGCCAGTGTAAGCGCAGCCAATGCCGCCGATGCGGCCTTCAACAGCGCCGCGAGCGAATCGCTGACCACCATGCCGTTGAATGTTGTCTGCCCGCTGTCACCCCAGTGCGTGTAGAAGGCCAGCCAGACACCCGCCAGCAGACTCAGTTGAGTGAGCCAGAAGGCAAACCGCGCCTCACCGCTGCGGTCAAACAGATCGGCCACCAGGACGACACAGACCATCACCCCGAGCCAGATCTCCGGGGCAGCCAGTGCAAATTGAGGCATCTCGAAATTCATCATCGTCCCTGTATCCGTTCTAGAGAATCGGCACCACAAGCCGGAAGAGCGCATCAAGCGACGGCGTCATGACATCAATCAGTGGCGCCGGATACACACCGAAGAAAATCACCACCACGGCGAGCGTCCCGAGCAGCAGGCGCTCTCGCGCCGTGATGTCGGTCAGTGCCTCGACCTGCTCATTGCGCACTTCGCCATAGACCACCCGTTTGATCATCCACAGACTGTAGGCTGCACCCAGAATCAATGTCAGGGCGGCAATCGCGGCATACCAGAAACCGGCCTGGAAGCTCGCCAGAATGACCATGAACTCGCCAACGAACCCGGAGGTACCGGGCAGGCCGGCATTCGCCATCGCGAACAGGACAAAAAACGCCGCGAAAACCGGCATGCGGTTGGCGACACCGCCGTAGTCGGCAATACGTCGTGTGTGCATGCGATCGTAGAGCACACCGACACAGAGGAACATGGCCGCGGAGACGAAGCCATGGGAGATCATCTGCACCATGCCGCCCTCAAGCGCCAGCAACGCACCGTCGCGGCTGCCGCTGCCACCGAGGATCCGGAAGATCAGGAAGAACCCGAGCGTCACAAAACCCATATGGGCAATGGATGAATAGGCAATGAGTTTCTTTAAATCTTCCTGGACCATCGCCACCAGGCCGATGTAGACGACAGCGATCAGCGACAACCCGATCAAAAGCCAATCAAGCGCCATGCTCGCCTCAGGCGTAATCGGCAGACTGAAGCGCAGAAAACCATAACCACCGATTTTCAGCGTGATGGCCGCAAGGATGACCGAACCGCCAGTGGGCGCCTCAACATGCGCATCCGGCAGCCAGGTATGCACCGGAAACATTGGCACCTTGACCGCAAACGCCGCCAGAAACGCCAGGAACAGCAGCGTCTGCGTAGCCAGCGGCAGCTGCAGGCCGTAGAAGTCCTGAATGGCAAAACTGCCTGCCTCGGTGCGCAGATAAATCAGCGCAATCAGCATCATGACCGAGCCAAGGAAGGTATAAAGAAAGAACTTCAGCGTTGCATAAATGCGATTGGGGCCACCCCAGATACCGATGATCAAGAACATCGGTATCAGCATCGCCTCAAAGAAAACATAGAACAGAATGGCGTCCAGGGCGCTGAACACCCCGATCATGATGCCTTCCATAATTAAAAAGGCAGCCAGATACTGCGCTGGCTTGTAACGCACGACCTCCCAGGCCGCGCCCACCACCAGCACAGTGGCGAACGCCGTGAGCACGATCAGCGGCATGGAGATGCCATCGACACCCAGGTAGTAATCAATGCCGAAAGCCTCAATCCAGGTGACGCGCTCGACAAACTGCATGCTTGCCGTGCCACGCTCGAAACCAAACCAAAGCCCGAGCGAAGCCACCATCACCGCGGCGGCAACCGCAAGCGCCAGCCAGCGTGCCCGGTCTGCATCCTCACGACCCACGGCCAGAATGCCCACTCCCCCGGCAATTGGCAGCCAGATCAAAAGGCTTAACAAGGGCAAACCATGCAACATGCTCAGAACCATCCCCGCGAGCTACCCACAAAGATCGTCAGCAGCACGAGCAGGCCCACGATCATTGCAAAGGCATAGTGATACAGATATCCGGACTGCAATCCGCGCAGTACCGAAGCGATACGGCCAACCGTCCTGGCAGTGCCGTTAACCACCAGCCCGTCAATAAAGCTTTGATCCCCCCCGCGCCAGAGCACCGAGCCAAGCCAGCGGCCACCACCGGCAAACCCCTTGCTGTAGACCTCGTCAAACCCGTACTTCTGCTCGAGTACGCGAATGACCGGTGCGAACCGTTGATTGATGGCGGGCAACAGTCCCGGATTGCGCAGATACAGATACCAGGCCGTTACCGCCCCGGCGACAGCCAGCCAGAAAGCCGGATTGACCGCGGCATGAAGTCCGAAGGCGAATGGCCCATGGAAGCTCTCGGCCTTGATGGCAAGCACGTCGTTGGCCGGCAGCACCTGAATGGCGTTGCCAAAGAATCCGCCAAAGACCATGGCGTCGATGGTGAGATAGCCGATGACAACGGACGGCACGGCAAGTGCAATAAGCGGCCACTCCATAACCGGTAGCACATAGCGCGGCAGATGCGAGATATGCGCCTTGGCATGCGGGTCAATGCGCTCTTCGCCCCAGAAGACCAGGAAGTAGAGCCGGAAACTGTAAAGCGCGGTAATGAACACACCGAGCAGCACGGCGATATAAGCAAAGCCGGCACCGAATCGATCGGATAGCGCAACCGCCTCGATAATGACGTCCTTGGAGTAATAACCGGAGAAAAACGGTGTTCCCACCAGCGCCAGCGTACCGAGCAGCATGGTGACATGGGTGATCGGCAGATACCGGCGCAGATTGCCCATCCGGCGCATATCCTGCTCATGGTGCAGGGCCACGATAACGGCACCGGCACCCAGGAAGAGCAGCGCCTTGAAAAACGCATGAGTCATCACATGGAAGACGGCCGCGGCGTACGCCGATGCCCCAAGGGCGACGAACATGTAACCAAGCTGTGAGAGTGTCGAGTAGGCAATCACCCGCTTGATGTCGTTCTGAACCAGGCCGACCAGCCCCATGAAAAGCGCGGTAATCGCACCGAGGATCAACACCACCGAGAGCGCGGCATCGGAGAGCTCGAACAGCGGTGACATGCGCGCCACCAGAAAAATGCCGGCAGTCACCATGGTCGCGGCGTGAATGAGCGCCGAGATGGGGGTGGGGCCTTCCATCGAATCCGGCAGCCAGACATGCAGGGGCACCTGCGCCGATTTACCCATGGCACCGATGAAAAGCAGGATCGCCGCGACGGTCGCCACAAGGGCTTCCGTACCAAAGAGCTGCATGGTCATCGCCGGTGCGGCGTCGGCGGCTGCGAATACCTCTGCGTAATCAAGGCTGCCGTAGTACATCAGTACCGCGGCGATACCCAGCAGGAAACCGAAATCACCAACCCGGTTGACCAGGAAGGCCTTGAGATTGGCGAATATGGCCGTTTCCTTGCGGTACCAGAAACCAATGAGCAGGTAGGAAACCAGTCCGACCGCTTCCCAGCCAAAGAACAGCTGGAGGAAATTGTTGGCCATGACCAGCATCAGCATGGAGAAGGTGAACAGATTGATATAGCTGAAAAAACGCTGGTAGCCGGCATCATCATGCATGTAGCCGATGGTGTAGACATGCACCGCCAACGAGACACTGGTCACCACCACCATCATGAGCGCAGTCAGCCGGTCAACCAGAAAACCGACCTCGAGGTTGATACCCCCGGCAACCGCCCACTGATAAATGGTCTCATTGAACACCGGCGCTCCACCCCAGACATGCTGATAGAGCACCCAGAGCGAAAGCGCTGCTGAAAGGCCGACGGCCGCCACGGTCACTCGATGGGCATTGGCGCGGCCAATGCGACTGCCGGCGAGACCGGCAACGGCAGCGCCAAACAGCGGGGCAAGTACGATGAGCAGGTAAATCGTCTTCATGGCCTACCCCTTCATCATGTCCAGATCGCCGACATTGATGGTGCGGCGATTGCGGAAAAGCACGACGAGAATGGCAAGGCCGATGGCCGATTCAGCAGCAGCCACGGTGAGGATGAAGAACACAAACACCTGACCGTGGATATCACCGAGGAAATGCGAGAAGGCGATGAAGTTGAAGTTCACCGCCAGCAGAATGAGCTCGATGGACATCAGCAGAACAATCGCATTCTTGCGATTGAGAAATATTCCCGCCATGCCGATTGAGAACAGCAGCGCGCTTAATATCAGATAATCGGAGAGCGCTAACATGAATGCCCCGGTTTTATTTATGAATCGTTATTACGTTCGCTCGGCATGCGCACCATGCGCAGGCGATCTTCCTTGCGCGTGCGGACCTGTGCCGAGATATCCTGATGCTTGGTCCCGCCGCGGCGACGATGCGTGAGCATGATCGCAGCAATCATCGCGAGCAGCAGAACAATGGCGGCCAGCTCAAACGGATACACATACACCGTGTAGAGCACACTGCCGAGCATTCGGATGTTGTTTCCGCCGTCCTCGCCGAGACTGCCGGCCGCCTCTCCGGCAAACCCTGGCAGGTCCACCTGGCTTGCCCCAATGACCAGCAGCATCTCAAGCAGCATGACCACGCCGACAAGCGCCCCGAGCGGCAGGTATCGCGCAAACCCCTCACGCAGCACCGCCACATTGATATCGAGCATCATGACGACGAACAAAAAGAGCACCATCACGGCACCCACGTACACCAGAACCAGTGCGATACCGAGAAACTCCGCTTCAACCAGCAGCCAGAGAGCGGCACTGGTAAAAAAGGCGAGCACCAGCGACAGCGCGGAGTGAACGGGGTTACGCGCCGTAATCACCAACGTCGCTGCGAGCAGCAGGATCGCGGCGAATACATAAAAAATGACTTTCTCGATCACAAGGTGCCCCTGATGCGCTCTTTTCTTAACGGTACGGTGCGTCGGCAGCCCGATCCTCGGCCAACTGCGCCTCGTACCGCTCCCCTACTGCCAGCAGATCCTGCTTGTGCATGATCTGCTCGCCCCGCTGTTCAAAATGATATTCATGAATACGGGTCTCGACGATGGAATCCACCGGACAGGATTCTTCACAAAATCCGCAATAAATACATTTAAACAGATCAATATCGTAGCGCGTTGTCCGGCGCGTGCCGTCATCCCGCGGTTCGGATTCAATGGTTATGGCAAGCGCCGGGCAGACGGCCTCGCAGAGTTTGCAGGCAATGCAGCGCTCCTCGCCGTTGGGATAGCGACGCAGCGCGTGCAGACCACGGAATCGCGGGGACTGCGGGGCTTTTTCTTCGGGATACTCAAGCGTGTATTTGGCATCAAAGAGGTGCTTGCCGGTGAGCCGCATCCCCTTGATGAGCTCACTGAGCATAAAGGTACCGAAGAACTCCTTGACTGATTGCATGCAGGCGACCCTCTACCTCAGAACCACGGCCCGAATCCGGTGAGAATCATCACCGAGAGCACGATAAGCCAGACCACGGTTACCGGAATCAATACTTTCCAGCCCAATCGCATGATCTGGTCATAGCGATAGCGCGGGAATGTGGCCCGGAACCAGATGAACAAGAACAGGAAAAGACAGGTTTTAAGAACAAACCAGACAATCCCCGGCACCCACTCAAACGCCGGCCCGAGCAGCGGCAGACCATGGAAGGGCGAATACCAGCCACCCAGAAACATAATGGCAGCCAGCCCGGAGATCAGGATCATGTTGGCATATTCGGCCAGGAAGAAGATGGCGAATGCCATGCCGGAGTACTCGACATGGAAGCCCGCCACGATCTCCGATTCGCCCTCGGCCACATCAAATGGCAACCGGTTGGTTTCGGCAACGCCGGAGATCCAGTAGACCACGAACAGCGGCAGGAGCGGCAACCAGAACCAGTTCCAGATCGGGCCCTGCTGTGCCTGGACAATCTCGCCGAGGTTGAGACTGCCGGCTGACATCAGTACGCCCACCAGCGCAAAACCCATGGCGATCTCATAGGAGACAACCTGAGCGCCAGCGCGCATCGCACCCAACAGGGCATATTTGGAGTTGGATGCCCAACCGGCAAGAATAATGCCGTAGACACCCATGGAGGTCATGGCAAGGACATACAGAAGACCCGCGTTGATATCCGCGATGACCAGTCCTTCGCTAAGCGGCAGAACCGCCCAGGCCGCGAGCGCGGGCATGATCGAGAGCATCGGTGCGATCACGAACAACGCCCGGTTGGCGTTCTGCGGCAGCACCACCTCTTTCATCAGGAGCTTGAGCGCATCCGCGATGGGCTGCAGAAGACCGTGCCAACCCACACGATTGGGCCCCCGGCGCAGCTGCATGGCGCTGATGATCTTGCGCTCGGCGTAAGTCATGTAGGCCACGGCGATAAAAAGCGGTATCACCAGCGCGACAATCTTGGTCACGGTCCAGGCCAGTTCGATCATGGCATCCATCAATCGACCTCCGCGGCGGCGAGGCTCGCCGGACCCATCAGCGCACCAAGCGCTTCACTACCGCTAACACCGGCGTCCATCCAGAAACTACCGGCCGGCACCGCGTCATCAATCGCCACGGGCCGCTTGCGCTGAACGCCGGCCTGGGTGATCTCGACCTGATCACCATCGCTCACACCGAGCTCTCCGGCATCGGATGAGTTCAGCACAACCACGGCCGGTGCCGCATGTTCGCTCTCCTGCAGCGAGGCGGCATGCCGGCTCAGGGGGTCCACATTGAACATCGCCGGATAGCTGACCCGAAGCATGCCTTCGATCCTGGCCGGAGCCACAGCCTGCGTGGCAGCAAGGTTTGCCACCGTGGCCTCATGGCTGATGGCCTTGATCTCGTGATGAATTTCATCCGGGGCGTTGTACTCAAAGCCATCGAGTTCCAGCACATTGGCAAGCACCCGGAGCAGCCGCCAGGCGGGCCTCGCCTCGCCCTGCGGCTGAGCCACCCCGGCAAAGGTCTGCCAAAGGCCTTCGGCGTTGACGAACGTCCCGGCGGTCTCACCCAGCGCGGCCATTGGTAACAGAATATCGGCCTGTTCGCGCAGCATCGGGGAATCATGTGTCGCGATCGCGATCACCTGATCGGCCTGCTCGAAAGCCTTGGCCGCGGCGGCACTGTCAAAAAGATCATGCTCAGGCTCGATCCCGAGCAGCAGATAGCCGCGCCTTGGTTCACTCAGCATCGCTGATGCATCAAGACCGGCGACTTCAGCCCCATCAGCGCATCGGCCCGGCACGGCGCCGGCAAGCCAACCGCCAGCCGCATTCGAGCCATTGGTCAGTTCACCGCAGGGCAGATCCAGCATGCTGCTGATCACACCGGCCAGATAGCGCAGTTCCGCGCCTGCCGGATGTGCATCGGCAAGCCCCCCGAGCAGAATCACACCCTGATCGGCTGCCAGCAGACGCTCGGCAACCGCTTCGGCCTCAGCGGCGGATACCGACTCGGCCTGCCAGCTGCTGGTATCGGCGGGAAGCGTGACACCCTTGCGGGCAGCCACTGCTTCGGCGATACGGGCCAGTGCCGCCGGCATTGCCGCGGCGTTGACCACAAGCTCATCGGAGAGCGGGATATTCCAGTCGAATCCCCGCGGGTTGAGCGCCATCACCTGACCGCCCCGGAATGCTGCCTTTCGCAGACGGTGATTAATGAGCGGCTGCTCATGCCGCGGATAGCCACCGATGATCAATGCAGCATCCAGTGATTCCAGGGCGGATACCGCCACAGGAAGACCCGGGAAACCGCTGGCATTAACGCCATCGCGGAAATCGCCACGCCGCAGGCGGGTGTCGATATGGTCACTGCCGAGCGCCCGGAGAATACGGGCTGCCAGATACATCTCTTCCAATGTCGCTGAGGGTGAAATGAGCCCACCGAGCGCGCCCGGTCCGTGCTTCTCAACCGTCTCTTTCAGGGCATTGGCTGCCGCTTCGATGGCGGTCTGCCAATCGACGCTATGCCATTCGCCGTTCTCGCGGATCTGCGGCGAGAGCAGACGCTCGGCACTGTAGACACCCTCATAGGAAAAGCGATCACGGTCGCTGATCCAGCATTCATTCACCGCCTCATTGTCGCGCGGGACCACCCGTTTGATGTGGCCACGGACCTGATGCAGATCGATATTCGAGCCAAGGCAGTCATGTGGCGCAATGCTCGGATGACTGAGCATCTCCCAGGAACGGGCGCGGAAGCGGTATGGCCGTGAAGTCAGTGCTCCGACCGGGCAGAGGTCGATAATGTTGCCGGAGAGTTCGGAATGCACACCATTGCCGACCAGGGTACTGATCTCGGTATGCTCACCACGGAACATGGCGCCAAGCTCGGAGGTTCCGGCAATCTCGTCGAGGAAGCGCACACAGCGCGTGCAGTGGATGCAACGGGTCATTTCCGTGGCAATCAACGGGCCGAGGTTTTCGTCCTTGACCACGCGCTTGCGTTCAACGAACCGGGAGACACTGCGACCATAGCCCAAAGCAAGGTCCTGCAGCTCACATTCACCGCCCTGGTCGCAGATCGGGCAATCCAGCGGATGGTTGATCAGGAGGAATTCCATCACCCCGCGTTGCGCCTTCAGCGCCCGCTCTGAGGTGGTCCGCACGACCATGCCGTCCACAACCGTGGTAATACAGGCCGGCAACGGCTTCGGTGCGGGGCGGCCGCCCATCTCGACATCAACCAGACACATCCGGCAGTTGGCCGGTGCCGAGAGCTTGCTGTGGTAGCAGAAGCGCGGGATATCGATGCCATGTTCATCGGCTACCGCAATAATCGAGGCACCCTTGGGCGCTTCGATGGACTGACCATCGATCTCGATACTCACCATCTCCGGCGCCTGGGTTTTGACTTCTGCGCTCATGCCGCTGCCTCAACAATCGATCGCTTGTGCTCGATGTAGTACTCGAACTCGTGCCGGAAATGACGCAGCATGCCCTGCACGGGCCAGGCCGCGGCCTCTCCGAATGCACAAATGGTGTGACCGGCAATCTGACCGGCTGCCGATTCCAGCAGCTCGATGTCCTCAGGCCGGCCCTGACCTTCATAGATGCGTTTGATCACGCGATACATCCAGCCGGTACCTTCACGGCAGGGCGTGCACTGCCCGCAGGACTCGGCGTAGTAAAAGCGGCTGATGCGCAGCAGTGCCTTGACCATATCCGTGGCCTCATCCATCACGATCACGCCACCGGAGCCGAGCGCCGATCCCGCTTCGGCAAGCGCATCGTAGTCCATGGTCAGACCGAGCATGGTCTCCGCCGGAACCACCGGCATCGATGAGCCGCCAGGAATCACGGCTTTGAGCTCACGACCTTTCCAGACCCCACCAGCCATGGCGAGGAGGTCCTTGAACGGCGTGCCGAGTGAGATCTCGAAATTCCCTGGCTTCTCCACATGACCGGAGACGCAGAAAATCTTCATCCCGCCGTTGTTTGGCTTACCGAGCTCGAGGAACCAGTCGGCTCCGTTGCGAATAATCGCCGGGACCGAGGCCAGTGTCTCGGTGTTGTTGATGGTTGTCGGACGGCCATAGATACCCGCCTGGGCCGGGAAGGGCGGCTTGTTGCGTGGCATGCCCTTCTTGCCCTCGAGCGACTCCATGAGCGCCGATTCTTCACCACAGATATAAGCACCGGCACCGATGTAATTATGCAATTCGAAGTTAAAACCGGAACCGAGAATATTCTCGCCGAGATAGCCCGCTTCGCGGGCCTCGACAACCGCCTGCTCCATGCGCGAGAACGGCTCTTTCATGAACTCACCGCGCAGGTAGTTGTAGCCGACATCAATCCCCATGGCGTAGCCGGCAATGATCATGCCTTCCACAACAGCATGCGGGTTGTAGCGCAGGATATCGCGGTCCTTGCAGGTGCCGGGCTCTGATTCATCCGAGTTGCAGAGCAGATATTTTGGCCCCGGCGCCGAGCGTGGCATGAAGCTCCACTTCATCCCGGCCGGGAAACCGGCACCACCGCGGCCACGGAGGTTGGCGTTTTTCACCACTTCGATGACATCGTCTTCGCTCATGCCCTCACGCAGGACTTTCTCAAGCGCCTGATAACCACCGGTGGCCCGATAGTTCTCGAGCGTCCAGGGCTCGTCAAACTGCAGCGTTGTGTAGCAGACGTTGGTCATACCTACTCCAGCTCGTCCAGGATGCGGTCGATCTTCTCCGGGGTCAGATCGGTGTAGTACTCCTCGTCCACCTGCATCATGGGTGCACCCGTACAGGCCGCGAGGCACTCCTCTTCGCGCTTCAGGGTAATGCGGCCGTCAGCCGTGGTCTCGCCAAGGCTGATGCCCAGTTTTTTCTCGACATGCTCAACAATGTCTTCGGCACCACGCAGCATGCAGGAGATATTGGTGCAGATATTCACCTTGTGCCGACCCACCGGTTTGACATCAAACATGCCGTAGAAGGTCGCAACCTCGTAGACGCGCGCCGGGGCGAGCTCAAGATATTCCGCCACGGCATCCATGCACTGCTGCGGCAACCAACCGCCGTGGTGGTGCTGGACAACATGCAGGGCCGGGATAATGGCAGAGCGTCGCCCCATGGCGTCATCAGGAAAGCGCTCAAGCCAGCGATCAATCTCTGCTTGCTCGGCCTGTGACAGCCCGTCGTGAACCTGATCCTCGGCGCTACTCAACGGTCCACCTCCCCAAAGACAATATCCATGGTGCCCATCACCGTGACAACGTCAGCCAGCATATGCCCCTTGACCATTTCATCCATGGCGGCCATATGCGCAAAACCCGGCGCCCGGAGCTTGAGCCGATAGGGCTTATTGGCGCCATCGGAGACGATGTACGCACCGAACTCCCCCTTCGGCGCCTCAACCGCGGCATAAACCTCACCCGCCGGGGTGCAATATCCCTCGGTGAAGAGTTTGAAGTGATGAATCAGGGACTCCATGTCGTCCTTCATCTCTTCGCGCGACGGCGGGACAACTTTGTGATCCGACAACATGACCGGCCCATCATTGCGCCGCAGCCAATCAATGCACTGGCGGATGATGCGCACCGACTGGCGCAGCTCTTCCATGCGCACGAGATAACGGTCATAGCAATCGCCGTTGCTGCCGACCGGCACCTCAAAATCCATGCGATCGTAGACTTCATAGGGCTGCTTGCGGCGCAGATCCCATTCAACACCGGAGCCACGCAACATCGGACCGGTGAATCCAAGCTGCAGTGCACGCTCCGGAGAGACAACGGCCACATCCACCAGACGCTGCTTCCAGATGCGGTTGTCGGTGAGCAGGGTTTCGATTTCATCGATGGTCGAGCCAAAGCCATCACAGAATGCCTCGATGAAATCGAGCATGCTGCCCTCGCGCGCCGCATTCATGCGCTCGACATCCTTATCCTTGCGATACTCGGAGCTGCGATACTTCGGCATCTGCTTGGGCAGATCCCGATAGACACCACCCGGGCGATAGTAGGTCGCATGCATCCGCGCACCGCTGACCGCCTCGTAGCAGTCCATGAGCTCCTCACGCTCCTTGAAGGCATAGAGGAAGACCGTCATCGCACCGACATCAAGCCCGTGCGCGCCGATCCAGAGGAGATGGTTGAGAATGCGGGTGATCTCGTCAAACATCACCCGGATGTACTGAGCCCGTTCCGGCGGCGTTATGCCGAGCAGCTTCTCAATTGCAAGCACATAAGCATGCTCATTGCACATCATCGAGACGTAATCGAGCCGGTCCATATAACCGATGCTCTGATTGTAGGGTTTGGTCTCGGCGAGTTTCTCGGTCGCTCGATGCAGCAGCCCGATATGCGGATCGGCCCGACGCACCACCTCACCTTCCATCTCCAGGACAAGACGCAGCACGCCATGCGCTGCCGGGTGCTGCGGGCCGAAGTTAACCGTGTAGCTGTTGATCTCAGGCATCTTTTGCTCCCTCGGCCGCAGGATCGGCATACCGGTTGTCATCGCGGATCACACGCGGCACCAGAACCCGGGGTTCGATTGAGACCGGCTCATAGACCACCCGGCCCCGACGCTCGTCGTAGCGGACCTCGACGTTGCCGATCAGCGGGAAATCCTTGCGGAAAGGATGACCAACAAAACCGTAATCCGTGAGGATGCGGCGCAGGTCGGGATGGCCATCAAAAATGATGCCGTAGAGATCAAAGGCCTCTCTTTCCTGCCAATTGGCCGATGACCAGAGCGGCACGATGGAATCGAGCATCGGCATGTCATCATCGGCTGCATAACAGCGCACCCGCAGGCGGTGATTGCGCTTGACGGAGAGCAGATGATAGACCGCAGCAAAGCGGCGACCGGTGCTGGATTCAATGGACTGCACGCCATAGATGCCGGTCAGCCCGAGACGCCCGGTGGTAAAGCCATCAACACCGCGACTGAAACCTGTGTTGCTCGCCTCATCGGTAATCCATTCATCCTGCCCATAAGCCGCGTAATCCACACCGGCGATATCAAGCAGTTGATCAAAGGCCAGCATTTCGCTGTCGCGCAGGGTTTGCATGGCCGCATAAAGATCATCGGGGGCGACTTCGATCTCCACCTCACCATAGGCGAGTTCTGCCCGGGCAATCTTCTCGCCCAGCGCGGCCTGCACATGCTCAAGGAGTTGGTTGGCGGAAAAAGGCATGGGCCTCCCCTTTAGCGCGCAATCGTGTTGGTGCGGCGGATCTTGTTCTGCAGCTGAACGATGCCGTAGAGCAGCGCCTCTGCCGTGGGAGGACAGCCCGGGACATAAATATCCACCGGGACAATTCGGTCACAGCCGCGGGTGACTGAGTACGAGTAGTGGTAATACCCCCCGCCGTTGGCGCAGGATCCCATGGAAATCACCCATTTCGGGTCGGGCATCTGGTCATAGACGCGCCGCAGGGCAGGCGCCATTTTGTTCACCAGCGTACCGGCAACAATCATGACATCGGACTGACGCGGCGAAGGACGGAATATCAGCCCCAACCGGTCCATGTCATAACGAGCCGCACCGGCATGCATCATCTCGACCGCGCAACAGGCCAGGCCGAATGTCATCGGCCAGAGCGAACCGGTCCGAGCCCAATTGATGAGCTTGTCCGCGGAAGTGGTCACGAAACCCTTGTCGAGAACGCCCTCTATTCCCATTCCAGCGCCCCTTTCTTCCATTCATAAAGAAAGCCGATCAACAGCACACCAATGAAAACGGCCATCGCCCCGAACCCGAACAGGCCAATGTCATCAAGCACGATGGCCCAGGGAAACAGAAAGGCGATTTCCAGATCGAAAATGATGAAAAGAATCGCGACCAGGTAGTAGCGCACATCAAACTGCATGCGGGAGTCCTCGAAGGCCTCAAAACCGCATTCATAGGGCGTGAGCTTTTCATGTTCGGGTCGGTGAGGAGCCAGGAGAAAACCCGCTGCCAGCGGGGCGACACCGATACCCATCGCCAGAACGATGAAGACCAGAATCGGCAGATAGCTCTCAGTCATAGGTAACGGCATCCTGCAGGCGACGAATCAGACTCAGGCTACGATGATGGTGCGGATGGCCGGACTCGAACCGGCACGGCTTGCGCCACTGCCCCCTCAAGACAGCGTGTCTACCAGTTCCACCACATCCGCTAACAGGTAGTCCTGACCGCCAAGAATATTAACAGGAGACGGCCGCTGTAACAACGAAAAAGCGCCTATTCCGGCGCCGGCGCTGGCGCAGGCTCAGCAGCACCGGAGCCCGCTGCGGCATTATCCGGAGCCGGTGCTGTCTGCTGCTCAACCTCCGCTGGCAACTCAACCTGGTCCACCACACTGGAGCCACTGGTGAAGGTTCCGGCCATGATGGCCAGCGTCAGGCTGGTGACGAAAAACCCGACCCCGAGAAATCCGGTAAGCCGCCCGAGAAAGGACGCCGAACCACGCGCACCAAAAACGGTACTGGATGCCCCACTACCAAAAGCCGCCCCGGCGTCGGCGCCCTTGCCGTGCTGCATCAGCACCACGCCAATCAGAACAACCGCCAATGCCAGGTGAATAACCAGAACCACTGTGTACATAGTCAATCCGAATCCATGAGCTGCGGGGTTCAGCCCCGCGCTGCCGCAGCATGTATCGCTGCAAAATCTTCTGCCTTGAGAGAGGCACCACCAATCAGCCCACCATCCACGTCGGGCTGGGCGAGCAGAGCCACCGCATTATCAGGCTTCATGCTGCCCCCATAGAGGATGCGCGTGCGCTCGGCGAAATCCGCATCATAGGCCGCCAGTCGATTGCGGATGAACGCATGCACGGCCTGCGCCTGCTCGGTGGTGGCGGTGCGACCGGTACCGATGGCCCAGACTGGCTCGTAAGCAATGACCCCGTCAACGAAACCCTCAGCACCCAGAATACCGAGAACGCCATCAAGCTGCTCGGCGATCACCGCCTCGGTCTGCCCTGCATCACGCGCCTCGAGCGTCTCGCCAACACAGAGAATCGGCCGCAACCCGGCCGCCACCGCCTGCTCACAGCGACTGGCAATCAGTCGGTTGTCCTCGGCGTAGAACTCGCGGCGCTCGGAATGCCCCAGGATGACGTACTGAACCTGCAGATCCGCCAGCATATCAGCCGCGATTTCACCGGTCCGCGCCCCCTGCGGCACATCCGCACAGTTCTGCGCGCCGAGCCGGACACCGGAGTCCTTTAACGCCTCGCCGACCGGAGCCAGGTGCACAAAGGGCGGGCAGACCAGAACTTCAACAGACGGCTGCGGCTCAATCGCTGAGACAACGGCCCTGGCAAGCGATGTTGCATCCGCCTGCAGACCATTCATTTTCCAGTTACCTGCGATAAGCGCCGTGCGCATGCTGACTCTGTCCTGTTATCCGAGAAGCCGGGGAGAGTAACGGCGTCAGCCCCCGGAATCAATCACCGGCAGCCATCCTGGGCGCTGGTTCACCGCAAATCCTTTCAACTGCCTGCGCCAGATCCACCGCCGCTGCATGAACCAGATCGCCGTCTTCGCCTTCGACCATCACACGAAGCACCGGCTCCGTGCCGGAGGGCCGCAGCAGGACTCTGCCGGTTTTGCCCAGGCGCTGCTCCAGATCGCGGACGGCCTGGGTCACACGCTTGTCGGCCATGGGGTTACTGCCCCGATCAATGGGGACGTTGACCATGTGCTGCGGCAGCTTATCCATACCACAGGCAAGCTCTGCCAGTGACCGTCCTGTCTGTGCCGCGGCTCCGAGCACCTGCAGCGCCGAGACAATGCCATCGCCAGTGGTTGTTCGATCCAGGCAGACGATATGCCCGGAGGACTCACCACCGAGCTCGCCGCCGTTGGCCTGCAACATCTCAAGGACATAGCGGTCACCGACACGCGCCCGCAGGAAATCCACCCGCAACTCACCGAGCGCGAGCTCAAGGCCAAGATTACTCATCTGGGTGCCCACCACCGGCCCCTGCAGGCTGCCGGCAAGATGACGCTGCTGAGCGATAATCCAGAGCAACTGATCACCGTCGAGAATCTCTCCCTGGTGATCGACCATGATGACCCGGTCGCCATCGCCATCCAGTGCAATACCGGCGTCGGCCTGATGCTCGAGGACAGCCTGCTGCAGGCCCTCAGGATGAGTCGATCCGCAGTCGACATTGATGTTCAGCCCATCCGGCTGATTCCCGCGTCGAATGACCCGCGCACCCAACTCTTCGAACACCGCCGGCGCCACCTGGTAGCCGGCGCCATTGGCACAGTCGACAACCAGGGTCAGCCCCTGAAGACTCGTCCCGGCGGGCAGCGAATGCTTGCAGAATTCAATGTACCGGCCGGGCGCATCAACAAGCCGGGATGCCTTACCCAAAGACGATGAGTCCACCGTCGACAACGGCTTTTCAATATTCGCCTCGATGGCCAGCTCAGCCTCATCATCAAGCTTGAATCCATCGGCCGAGAAGAACTTGATGCCGTTGTCATGATGACTGTTGTGAGAGGCGCTGATGACGATACCGCCATTGGCGCGCAACGTACGGGTGAGATAAGCGATGGCCGGCGTTGGCATCGGCCCGAGCAGGCGGATATCCAATCCCGCAGACGACAGCCCGGCCTCGAGCGCGGATTCGAACATGTAATTGGAGAGCCGCGTGTCCTTACCGATCAGCACCTGACCGGAACCGCTGCGCCCACCAAGCACCTGCCCGGCGGCCCAGCCCAGCTTGAGCACAAAATCAGCGGTGATCGGTGGCTCACCGACCCGCCCGCGGATGCCATCGGTGCCAAAATAGCGCTTATCCATCGGTCAAAGGGCCTCCCTGCACCCCATCAATCAACGCCTGCCGCTGTGGTCATGACGTAATCGCACAAGCGTACCGCGTCGACGGTCTCGGCAACATCATGCGCGCGTATGATTTTAGCCCCATTCCACACCGCCAACGTAGCAGCGGCGAGACTCCCGGGCAGACGCTGCGACATTTCACGCCCGAGCACCCGACCGACCAGCGATTTTCGAGACAGTCCAGCGAGCACCGGGGCCCCCAACGCTGCAATTTCACCAAGCCCCCGCAACAGCGCTGCATTGTGCGGATCGGTCTTGCCGAACCCAAACCCCGGATCGAGGATCAGGCGCTGCCGGGAGATGCCTGCGTTCTCTGCAACCTGTAACCGCTCGGCAAGAAAATCGCGCACCTCGGTGACCACATCCCCATACTGCGGTGCGTTCTGCATGGTCTTGGGCGAGCCCTGCATATGCATCAGACAGACCGGCAGACCGGTGCTGGCGGCCGCCTCGAGCGCGCCGGGACGACGCAATGCCATGACATCATTAATCAGCCCGGCACCGCTATCGGCGGCGGCCTGCATGACTTCCGGCTTGGAGGTGTCGATGGAAAGCGGTACCGAAACCGTCTGGCTGAGGGCTTCGAGAATCGGCAGGACCCGGCGCAGTTCTTCCTCAACCGTCACACCTTCGGAACCGGGCCGTGTCGATTCACCACCGACATCAATAATCGCCGCCCCCGCCGCTTCCATGGCAAGCGCATGCTCAATGGCACTGTCGGCCGCAATGAATTCACCCCCGTCCGAGAAGGAATCGGGGGTGACATTGAGAACGCCCATCACGCAGGGCCGGGTCAGATCGAGCACATGCCCCGCGCAGTCCAGCTCCCGCCTCATCAAAGGCTAGTGCTCGCTGGCCGGCTTGCCGACATCGCCTCCCTCGGCTTCGGTGTCATCAGATTCCGCACCCGATGAAGCACTGCCCGATGGCCGATTGGTGTCCTTCGGCGGACGCGGATCACGGCCGTTCATGATGTCATCAATCTGCTCACGATCGATGGTTTCGTACTTCATGAGCGCATCCGACATCTTGTGCAGGATATCGATATTGGACTCAAGGATGGACTTGGCCTCGGCGTAATTCTCCTCGACGATGCGCCGGACCTCTTCATCGATCGCATGCGCCGTTTCATCAGAGATGAGCTTGTGCTGCGTCACCTGATGGCCCAGGAACACCTCGCCCTCATCCTCACCGTAGGCAAGCGGCCCCATCTTGTCCGACAGGCCCCACTTGGTGACCATATTGCGGGCAATCTCGGTAACCCGCTGGATATCCGACTGAGCACCCGTTGTCACGCGGTCGGCACCGAAAATCATCTCCTCGGCGATCCGGCCGCCGAACAGTCCGCAGATGGAGCTGTTCAGGCGACGCTTGGTGTAGCTGTAGCGGTCTTCCTCGGGCAGAAACATGGTCACGCCCAGGGCTCTGCCGCGCGGGATGATGGTGACCTTGTGCACCGGATCATGTTCCGGGACCTTCAGCCCGACGATGGCATGCCCGGCCTCGTGATAGGCGGTGAGGCGCTTTTCATCCTCGGTCATGACCATGGACTTACGCTCGGCACCCATCATGATCTTGTCTTTCGCGTCCTCGAAATCCTGCTGATCGACGACCCGCTTGTTACGCCGCGCCGCAAACAGCGCCGCTTCATTCACCAGGTTGGCCAGATCAGCCCCCGAGAACCCGGGGGTACCCCGCGCCAGGACCTTGGCATCAATATCATCCGCCAACGGGGTCTTGTTCATGTGTACGCGCAGAATCTGCTCGCGACCGCGAACATCGGGCAGCGGCACCACGACCTGACGGTCGAAGCGCCCCGGGCGCAACAGCGCCGGGTCGAGAACATCCGGGCGGTTGGTGGCCGCGATGACAATAATGCCTTCGTTGCCCTCAAATCCGTCCATTTCCACAAGCATCTGGTTGAGCGTCTGCTCGCGCTCATCATGTCCGCCACCGAGGCCGGCGCCACGCTGACGACCAACAGCATCAAGCTCGTCGATAAAGATGATGCAGGGGGCCTGCTTTTTGGCCTGCGCGAACATATCGCGAACACGCGAAGCGCCGACACCGACGAACATCTCCACGAAATCCGAGCCCGAGATGCTGAAAAACGGCACGCGCGCCTCACCGGCAATGGCCTTGGCGAGCAGCGTCTTACCCGTTCCGGGCGGACCGACCATCAGCACACCGCGCGGAATGCTCCCGCCGAGGCGCTGGAATTTGGAGGGATCGCGCAGGAACTCAACCAGTTCGACCACATCCTGCTTGGCCTCTTCAACGCCGGCGACGTCCTTGAAGGTCACCTTGACCTGCTCATCCGACATCATCTTCGCGCGGCTCTTGCCAAAGGACATGGCGCCCCGGCCACCGCCGCCACCCTGCATCTGGCGCATGAAATAGACCCAGACGCCGATGAGCAGAAGGAACGGGAACCAGGAGATGAGGATCTGCAGCAGCATGCTGCGGCCTTCCGGCTCTTCAGCCCGAATGCTGACGCCATTGTTCATCAGCTGGCCGATCAGGGCGTTGTTGTCGGTCTCGGGGCTATAAGTACTGAAGTGTGAGCCGTCCGAGCGGGTGCCGCGAATCACCGGCCCCTGCATCGTCACTGAGTCGACGCGGCCACTGTCCACTTCACCGAGGAACTGCGAATACGGGACTTCCTGCGCGGTGGTTCCCTGCTGCTGAAAGTTGCTGAAAACGGACATCAGCACCACGGCGATGACCACCCAGAGGATCAGGTTCTTGGCCATGTCGTTCAAAACGGCTTACCTCAAGTCGTTGGTTTATTAAGCACCCTACACTGCCCGAAAGCCTCTCGCCAGCAGATAGACCTCTCGACTTCTGTCCCGAGAGGCCTGCGGTTTGCGGCTGGAGACCCGGTCAAACTGTCTTCTCATCTCGGCCAGCAGGGCATCGAATCCCTGCCCCTGAAACACTTTGACCAGCAATCCGCCGCCAGGTTTCAGGCGATTGGCGCAGAAATCGAGCGCCAGCTCGGCCAATAACATTGAGCGTGGCTGATCGACGGCTTTCTGTCCTGAGAGATTGGGGGCCATATCGGATAATACAAGATCGACCGCCTGACCATCGAGTGCGGCATCCAGCGCTGCAAGCCCTTCATCGGCTGCAAAGTCGGCCTGGATGACCGTCACACCCGGCAAGGGCGCCATCTCCAGAAGATCGATGGCAATCACCCGCCCGGATTCTCCGACACGGCCCGCGGCATATTCACTCCAGCCACCGGGCGCGGCACCGAGGTCAACCACGCATTGCCCCGGGGCAATGAGCCGGTCCTTCTGATCAATGGCCTCCAGCTTGAAGACCGCCCGCGACCGCAGTCCGCGACGCTGGGCCTCGCGGACAAACGGGTCACTGAAATGTTCGTTCAACCAGCGACGGCTGCCACGACTGCGGGCCATTACTCGTAGCGCACCTCAACGATCTCGTAGGTCCGCTGCCCGCCGGGCGCCTGTACATCAACGACATCGCCCTCTTCCTTGCCGATCAGCGCCCGGGCGATGGGCGACTGCACGGAAATCCGGTTTGCCTTGATGTCCGCCTCGTCCTCGCCGACGATCTGGTAGGTCTTCTCGCTTCCGTCTTCTTCATCCGAGAGGACAACCGTGACGCCGAAAACGACTTTTCCATTCGCCGGCAACGCCGTGACGTCGATGATCTGGGCATTGGCGAGCTTGGATTCGATTTCCGCAATCCGGCCCTCGATGAACCCCTGCTGCTCCCGGGCAGCGTGATACTCGGCGTTCTCTTTCAGATCACCGTGGGCGCGGGCCTCAGCAATCGCCTTGATGACATTGGGCCGATCCGCGGTTTTCAGGCGATTGAGCTCTTCACGCAGCTGCTCTGCGCCCCGCACTGTCAATGGTGTTTTGCTCATGCCATCGCCTCCTTGTGCAGATCCTGCAGCGAGCGCACTTCCTTGGAATCAAGATACTCAAGCGCCTGACAGGTGGCTCGGGCACCGGCCAGGGTTGTCGTGTAGCAGACCTTGTGATGCAGGGCTTCACGACGGATGGAGAAAGAATCGGCGATGGCCTGCCGGCCTTCGGTGGTATTGATGATCAGATCGATCTCACCGTTTTTAATGGCGTCCACCACATGCGGACGGCCTTCCACCACCTTGTTGATCACACTGCACTCAACACCGGCAGCCTGCAAGACCTCAGCCGTACCCCGGGTTGCGACCAATTCGAATCCGCGCCGCACGAGGTCACGACCAATCGATGGCACGGCCGGCTTGTCGGCATCCCGCATGCTGATGAAAACACGACCGCCACGTGGCAGCTCCACGCCGGCTCCAAGCTGGGATTTGGCATAGGCCTCGCCGAATACCGGCCCGATTCCCATCACCTCACCGGTGGACTTCATCTCCGGGCCAAGAATCGGATCCACGCCCGGGAACTTGATGAACGGGAAGACCGCTTCCTTGACGGAATAACTGCTCGGGACGCGTTCTTCGGTATACCCCTGGGCCTGCAGTGTGCGGCCAACCATGCAGCGCGCCGCGATCTTTGCCAGCGGGAACCCGGTGGCCTTGGAGACAAACGGCACGGTGCGTGAAGCACGCGGGTTGACCTCAAGGACGAAAATCTCCTCACCCTTGATCGCAAACTGTGCATTCATAAGCCCGACAACGCCGAGCCGCAGCGCCATTTCCCGCATTTGCTCGCGCATGCGGTCCACAAGCTGAGGCGAGAGACTATAAGGTGGCAGCGAGCAGGCCGAGTCGCCGGAGTGCACACCCGCCTGTTCGATATGCTCCATCACCCCGCCGATCAGGACCTGTTTGCCATCACAAATGGCATCGATATCCACCTCGATGGCATCGTCCAGAAAACGATCGAGCAGCACGGGGGATTCGTTTGAGACCTTGACCGCCTCACGCATGTACTGCTCGAGCTCGGAGGCCTGATAAACGATCTCCATGGCCCGGCCGCCCAACACATAGGAAGGCCGCACCACCAGCGGATAGCCGATTTCATCGGCAAGCCGCAATGCCTGTTCCGGGTCGGTTGCGGTCCGATTCGGCGGCTGCTGCAGACCGGCTTCGTTGATAAGCCCCTGAAAACGCTCACGATCCTCGGCCAGATCAATGGAATCCGGCGTCGTGCCAATAATGTTGGCCCCAAAGGCCTCGAGGTCTCGGGCGAGCTTGAGCGGCGTCTGCCCCCCGTACTGAATGACAATCCCCTCGGGCTTTTCAGTCTCAACGATCTCCAGCACGTCCTCGAGCGTCAGGGGCTCAAAATACAGCCTGTCCGAGGTGTCATAGTCGGTGGAGACGGTCTCGGGATTGCAGTTGACCATGATGGTCTCAAAACCATCCTCACGCAGCGCCAGGGCCGCATGCACACAACAATAATCAAACTCGATGCCCTGGCCGATGCGGTTGGGGCCGCCGCCAAGGATCATGATCTTGCGCCGGTCACTCGGTGCCGCCTCATCTTCCTCCTCGTAGGTGGAATACATGTAGGCAGTCGCGGTCGCGAATTCCGCGGCACAGGAGTCCACCCGCTTGTAGACCGGTCGCACACCAAGCGAACGCCGATAATCCCGGAGAGCATGCTCATTCTCGCCAAGCAGGCGCGCAAGCCGGGCATCGGAGAAGCCGCAGCGCTTGAGCGCACGCATCTGCGTGGCATCCAGTGACTTCAGGCTGGCTCCCTCAAGCGCCTGTTCGCGACGGATCAGGTCACCGATCTGGGCAAGAAACCACGGATCGATGGCGGTCGCCTCAAAAATGGCGTCAAGCTCGAGCCCGGCCCGGAAGCCGTCGGCCACCCAGAGCAGACGCTCCGGGCCCGGATGCCGCAGCTCCTGCGCCACCCGCTCGGCTGCCTCTTCGCTCATCGGCAGCCGCGGATCCAGGCCCTCGAGTCCGTTCTCAAGCCCACGCAGTGCTTTTTGCAGAGACTCCTGAAAAGTCCGCCCGATGGCCATCACCTCGCCAACCGACTTCATCTGTGTCGTCAGCACCGGCTTGGTGCGCATGAACTTCTCAAAGGTAAAGCGCGGGATCTTGGTGACCACATAATCGATGCTCGGCTCGAATGAGGCCGGCGTCAGGCCACCCGTGATTTCATTGCGCAGCTCATCCAGCGTGTAGCCGACCGCCAACTTCGCCGCCACCTTGGCAATCGGAAAGCCGGTGGCTTTGGAGGCAAGCGCTGAGGAGCGCGAAACCCGGGGATTCATCTCGATGACGACCATGCGGCCGTCTTCCGGGTTGATGGCGAACTGCACGTTCGACCCGCCGGTCTCCACACCGATCTCCCGCAGGACAGCCAGCGAGGCATCCCGCATGATCTGGTATTCCTTGTCCGTGAGCGTCTGTGCCGGGGCGACCGTGATGGAATCACCGGTGTGAACGCCCATGGGATCCACATTCTCAATGGCGCAGATAATGATGGCGTTGTCGGCCTTGTCGCGGACAACCTCCATCTCAAACTCTTTCCAACCCAGAACGGATTCTTCAATCAGCAGCTCATTGGTTGGCGAGAGATCAAGGCCTCGCTCGCAGATTTCATTGAATTCCTCAGCGTTGTAGGCAATGCCGCCACCGCTGCCACCCAATGTGAACGAGGGCCGGATAATGGTCGGGAATCCGATCTCCTGCTGCGCGGCGAGCGCCTCTTCCATGCTGTGCGCGATACGGGCCCTGGCGGTGCCCAGCCCGATGCGGTTCATCGCCTGGCGGAAAGCTTCGCGATCCTCTGCCATGTCGATGGCGGATTTGGTGGCGCCGATCATCTCGACGCCGAACTGCTCAAGCACGCCGTGACGGTCGAGATCGAGCGCGCAGTTGAGCGCCGTCTGCCCGCCCATGGTGGGCAGGACGGCATCGGGGCGTTCGCGCTCGATAATGCTTGCGACCACCTGCCACTGAATCGGCTCAATGTAGACGGCATCCGCCATCTCCGGATCGGTCATGATGGTTGCCGGATTGGAGTTGACGAGGATGACCCGGTACCCCTCTTCACGCAGCGCCTTGCAGGCCTGAGCCCCGGAATAGTCAAACTCACAGGCCTGGCCGATGACGATCGGGCCTGCGCCAATGATCAGGATGCTTTTGATGTCTGTGCGCTTGGGCATGTTTGAACAACCACCTGGTAATTCAGGCCGCGCGCGGATGGGCGGCCATCAAATCAACGAAATGAGCGAAGAGCGGGGAGACGTCATGTGGCCCGGGGCTGGCCTCGGGATGCCCCTGGAAGCTGAAGGCAGGCCGATCATTGAGCTCGATACCCTGCAGACTGCCATCAAACAACGAATGGTGCGTGACCTGCACATTTGCCGGCAGGGTATTGGCGTCAATGGCAAAGCCATGGTTCTGACTGGAGATCATGACCCGACCCGTGGCGATATCGAGCACCGGGTGATTGGCTCCGTGGTGTCCGAATTTCATCTTGATACTGCTCGCGCCGGTCGCAAGCCCGAGCAGCTGATGCCCGAGGCAGATCCCGAACAGCGGTATGCCGCTGTCGAGCAGGGCACGAGCTGCCTCAATGGCA
Organism: uncultured Ectothiorhodospiraceae bacterium; assembly: GCA_913057145.1. GTDB lineage: Bacteria > Pseudomonadota > Gammaproteobacteria > Nitrococcales > Nitrococcaceae > Spiribacter. The sequence goes on from CAJXNJ010000004.1 coordinate 31,461, forward strand.
TAAGTCAGCGGCTCCGGATCACCCGGGCCATTGGAGAGAAAGACACCATTGGGCTTCAGCGCAAGCACATCCGCGGCCGGTGTCGTCGCCGGCACCACCGTCACCCGGCAGCCATGATCCACGAGCTGTCGCAGGATGTTGCGCTTGATACCAAAATCATAAGCGACCACGTGGAACGGCAGATCGGCATCACTGCCCGGCGCCGGCTCGGTCTCGCCACGCTCCAGCGCCCAGGTGCCCAGTCGCCATTCATAGCGCTCCTCGGTGGTCACCGATTGCACCAGATCGCGCCCGGTCAGGGGCGGATGCGCCGCCGCTGCTGCCACCGCGGCCTCGGCATCCACCGAATCACCCGAGAGGATGCAGCCATTCTGCGCACCTTTCTCGCGCAGAATCCGCGTCAGCCGGCGCGTATCGATATCGCAGATACCGACCACCCCATGACGGGCGAGGTAGTCGCCCAGACCCGCTTCGGCCCGCCAGTTGCTCATCTGCACGGGGTAGTCACGAATGATCAGACCGGAGAGTTGCGGGCCGTTGGCCTCTTCATCGAGCTGCGTGACGCCGGTGTTGCCGATATGCGGATAGGTCAGTGTGACCATCTGGCCGAAATACGAGGGGTCGGTGCAGATTTCCTGATAGCCCGTCATCGCTGTGTTGAAACAGACTTCTCCTGCCGTTTGGCCCTTGGCCCCGAGGGCAGTGCCATGGAAAACCGATCCATCCTCGAGTGCCAGAACTGCTCTGTCAGTCACCTTTTCACCCCATTTGCTCGCAAAAACGGGAGGGCCCGCAGTGCCCTCCCGTCGGCTATCTCAACCTGCTGAATAGTACGCCTGACCCGGGCTGGCTGTCCATCCATGAGCAGCCCGGCACCTTGCAAAAAGAAGGCACGAACAGCTACCTTTGCACTCTTTGGCCGCGCCCCTGCGACCACCGACTCGGTTTCCCGAATATGAATGCGCTATCGCTGCGTCAGCTCAACAAGACGTATTCCGGCGGTGTTACCGCCCTGCATGATGTTGATCTCGAGGTCACGCCCGGTGATTTCTTCGGGCTGCTTGGGCCCAATGGTGCCGGCAAGACCACGATCATCGGCATCGTTGCCTCCCTGGTTCGGGCGACATCGGGCTCGGTGAAGATTTTTGGCCATGACATCGTCACCGAGCCATGGGAGGCCAAATCCAACCTCGGACTGGTCCCCCAGGAGTTCAATTTCAACCAGTTCGAGACCGTCAGCCAGATCGTTCTCAACCAGGCCGGTTATTACGGCATCGATCGTCGCACCGCCCACGAGCGCGCCGAATATTACCTGCGCGAGCTCGATCTCTGGGGCAAACGCAACGCCAGCTCACGCTCACTATCGGGTGGCATGAAACGGCGGCTGATGATCGCCCGCGCCCTGGTCCATGAACCCAGGCTGCTCATCCTCGATGAGCCGACTGCAGGCGTTGACATCGAGCTGCGTCGGTCGATGTGGGACTTTCTGCGGCAGATGAATGAACGCGGCACGACCATCATCCTCACGACCCATTACCTGGAAGAAGCGGAATCGCTCTGCCGCAACATCGGGATCATCGATGGCGGCCGCATTATCGAGAACACCGACATGCGATCGCTGCTCGCCAAACTGAAAAGTCAGAGCTTCGTCCTCGACATCAGCTCGGCGGTTGGTGATTTACCCAACATCACGGATTTCTACGTCGTGCCCATCGATGAACAGACCATCGAAGTTGAAGTCCGGGGTGATCAGACACTCAGTGACCTTTTCAAGCAACTCAATGCTGCCGGTGTCGAAGTCACCAGCATGAAAAACAAAGCCAATCGGCTCGAAGAACTTTTCGTGCGCATGCTCGGTGATCGCGACAACCCGCCAGCCAAGGCAGTCTGATATGGCAGCGCTCTATCCGGCCTACCCCAAACAGACCCTGATCGCCCTGCGCACACTGGTGTGGAAGGAAACGCACCGTTATCTGCGGATCTGGGTACAGACACTGGTCCCACCGGCGATCACCATGACCCTGTATTTCATCATCTTCGGCAGCCTCATCGGCTCGCGCGTCGGAGTGATGGATGGCTACAGCTTCATGGAGTTCATCGCCCCGGGGATCATCATGATGTCGGTGATCACCAACTCCTACACCAATGTGGTTTCCTCGTTTTTCGGTGCCAAATTCCAGCGTCATGTCGAGGAACTTCTGGTCTCCCCGACCCCCAATTACGTAATTCTCGCCGGTTATGTGGCAGGCGGTGTCGGCCGGGGCCTTTTCACGGGCCTGATTGTCACCATCATCGCGAGCTTTTTCGCCGATCTGGAAATCCACAACATTCCGGTCACGATCTCTGTGGTTTTCCTCACGGCGGTATTGTTTTCACTGGGTGGTTTCATTAATGGCGTCTTTGCCAAGAAATTCGATGATATCGCCATCGTGCCCACCTTCATCCTCACCCCGCTGACGTATCTCGGCGGGGTTTTCTACTCCATCTCCATGCTGCCTGACTTCTGGCAGGGTCTGTCGATGGCCAATCCAATCCTGTATATGGTCAATGCCTTTCGCTACGGCATACTCGGCAGCTCGGATATCCCAATCATGACTGCCTATACGCTGGTCATTGGCTTTATCATTGCCGGAACGGCCCTGAGCCTGCATCTGCTAAAGCGCGGCACCGGCCTGCGCAGCTGAGCGAACAATAACAATGAATCTTGAACGCACACCGCTACTGACGGATCTCTACGAGCTGACCATGCTGCAGACCTACTATGAGCATGGCATGACCGAAGAGGCCGTCTTTGAACTGTTCATGCGTGGCTCGCCGAAACGCGGGTTTTTCATCGCCGCCGGCCTTGATCAGGGGCTCGAGTGGCTGGAGCAACTGCGCTTCAAGGCCCACGAGCTTGAGTGGATGCAACAAACGGGGCTGTTCACACAGGCATTTGTCGACCGCATGGCCGATTTCCGCTTTACCGGCGATGTCATGGCCCTGCCTGAAGGCACGGTTTTCTTCGCCGAAGAGCCCCTGCTGCAAATCATCGCGCCGCTACCGGAAGCACAGCTGATTGAATCGCGTTTGATGAATATCCTGCATTATCAGACGCTGATTGCGAGCAAGGCGGCCCGCTGTGTCATTGCTGCCGGTGATACGCCGGTAATCGACTTTGGCATGCGACGCGCCCATGGCGGTGAAGCGGGGACCTGGGCGGCACGGGCCTGTTATCTCGCCGGCTTCAGCGCCACGGCCACCTGCCTTGGCAGCGCCCGCTATGACATCCCGCCCACGGGCACCATGGCCCATGCGTTCATTCTCGCGCATGACAGCGAAATGGAAGCGTTTGAGCGTTTTGCCCGCAGCCACCCCGACAACGTGGTGCTGCTCATTGACACCTACGACGTTGAACGCGGTGCCAGGCGCGTTGTGGAGGTCGCAAGGCGCCTCGCCGGGGATGGCATTTCGGTGCACGGTGTGCGCATTGACAGCGGCGATCTCGCGGCCAACGCCCGCCTGACCCGCGCCATCCTGGATGAGGGTGGGCTGACGGACACCCGCATTATTGTCAGTGGCGGACTCGATGAACATCGCATCGAAACGCTGCTGGCAAGCGGCGCTCCGATAGACGGGGTTGGCGTCGGATCGAATGTTGACACATCAGCCGATGTACCTTTCCTCGACTCTGCCTACAAACTCCATTATTTCCGGGATAAACCCCGCGGCAAGCATTCCCGGGGCAAAACCGATCTCCCCGGCCGCAAACAGGTATTCCGACGGCTGAGTGACGACGGCGAACTGCAGGGCGATACCATCGGGCTGTTTGATGAGAAAGTATCCGGCTCGCCTCTTCTGGAGCCTGTCATGCAACAGGGCCAGCGGCTCGGCGGTGCCGATCTCACCTCGCTGGAGGCCGCTCGCAGCCGTTGCCAGAATGGCCTGGCGAACCTGCCTGCGGGTCTGCGCGATCTGCAATCACCGGCGGCATTCAAACCCGAGCTTTCGCAGGGCCTGGAGGCTCTGCGGGAACGTCTGGCCAGAGAGGCCGAGCGGGGGGAGGTCTGATTCAAGAGGCGCGGAGCCACTACCCGGTCGGGCAGGGCTCCGCCTTTTCCGACTCAGTCGACGCGGAGCTCTTCGATCGAGCGACCGGCGCCTTCCCAGTCCTTCACCCAAGCCGGCTTGCGGCCACGACCGGACCAGGTCTTGCTGGCATCCGCCGGATGCTGGAAACGCACTTTCGCCGGACCACGCGATTTGCCTTTCACGGCCGGACCACCAACCAGATCACTCAGCGTAAATCCATAACGCTCGGCTACCTGTTTGAGTTCCTGCTGTGCTTTCTTGGCATCCTCCTTGCGCCGACCCTGAATTTCCTTATCAATATCTTTCTTCAGCTCATTAAGCTGTGCGGTCGAATAATTGGAGAGATCCATAATGTCCTCTTTGTTGATGATGTAGTCGCTATAGAAAGCCCGATAAAGATAATCGATCCGGCGTTCAAAAAAAAGAGCATTAGCGCCCAATTTTTCAATTCATTCTTTTTTATGAGAGCGTTATAAAAATGCAAGCTGCCCTATCCGCAACGCCTGCTGCATTGACGATTGAATTAAAGCCCGAGGCGATTATGACGGGGCGCCCGCCGGAGCCTTTGAGCCGGGATGCCGCTGATCTGTTGGCCGCTCCGATGGCCGATGATTTGCGACGAATTCTGGGTGAAGAAATTGCCGACGCCGGGCTTGTCATGCCGGCTGCATTATACGATCTCACTGAGCTGCTGCAGCCCGGACTGCCAATGGTTGAAGCAATGCTCGATATCTATCGCGGTGGATTGCGGGGCGGGCCTTTTCAGCCCCAGTTACTGACCATTGGCTCCTCGGGCGGGCGTTTTCCGGACGCTGCGATTGCACCGCTGAGAAGACCCGGTTCAGGCCCGCTTCTGACTGTGCCATTCGCACTGGTGGCACCAGGGCCAAAACTCGATGAGCTATCACGAAAAATCGAAAGTACATTATTGGAGAAAGGCTCAGCGAGCCTGGCGACCGATCGGGCTGTTAGACAACTCTTTGGTGTTGATCCCGTGCATTTAAGCTATGCCACATTCAATGATCTGGCGGCTTTAATGCGCGTGCAAATGGAACACGCCGGTTTTCTGCCATTATGGCAACTGATCGAGTCCGCACTTTATCGTCCTGACAGCATAGAGCGGCTGGAGCTCGATACGCATCAGTTCTTTGCAACCGGCGGTCAGGTCTGGACGACCTGGATGAGCTTTGATGAGTGGTCAGCCACTCGAGCGCTGGAGGCAGGAGAGGCCGTCGAGGGTTACGCACAGTGGCTGCAGACCCAGCGACAGTACATGGCCGGACTGCAGAGTCATGGCATCAGCGTATCGGTCACTCCCAATCTGCCCGGGCTTCGCGCCGATGATGATGAAGTGGCCCTGTCGGTGGCGCAGGCAAATAGCCTCGAAGCGGAGGCACAATGGCTGCGCGAGCGCATTGAAGACCAGATGGAGACCGCGGTCGAGGCCGCCGTCATCACACTCACCGAGCAGGCCGACCCGCAGGTTGGGCCGTTTGCCTATACCGCACTGGTACAGAGTCGCGATGGCCATCTCCTGGGGCTTTTCAACGACTATCCGTTACAGCCCGCCGCGATGCAGTCCATCATTAATCATTGGCAGGAACAGGCAAGCCGGCTTGATGCCGTTTTTCATCTGGAGCGTCCGGGCCGGGTGATCTGTCATGGCAGACCACCCTGTCTGCAGCCCTGGCTTGACTATGCAGGAAGCGCGTGAAGGCGACCGGCAGACAGAATCAGGGGTTGAGCAGGGTCCATTGCCAATGGCCCTCAGCGCCCCGGAAATAACGCTCGCGGTGATGCAATCGCCCATCGCGGGCTTCCCAGAACTCGATCATCTCGGGCGTTACCCGATAGCCGGTCCAGTGCGGAGGGCGGGGAACATCCGTTCCCTCATAACGATGCTCAATATCGGCAAGCCTGGACTCAAAGACCTCTCGACTCTCAAGTGGCTCGGACTGTTGCGATGCCCAGGCACCGATCTGGCTGATTCTCGGCCTCGAGGCAAAGTAGGCATCCGCCTCACTGTCAGTCACCGGCGCCACCGATCCTTCGATCAGCACCTGTCGCCCCAGTGACGCCCAGAAGAAAGTTAATGCGGCCCGGGCATTGGCGGCGAGATGTTGGCCTTTACGACTGCGACTGTTGGTGTAGAAGACGAATCCCTGCTCATCCACCTGTTTGAGCAGGACCGTTCGCGCACCGGGCTTCCCCTCGGCGTCGACGGTTGCCAGGGTCATTGCCGTCGGCTCGAGAACGGCCGGATCGGCCTTTGCCGCATCCAGCCACTCGATGAATCGGGCAATGGCCGCCGAGTAATCCGCCATGCCTAGCCCTTCAGCGCGTTAATGATGCGCTCGCGCACCACGTCGATCTCGCCTTCGCCATTCACACAGACGTAACGCGGTGCATCGTCGCCTTTCTGCTGCGACAACCCCCGGTAATAGTCCACCAATGGACGGGTCTGTTCGTGATACACCGCAAGCCGCTGGCGGACCGTCGACTCCTTGTCGTCATCGCGCTGGACCAGCGGTTCTCCGGTTACATCGTCCTGGCCGGGTGTCTGCGGTGGTGCATGCTCGAGGTGATAGACGCGCCCGGAGCCGGGGTGAACCCGGCGTCCCACCATGCGCTGGATAATCGATTCATCATCGACCTGAATCTCTACGACCGCATCAATCGGCACACCCGCATCCTGCAGGGCGTCGGCCTGGGCGATCGTGCGCGGGAATCCATCAAAAAGGAAGCCGTTGGCACAGTCAGGCTCGGCAATACGCTCTTTGACCAGACCGATGATGATGTCATCCGAGACCAGCTCACCGGCATCCATCACCGCCTTGGCGGCTTTGCCCAGCTCGGTGCCGGCCTTGACGGCAGCCCGCAGCATGTCACCGGTTGAAATCTGCGGAATATCAAACGCTTCACAGAGCGCTGCGGCCTGCGTTCCCTTGCCTGCGCCGGGCGGGCCAAGAAGTATGATCCGCATGGTGCCTCCTCCAGGTAATTGTTATTCGGTCGTAAGCGCCTGCAACCTGCCCCGCAGATCGAGAATATAGACACCCCCGTCAACAACGAGCGGTGCGGCGCTGATGCGTGCGTTACCCACGCGATAAGTCGTCACGATACGGCCATCGGCGGGATCAATCCAGTAGACACCACCATCGCTGGCTGCCAGCAGCACGTAACCGGCATGCACCACCGGCTCACTCAACTGCAGCCCTTCCAGGTCATCCAGTCGCCAGACAGAAGCCCCATTGCGTCGGTCAAAGGCCCAGAGTCGGCCCTCGGTATCCGTGACATAGAGGTTATCGGCATCGGCCGCGAGCCCACCAATGACTGAGACATCCCGTGCCCAGGCAATCTGCCCGCTCGCCAGCGCAATACCGGCCACCCGGCCCTGATAAGTGCCGGCAAAAAGATCTCCACCAACTACCAGCGGATCGGCATCCAGGTCCACCATGCGTGCCAGATCCGTCCTGCCTTCCGGCACCGCCACAGTGGCTTCCCAGGCGGGATTACCCGAAGCCAGATCCAGCGCACTCAGCCGGCCATTATCGAAACCGGCAACGACGCCATCAGGCACCAATACCGGCGCGGAATGCCCACGCAGGCTGAGCACCGGGACGCTGCGACTGTAGAGCCATTCACGCACGCCGGTTTCCGCCGACAGAGCAACCACGCGTCCATCGCCTGTGCGAACGACCACACGGCCCTGACCCACGGCGGCGGGGGCCAGGACCTCACCGCCGAGTTCCGACCGCCAGCGCAGACTACCGTCCGTTGCCTCGAGGGCGAATACCCGACCCGTGGCGCTCGCCACGACCACAAGCCCCTCACCCGCTGCGACGGCACCGGAGATTTCAACATCGAGATCACGCGTCCAGCGCTCTGCCCCGTCACCGGCTGCCAGCGCTGTCACCTCGCCTTTGGCGGAAGCGGCAAAAATCATATCCTGCCAATGCGCGAGCTCCAGGCGATGATAAGGCACCGAAGCACGGCCGACGCGGGCACTCCAGAGCGCTTGCACCCCGACCGCAGGCTCATCCACCAACTCCAGCTGCGGCGAGTCATCGGCGCTGAGAATATCCCGCCCACCGCAACCGGCCAGAACCAGTGCCAAACAAACAATAACGCCAACGCGCAGCCAATATCCGGTCATGATGCGGGCGATCCTCCAAGATCAAACAGTTTGACTTCCACCAGTGCCCGGCGCTGTCCGGCCATGCCCTTGAGGGCTTCCTGATAGGCGTTAATCGCAGCCTCACGGTTGCCAAGCGCGAGTTCCAGGTCTCCACGCAATTCGTAATACCGTGCCGACAATGCACCCGCGGCCGGCGGCTCGAGCAACTGCAGGGCGCCAGCGTCATCGCCGGCAGCAGCAAGCGCTTCAGCCTGTCGCAACCGCGCAATATCCGCCATCGGTGACGCCGGCTGCTCGGAGACCACCCAGCCAAGCGTCTCGGCAGCCGCCTCCGGCTCTCCCCGGGCCATCTGGCTTGCCGCCAGTGCAAAACTGGCCAGCGCCGCATGCGGACTGCTACCCCGTGAGTCCCTGAGAGACTGCAGGCGATTGCCCGCACCCTGCAGATCGCCGGCATCAAGCGCCGTCAGCACCGCCGAATACTCCGAAGAGGCCGCTGCCGCCTGTCTTGCCTGCCAGCTGTTCCATTGCTGCCAGCCAACCAACAGCACCAACGCCGAGACCACGGCGATGATCACAAAGCGGCCGTTATCCCGCCACCAGCGTTTTATGGCTTCGAGTTGTTCCTCGTCATCGTAGGCCACGTTGTATCCTTTCTCTCGCTTTAGCGATTAGTCAGTTCGCAGAGTAACGTCGGCACCTGATCCAGCGCCAGCGCATATTGCTGTGCTTCACCGCGGAGATCCTTCACCAGGACCTCGCCCGCCTCGGCCTCGGCCTGGCCTCGAATCAGTGCCAGCGCCGCTCCGCTGCGATCCGCGCGTCGCAGCTGGCTTTTCATCGAACCCCCACCGAGATGCAGCTGGATATGCAGGCTCGGGTCAGCCTCTCGCCAGCGCTCAACAAGCGCCAGGGTATCGGCTTCGAGCTGGGGATCACCAACCACGACATAAGCCTGAGGCGGTTGCACCTGCGGCGCGTGCCCGCTCTCCTCAACCAGCGCCACGAGCCGCTCGAGCCCGGCAGCGAATCCGATCGCAGGCGTCGCCGGCCCCCCAATCATCTCCACCAGAACATCGTAACGTCCACCGGCGAGAACCGTGCCCTGAGCCCCCAGCTCATCACTGATCCACTCAAAGACCGTACCGCCATAATAATCGAGCCCGCGGACCAGACGCCGGTTGACCACGTAAGCCTGGCCGGCAGCATCAAGCATGGCGCAGAGGCCCGCGAAATGAGCCGTGGATTCTTCACCAAGGAAATCATGCAGATCCGGGGCATTGTCCACGATCGGCCTCATCGCCGGATTCTTGCTGTCAAGAATACGCAGAGGGTTGCTGTAGAGCCGTCGTTTGGCATCGTCATCGAGCGCATCACCATGCCCCTCGAAATACTCGATGAGTGCTGCGCGATAACGGGCGCGGTCATCCGCTGTTCCCAGATCATTGATCTCCAGGCGAATATCCTTCAGGCCCAGATCACGGAGAATGCGGCCGGCGAGCAGGATCAATTCCGCATCCTGACCCGGCCCCGGATAACCGAAGACCTCGGCCCCGATCTGATGGAACTGCCGATAACGGCCTTTCTGCGGGCGCTCATGCCGGAACATCGGACCTGAGTACCAGAGCTTGCTGCGGGCGTTGTGCAAAAGCCCGTTTTCAAGTGCTGCGCGCACACAGCCGGCTGTCCCCTCCGGCCGCAGGGTCAGGCTATCCCCGTTGCGATCATCGAAGGTGTACATTTCCTTCTCGACAATGTCGGTCACCTCTCCGATCGAGCGCGAGAAAAGCGCGGTTTTCTCGATCACCGGCAGACGGATCTCGGCGAATCCATAGCGCTCCAGCGCGCGCTGAAAGGTCTGCTCAACAAACCGCCACACCGGCGTCTGCGCCGGCAATATATCGCTAAAGCCGCGGATGCTTTGAATCGTGTTGCCCAATGTTTTCTCTTCTTAAGAATCGTCGAGAGTAAAACGTGCCACTTTATCGCGGGCATAAGCCTGCAGGTCGACAGCCTCGCCGGAGAATTCCAGCTCAACGGAATCCGTATTCCCGATCACGATGTCAAAAGGCGGCTCACCGACGAGTCGCTCCTCACCCGCACTGGCCATGCCGAAATAAAGCCGCTCGCCGGATCCGTCCGTGACTTCAAGCCAGGAGTCACCACTGAGTGTAAAAAGCAATGCATCAACCCCGGCGGCGGCCACCGAATCGGGCTCAACCGCGGACTGCCGGGGGGTTTCAGTCTCAGTCTCAGCCTCAGGGGCTGGCTCTGTTTCTGGCTGCGGCTCTGGCTCTGGCTGTGGCTGTGGCGCCGGCTCAGGCGCCGTCTCTGGCTGAGGCTCAGGTTCAGGCAGTGGTTCCGGCGCCCGGTCAGGCCCAGAGGCCGGCTCGGTAATCGGCTCGGCCTCGATCGGCTGTTCTGCCTCCGTCTGGGGTTCCACTTCGGTCTGACTCTCGGCCGCCGGAGCTGAATCTTCACTTTCGGATGACATGAACTGTTGATTCTGCGCGAGCCACCAACCCACAGCTCCGAGGGCGGCGAGCAAAAGCAGAATTATCAGCGCCAGCGTCAGGAAACCCGGCCCCGTGCGGAGCGCCGCACGGGGTTTGGCGCCACCGAATGAGTCTGTCCCGGCACGGGCAATTAACGGGCTTGAAGCATCATCGCCTGCCGCCTCAGCCAGTGCGGCGAGCAGCGGCTCGGCCGGAATGCCGAGCAATTGGCTGTAGGAGCGCACATAGCCCTGGACGAAGGTCAGCGGTGGCAGGGCCGCGTAGTTGTCGGCTTCGAGATGTTCAATGGTCTTTCGGTTCAGATGCAACGCCTCGGCGACCTGCTCGAGCGTCATATCCCGTTGCAGCCTCTCTTCTCGCAGCTGCTTGCCCGGGCCCGGCATTGTCTGCTCGGTCCCCGCTTCGGACGCCTTGGTGTTTTTAATACTCATCGCGATCCACCCGATCAGCCAGTTGGCTGCGTGATTCCCCCAAAGCCTCAGTGTAGCGCGAAAAGCCCTGAGTTGCGGCACCGCCTTGCTTCAATGCCCGAGCGGCTTCGGCCAGTCCATCGATCGCTGGCGGATAACCCGGACGGGCATCGAGGGCTCGCTGCCAGTAACTGCGCGCCGCTGCCCAGTGACCGGCATTCGCCAGACAGCGGCCAGCATTACTCAGCGCCATCGCCCTGCCCTCATAGAGCCGATTGGAGGCAGCCAGCGTCCAGAGATCGAGGGCTCGCTCGATCTGTGAATCCCGGCAGAGGAAGGCGGCATAGTTATTCAAAGCCGCCCCGTTGTCGGGTTCCAACTGCAGGGCCCGCTGATAGTGCCGGCTGGCAATCTCCGGGCGATCGATGCGGGCGTTGAGTTCCGCGGCAATGACGTGCGCGGCGGTGAGATCCGGAGACTGCTCAAGTGCGCGCTCGACCTTCTCCAGCGCCTCGGCGTAATCCCCGCGCTGCAGGTGGTAGGCGGCAATATCCGTATTCGCCTTTGCCGCCCGGGCAGCCTGCTCCGCACCGACCGGCCCGATTGGCTGAACCGCGCAGCCGCATAGCATCCCAAGGATTGCTCCAAGGCATGCCCAGCGCATCAGGAATCAGCCTTCTCCGCACTTTGTTTGCCGCGATTGCGTCGGTTGATCACCTGACCAACCAACTGCCCGCAGGCACCGTCGATATCCTGCCCCCGGGTCCGACGGATGGTGGTAATAAACCCGGCCTGCTGCAGCGTCTCGGCAAACCGCAGGATACGGTCCCGGGGTGAGCACCGATATGCCGAGCCCGGGAACGGATTGAAAGGAATCAGATTGATCTTGGAAGGAACCCCACGCAGCAGCGAGATCAGCTCACGCGCGTTTTTCTGGCTGTCGTTGACACCGTCGAGCATCACGTATTCCCAGTAGATGCAGCGATGAGGGGTGTTATCGACATAATGCTCGCAGGCCGGTATGAGCTCTCGCAGCGGATATTTGCGATTGATGGGGACAATCTCATCACGCAAGGGATCATTGGGCGCATGCAAAGAGACCGCAAGGCTGATGTGGCTGTGCTCGGCCAAGCGATACAGGGCCGGCACGAGCCCCACCGTTGAGAGCGTCACCCGACGCCGTGACAACCCCCAGGCATAGGGGTCGACCATGAGGTTGGTCGCCGGCACGACATTGCGGAAGTTGGCGAGCGGCTCCCCCATTCCCATCAGAACCACATTGGTCACGCGCCGCCCGCGTCCCTCGGCTTCGAGCGCCTGTGTGGCGTAGTGCAGCTGCCCGATGATCTCCGCGGCGGTGAGGTTTCGATTGAAACCCTGCTTGCCGGTGGAGCAGAACCCGCAGTCCAGCGCGCAACCGACCTGAGAGGAAACGCACAGGGTGCCGCGATCACGCTCAGGGATATAGACCGTCTCGACGGCCTGACCGCTCTCAAGCGCCAGCAACCACTTACGCGTACCGTCACTGGATTCCCGATCGAAGATCGCCTGTGGCAGCGTCTGCTCTGAGATGGTTTTAAGCGTTGCGCGAAAACCCTTCGCCAGGTCAGTCATCGCGTCAAGGTCAAAGACCTGGCGCTGATGCAGCCACTGCCGAAGCTGCTTGCTGCGAAAGGGCTTCTCACCCAGTTCAGCAAGCAGCGACTGCAACCCCGCCTCATCCAGGCCGAGCAGATTCACCCGGCCTGCGGCGGTCAGCGGCCTTGCTTCAACGGCGGCTGTGGAGCTCATCATCGGCAAAGAAGTAAGCGATCTCTTCGCGGGCTGTCTCAGGGGCGTCAGAGCCGTGCACCGCATTGGCATCGATGGTCTCGGCCAGATCGTGCCGAATGGTACCGGCAGCGGCTTCAGCCGGGTTGGTGGCACCCATGATTTCGCGGTTCTTGCGAATCGCGTCCTCACCTTCGAGCACCTGAACCACAATGGGCCCGGAAGTCATGAATTTCACCAGATCACCGAAGAAGGGACGCTCGCGATGGACGGCATAAAATCCCTCGGCCTGTTCCTGGCTGAGGTGCATCATGCGGGAGGCGATGATTTCAAGCCCGGCAGTCTCAAAACGCCGATAAATCTCGCCAATATGATTCTTGGCGACGGCATCGGGCTTGACGATGGAAAGCGTGCGCTCAACGGCCATGGATATAAACTCCTGATTACTTCCGGGTAAAGCCGGACTGAAAAAACAAAAACCCACCCGCAATGGCGCAGTGGGCCCAAATCCGGCCACAGTCTAACCACCCGACCGGGTAGCGGCAATCACTGCACCGAGAAGCTTTCTCCACAACCGCACTCGGCGGTGACATTCGGGTTGCGGAAGCTGAAGCGCTGATTGAGCCCGTCCTGGACAAAATCCACTTCCATACCTTCGAGAAACGGCAGGCTCTGACGGTCAATGACGACCGACACACCGTGCTGCTCGACCAGGGTATCTTCGGCGCCCACGTCCTCGGCGTAATCCACCGTGTACATGAACCCGGAACACCCGGAAGTCTTGACGCCCAGGCGCAGACCAACACCGCTGCCATGCCGGGAGAGCGAATCACGAATATGCGCGGCTGCGCGTTCTGTCAGCTGAATACTCATACTCAACATCCACCTCCTTTGACCTCTTCTGCCGCCAATGCCGAGCGCAGGGCATCCTCGATCACCAGAGCCTGGGTTTTCGCCACCGCACTCACCGCCAGACTCTCAGCGAGCCAGCGCCCGGTCACCGCCTCGGCGCGAGCGATGGGCGCGCCGGTTAACTGATGCCCGAGCCATCCGGCCATCCTGACGGCCTCGAGGCTACCAAACACCTCAAAACAAACCGCCTTGAGGCATTCATTGTCAAGCCTGACCCAGCAATCAACCCGGCAGTCATCCTCCAGGCGGCCCGCTCGACCATGTCGATACCCCGCCGGCACAATCGGCGCGCCCAAATGCGCTTGATACTGATCGTCGAGCCAACCCTGCATGATTTCAAGCCAGATTCAGTGGGGTTGTGACCGAGTAGACACTTTCAATGGATGCGCCGGCCTGCAGCTCGCGCCAGACCGGAGAGACGGCACGCAGGGCCTGCACCGCCTCAGCCACCGTCTCGGCGATCTCTTCGACGGCCTCAGCGGTTGTAAACCGCCCCAGACTGAAGCGCACGGATGCATGCGCCAGTGCATCCGGACGGCCCATCGCCCGCAGCACATGGGATGGGCCCTCACGGCTACTGCAGGCGGAGCCGAAGCCGACCATGCAATTGGCAAGCAGCCCGCGAAGCGCTTCACCATGAACACCGGCAAAAGCAACATTGAGGATATGCGGCGAGCCGTCCTCACGGCTGTTCAGCACCACCCCCTCTAGCGCCGCCATTCGCCGGCGCAGTTGCTGCCATAGGGCGCGTTGCCGCTCGCCTTCCGAGGGACTGTCCGGATGCCGGAATGCCTCGGCCATACCCGCGATCAACGGCACCGGCAATGTCCCCGAGCGCAGTCCCTGTTGCTGGCCACCCCCATGGATCATCGCATCGAGCCGCACTGCCGGACGATAGCAGAGCGCGCCAATACCCTTCGGCCCATAGAACTTGTGCGCCGAGACCACCAACAGATCCGCGCTGGAGAAAAGCGCTGGATCATGCAGACGCCCGGCCGCCTGGGCGGCGTCGACATGCAACAGCGCACCTGCGGCATGCACTTTCTCAGCGATGCTGCCGACATCCTGGATGACGCCGGTTTCATTGTTCACAAGCGCGATACTGACCAGCGCCACGGTTTCATCGAGTGCGGCATCCAGAGAATCCGGACAGACCCTGCCATCAGCCCTCACCGCCAGGGTCTGCGCTTTCATCCCGTACTGCTCTGCCGCCTTCGCCGCCGCGAGCACCGCCGAGTGTTCCGTTGCCGGCAAAAGTAAGCGGTGACGGGCGCTACCGCGCGCCCTGAGCGCCGAGGCAGTCCCGAGAATTGCCAGATTGTCGGCCTCGGTCGCACCACTGGTCCACACCAGACGATGCGAGTCCAGACCAAGTGCATGGCGGACCGCGGCATCGGCCTCCTCTACACAGCGATGCGCTTCAAGCCCTGCCGGATGGATGCTTGAGGGATTGGCAACCGGCTCGCCCGGGCGCTGGTAATCCGCCATGACTTCCGCGACACGCGGGTCAAGCGGAGTGGTCGCGGCATAATCAAAATAAGGCGCGCTCATTGCTTTGCGGCGGGCTCATCATCCATCGCGCAGTTCTCGATCTCGGGGATCTCGCTGTCGTTGACCTGCGCACCCAGCGCCCGCAGCGCGGCACACATCTCCTGGAGCCGGGCGTCGGTGTGGTGGACATGATCCAGAATGGCGTTAATGGCGTTTGCCACCGGGTCGGGCATATCGCGGGTTGCCCCATAGGCTTCAAAGCCGATCCGACGGGCCGTCTCGGCCCGGCGTTGATCAGCCTCGGTCGGTGGTGTTGCCTGATCCGCAATTCGCGCAACCCGTGCCGGAATACCCACCATGGTGGCCGCCGCGGGAACATCCTTGACCACCACGGCATTCGAGCCGATACGCGCACCATCACCGACATGCAACGGACCGAGCACCTTGGCACCGGCACCAACCACCACATCATTGCCCAGTGTCGGGTGGCGCTTACCCGGCTCCCAGGAGGTCCCGCCCAGCGTCACACCCTGGTACAACGTGCAGTCATCCCCGACTTCTGCCGTCTCGCCGATCACAACACCCAGGCCATGATCAATGAAAAACCGCCGGCCGATCTTCGCCGCCGGATGAATCTCGATACCCGTTAACAGACGCGCAATGACAGAGAAAAAGCGCGCCAGCCAGCGAAGTCGATGACGCCACAGCCAGTGATTCATCCGATGCAGGATGAGCGCGTGCACGCCGGGATAAGCGGTCAGCACCTCAAATCGATTGCGTGCTGCCGGGTCACGTTCAAAAACGCAGCTAATGTCCTCTCTGAGACGCTGGAACATAATCGCCACTCATTTCGCGTTTTATGCAGGAAAGCCTGCCAGTATACGCCTTAATTGAGAATACGCTTGAGAATACCGCGCAACAGATCCACTTCATCATCCGTCGGCCGTGCCCGGTTGAACAGATTGCGAAGCCGCCTCAGCATGACTTCTCTGGGTGCGCGCTCGGCGTAGCCGCTTTGCACAATCAACGCTTCCAACGCCTGATGCAGGCCCTCAAGCCGCGCTCCGGTGGCCGGCTCCGCGGCATCCGCTGCTGACAGCGATGCCTGCGACTCATCAGCCGTGGCCAGAAAGAGCTCATAGGCCATGATCTGCACGGCGGCTGCAAGATTCAGTGCCGGATAATCGGGGTTGGCAGGAATGTGGACAAGACGATGGCAATGCGCCAGCTCATCGTTGGTAAGACCCGTGCGCTCACGACCAAAGAGCACCGATGCGCCGCCCGCCTCAGTCGCGACCAGGGCAGCTGCCTCCCGTGGCGTGAGAGCCGGCACGCCATCGCGCCGCGGCCTTGCCGTGAGCCCGAGTATCAGACGACTGTCGGCAAGCGCATCCGAGAGATCGGGGTAGGTCCTTGCCGCGTTGAGGACATCATCGGCATTGGCTGCCATGGCCTGCGCCTGTGCATCCACCGTACACTCCAGCGCCACCAGATCGAGTCCGGTTAATGCCATGGTTTTCATCGCTCTGGCGGTCGCTCCGAGATTACCCGGATGACTCGTTCCTACCAGAACAAAGCGAATGCCTGCTCTTGAGTCGTTCATGAATGTCTGGCCTCTCCCTGCAGCTTGAACCTGTTATGATAGAGCGAAGTTTTGAATTCTACGGCATGCGGCACAGGCTGCAGCCCCGATCTCAGGAATCCGCTTCATGCACCCGATGATTAACGTTGCCGTGCGCGCTGCGCGCAGCGCCGGGAATATCATTGTCCGTCACATTGACCGCCTTGACCGTATCCAGGTTGAGAACAAAGGCTTGAACGATTACGTCAGCGATGTTGATCGCATGGCCGAGGATGAGATCCGCGCCACGCTCTCGCAGGCTTACCCGGATCACGCCATCATCGGCGAGGAGCACGGCGGGACAGAAGACCGGGACTATGTCTGGCTGATCGACCCGCTGGATGGCACGCATAATTATCTACGCGGCTTCCCGCACTATTGCGTCTCTATCACCCTGAAATATCGCGGGGCACTGGAGGCCGGGGTGATTTACGATCCGATCCGCCAGGAGCTCTGGACCGCCAAACGAGGCGGAGGCTGTGTTTTTGAAGGACGCCGCATGCGCATGCCAACACGCCAGAGCATCGATGGCGCGCTCCTCGGGACGGGCTTTCCCCTGCGCAACGATCGCTATCATGACGCTTATCTGGGCATGTTCGGCGATATCTTCCGTCGGGCCGGTGACCTTCGCCGCGCCGGCTCAGCCGCACTGGATCTGGCCTATGTCGCCAGTGGGCGGCTCGATGGCTTCTGGGAGGTAGGACTGAGCCCCTGGGACATGGGCGCCGGCGCGCTCATGATTCGCGAGGCGGGCGGTATCGTTGGTGATTTTGCCGGCGGCGACCGCTATCTCGAGACCGGCAACATTATTGCCGGCAGCCCCAAGGTCTTTGCTGATCTTGTCCGCACCATCGCCCCCCACCGAGTCGAGGGTATCCGCGCCTGACCAGCCGCTCAGGCGACTTCGCGCTGTGGTGAGACATCCGCGCAGGTCTTCAGCGACTCGCGCACATCACTCCAGCGCAACAGCTCAAGCTCACCGCTGTGCGATTCCACCAGAGCGGTGCAACTCTCAACCCAATCCCCATCATTGCAGTAGAGCACATCGCTGCGCTCGGTGATTTCGGCGTGATGGATGTGTCCACAGACCAGTCCATCAACACCGGCCTCTTTGGCCTCATGCACCAGCGCCTCTTCGTAATTGGCGATGTACTGCATGACATTCTTGGTGCGATTTTTCAGATGCGCAGCCAGTGACCAGTAGGGCTGATTGAACGCCTGGCGGATGCGATTGACCCAGTGATTCGCCCGAATCAGCCAGGCGTACATGCGATTGCCCAGCATCGCCACCAAGCGACTGCATTGAACGACCGTATCGAACTCATCGCCATGAAGAACCAGTAGACGACGGCCATCGGCACACTCATGGATTGCCCGCAGTTCGATGCTCACGCCCTCGATGGACATCCCCGCATAGGCACGCATCATCTCATCATGGTTACCCGGGATATAAATGACCCGGGTGCCATTGCGGGCACGCATGAGAATATTCTGGATGACAGCATTGTGGGAATCCGGCCAACGCAGGCCGCGCCGGCGCATCTCCCAGATATCGAGAATGTCGCCAACGAGATAGAGCGTTTCACACTCAACGGATTCCAGAAAATCGAGCAGGTAGTCGGCACGCGCGCCGCGAAAACCGAGATGGGTGTCAGAGATGAAAATACTGCGGTAGCGAAGCGGTCGAAGCAGCTGGACTTCGGTCATATCGGACTTCCGGTGGCCAGGTTTCTCCAAAGCCTACTGACTGTTTGTGAAAAACTGATGACGCCCGGGTCAGGGGCGCTCTTCCTCGAGATCCTCTCCTTCTTTGGGCGGTGGAATGAGGTCCTCCTTGCTGACACCCAGGGCC
Organism: uncultured Ectothiorhodospiraceae bacterium; assembly: GCA_913057145.1. Lineage (GTDB taxonomy): Bacteria > Pseudomonadota > Gammaproteobacteria > Nitrococcales > Nitrococcaceae > Spiribacter. Next base: position 50,242 of record CAJXNJ010000004.1, read on the forward strand.
AGAGCCGCAGAGCTGGCAACAAAGATCGAGGAGTATGTTCCCACCAGCACCCCGATAATTAATGCGAGTGCAAATCCGCGAATGAGTTCCCCACCGAGGGTAAAAAGGGCGATCAGCACGAGCAGCGTGGTCAGACTCGTCACCAGGGTCCGCGGCAGCATTTGATTAATCGACCGATCGGTCACCTCAACCGCGGTACCCTTTCGCATCCGAATGAAGTTCTCGCGAATTCGATCAAAGACCACAATGGTGTCATTGAGCGAATAGCCGATCACCGCCAGCAGGGCGGCGAGTACGGTGAGGTCGAACTGCAGACCGATACCGGCAAAGATGCCAATGGTCACGATCACATCATGCAGGACGGCTGAAACCGCCCCGATGGCAAACCGGTATTCAAATCGAAACGCCACATAAATCAGGATCCCGCCAAGGGCATAAAGCAGAGCCAGCCCGCCTTTCTCCGCCAGCTCCTCACCAATCTGCGGCCCGACAAATTCCACGCGGCGCAGCTCCGCTTCCGGATTGGCGGCCTGGAGCGCTGCCAACACGGCATTACTGAGTGCATCCCCCTCACCGGCATCCGGCCCTAAGCGAATGAGAATATCCCGCGCCGTGCCAAAGGTCTGCACCACAGCCCCGTCAAAACCGCCGGCATCCAGCGTCTCGCGCACCTCGGCAAGGTCCACGGCCTGCGGGTAGCCCACTTCAACCAGGGTACCGCCGGTGAAATCCAAACCCAGATTGAGCCCGCGAAAAACCAGAAAGGCCAGGGCCGCAGCCACCAACAACGCAGTAAAAATGGCCGCATGAAGCCGATAGGCCATGAAATTGATTCGGGTCTCGCGTTTGAAAAAATCCACGCCGACTCCCTAGATGGCCAGACGAACGCCGCGGCGTCCGCCGTAGATGAAGTTAACGATGGCACGCGTGCCAAGGATGGCTGTAAACATGGAGCTGAGAATGCCAATCGAGAGTGTCACTGCGAACCCTTTGACCGGGCCGGTACCAAAGGCGAAAAGCACCAACGCAGCGATCAGCGTTGTGATATTGGCATCTGCAATCGTCGATAGCGCTTTGCCGTAGCCGCCTTCGATGGCCTGCTGGGTACTGCTGCCGGCGCGCAGTTCTTCACGAATCCGCTCGAAGATCAGCACATTCGCATCCACCGCCATGCCCACAGTGAGCACAATGCCGGCAATACCCGGCAGCGTCAGCGTTGCCTGCAGAATCGACAGGACAGCAACAATCAGAATCAGGTTGGCGAACAGAGCGAGATTGGCGATCAGGCCGAAGACCTTGTAGTAGACCGCCATGAACACAACCACCAGTGCGAATCCGAGCAGCACCGCCGCCATGCCCTGGTCGATATTCTCCTGCCCGAGGCTCGGCCCGATGGTCCGTTCCTCGACAATCTGCATAGGTGCCGCCAGCGAGCCGGCACGAAGCAGTAGTGCCAGATTACGCGCCTCGAGCGAGCTGTCGAGCCCGGTAATCCGGAATCGACTGCCCAGCTGCTCCTGAATGCGCGCCACATTGATGACTTCCTCGACCTCAACCTGCTCGCGAATGACTTCATCGCCAACGCGCCGGGCCTGCAGCTCGGTTTCCTTGAATACCACCGCCATGTGATCACCGACCCGATCACCGGTGACCCTGGCCATCACGCCGCCGCCACTGCCGCTCAACCGGATATTGACCTGCGACTGCCCGGTCTCGGTATCGATTCCCGACTGGGCGTCGGTAATCGCCTCGCCGGTAATAATCACTTCACGCTCAAGCAGCACAAAGCCTCCGCCGCGCTCCGGGAAACGTTCGGTCCCGGGCGGCACCGGCTCACTCTCATCGCCAAAGTAAGGGAAGTTGCCCTCATCGACCATGCGGAACTCAAGCGTGGCCGTGGCGCCAATAATATCCTTGGCCCTGGCCGTATCCTGAACCCCGGGCAGCTGGACGACGATGCGATCCGCTCCCTGCCTTTGGATAACCGGTTCGGCGACACCGAGCTCGTTCACGCGATTGCGCAGCGTGGTGATGTTCTGCTCGATGGCGAAATTGCGAATCTCGCGCAGTTCATCCTCAGTGATCTCGGCACTGAGCGTCGCCGCCTGGTCGGATTCCGAGGCCTCAAAAGCAAGCTCGAGGTAATCGGCGCTCAGCAACTCAAGCGCTGCATCCCGCGTCACCTCATCGATGAACGCAATATCAAGCCCCGTTTCCTGCGGCCGGATATCCCGATAGCGCAGATCAGCCTCACGCAGAGCGCGCCTGAACTCATCGCGATACCGCTCAACAGCCTGCTCGACAACCGCATCCATATCGACCTGCATGAGAAAGTGAACACCTCCCCGCAGATCAAGACCCAGATACATCGGCTCAGCCCCGAGCTCTCGTAACCAGGCGGGCGTTGCCGGCGCCAGATTGAGCGCCACGGTGTAATCACGCCCCAGCGCCACATCCAACTCATCGGCGGCCCGGACCTGCGCCTCGTTACTGCGCAGGCGCACCAGCAGATGGTTGTCAGTGGCTTCCGTGCCACGCACGGCAATCTCACGGGCTGCAAGCAGCTCAGCAATCCGCTCCTGCGCCGTGGTATCCGGCGCCAGGCCATCAGCGGTGCTGATCTGCAGGGCCGGATCCTGGCCAAAGAGGTTGGGCAGCGCGTACAGACTGCCTGCTGCGATCACCAGGACAAGCAGCAGGTATTTCCAGAGCGGATAACGATTCATAAATCCGGAAGGCCCTTATTTCGACTTCTTGCTGTCTTTGCCTTCCTTCGCGTTCTTCTCGCCGGCCTCATCTTTGCCGGCCGCTTCTGCCTTCTCCAGGTTCCCCTTCATCGATCCCTTGGGCAGAACCTGGGCAACCGCGGCTTTCTGCAGTCGCACCTCCATGCCCTCACCGAGCTCCACGTTGGCGTAGGTATCACCAACATCGGTAATGCGGCCGACGATCCCGCCGGTGGTGAGGACTTCATCGCCCTTGGCGAGATTGGCCACGAGCTGCTTGTGTTCCTTGGCGCGTTTCTGCTGCGGGCGAATGAGCAGGAAATAGAAAATCGCAATCAGTGCGATGGGGAAAAGCAGACCGGTAATTCCGGCGGCTGGTTCGCCACCCTGGGCCATGGCTGTGCTGATGAAAAAATCCATGATCATCCCTCTCAATTAAAAGCTCGGCATTATGTCACACCCGTGCGCATGGCATAGAACTCACGGGTAAATTCATGCAATTCTCCGGCGGCAATCGCCTCACGCAGTCGCTGCATCAGGCGCTGGAAATAGCGCAGGTTGTGAATGGTATTCAGGCGCGATCCGAGCATCTCACCGCAACGATCCAGATGCCGCAGATAAGCGCGACTGTAATGACGGCAGGTATAGCAGTCGCAGGCGGACTCCACCGGCTTTGTGTCGTTGGCAAAGCGTGCGTTACGCAGGCGCAGGGTACCGCCGTCGGTAAACAGAAAACCGTTGCGGGCATTGCGCGTGGGCATCACGCAGTCAAACATATCAATGCCGCGGGCAACACATTCGACCAGATCCTCCGGCCGGCCCACGCCCATGAGGTAACGGGGTTTATCGGCCGGCAGCTGATCGTGCAGCGCATCGAGCACGCGCAGTCGCTCTTCAGGGGGCTCGCCAACCGAGAGACCACCGACCGCATAGCCGTCAAAGCCGATGTCCATCAGCCCCTGCAGCGAGGCCGCCCGCAGATCCTCGTACATGCCGCCCTGGACGATACCGAAAAGCGCCGACGGGTTATCCCCATGTGCCGAGCGGCTGCGCGCGGCCCAGCGCAGGGAGAGCTCCATCGAGCGCTTGGCCTCAGCCCACTCGGCAGGCCAGGCCGTGCACTCATCGAAAATCATCACGATATCGGAGCCAAGTGCTCTTTGAACCGCCATTGAGCGCTCCGGGTCCAGAAAGACTTCTGACCCATCGACCGGCGAGCGGAAACGCACCCCCTCCTCGGTAATCCTGCGCCCCTGGGCAAGACTGAAGACCTGAAAACCACCGGAGTCAGTCAGTATCGGCCCCTGCCACTGCATGAAGTCATGCAGATCGCCATGCGCCTCAATGATCTCGGTGCCCGGTCGAAGCATGAGATGAAACGTATTGCCAAGCAGAATCTGCGCGCCGGATTGACTGACCTCCTCCGGCGTAACCCCTTTGACCGTTCCATAAGTGCCGACTGGCATGAACGCCGGGGTCTCCACCACACCGCGAGCAAACTCAAGCCGGCCCCGTCTTGCCGGGCCATCCACGGCAAGCGTCTGAAAACTCAGACTCATGCCCGCGTCTCCAGAGCGCCCGGCATGATCAACATGGCGTCGCCATAACTGAAAAACCGGTAACGCGCGTCAACGGCATGCTGATAGGCATTGAGGATATGTTCCCGGCCGGCGAGCGCGCTGACCAGCATCACCAGTGTGGATCCGGGCAGATGGAAGTTGGTGACCAACGCATCGATCACCTTAAACTCGAACCCCGGATAGATGAAGATGTCTGTCTCGCCTTCATAAGGCCGCAGCTCAGCCCCCGGGCTTGCCGCCGCAGCGGCCTCCAGCGATCGCACGACCGTGGTCCCGATGGCAATGACTCGCCCGCCACGCGCCCTTGCCCTTGCGACTGCCTCGCAGGCGCTCTCCGGCACCGACAGCCACTCGGTGTGCATCTGGTGGTCCTCGATATTCTCACTGCGGACCGGCTGAAAAGTACCTGCGCCCACATGCAGGGTCAGCATCGTGGTCTCAACACCGGCATCGCGCAGCGCCGCCAAAAGCGCATCATCAAAATGCAGACCGGCGGTGGGTGCTGCCACCGCACCGGGTGCATCCGCATAGACGGTTTGATAGCGCTCCCGATCCTCAGGCGTGTCTTCACGCTTGATGTACGGGGGCAATGGCATATGGCCATGACGCTCGAGTATCTGCGGCAGTGGTGGTGAGGCGGGAAAGCGCAGACGGAAAAAATCGCCCTCGCGGTCTACAACACTGACCCGCACCCCGCCTTCGAGCAGGATTTCGCTACCGGCTTTCGGTGTCTTGCTGGCTCTGAGCTGAGCAATCGCCTCAGCGCCACCACTCAATCGCTCAAGCAGAATCTCCACGGCCCCGCCGGTGGATTTATGGCCAAAGAGCCTTGCCGGCAGGACGCGGGTGTTATTCAGGACCAGCAGATCACCAGGCCGGAAGAAATCCCCAATATCGGCGAATCGCTCATCGCCGAGCGCGCCGGTCGCGGGATCGAGCACCAGCAGGCGACTGTCGGTTCGGTTGGGCAGCGGCTCCGAGGCAATCAACTCCTCGGGCAGGTGGTAGTCAAAATCGCTGACTTTCATTGATTACTGCTATACTCTCGCAACATTGCCGGGGTGGCGGAACTGGTAGACGCGCCGGATTCAAAATCCGGTTCTCGCAAGAGAGTGCGGGTTCGATTCCCGCTCCCGGCACCATCCAGTGGTTACATCAATCAGTTATCCCGATCGGCCGTATTTTCAAGAACCCGGCCTGCCGCCTGGATATCCTTGCCCAACCCTTCCATGGTGTTGCAGCCGAGCAGCGGAACCGCCACCAGAAGCAGAAAAACCGCGAGAAAAATTCGATGCAATGCGCGCTTTTGCATGTTGCCTGACACCACCTGTCGTGAACGTGAGGCCTGCATCATAGCAACCCTGAGCCCCAATGTGGCACCGGCTGGCGGCATAATGCTAGACTCCGCGCTGTCGTTGAATTGTGGGGCCGTAGCTCAGTTGGGAGAGCGCTAGAATCGCACTCTAGAGGTCAGGGGTTCGACTCCCCTCGGCTCCACCACCCTTTCCTCGTATCCGTCAGAACCACCGCCCCGGTAGCTCAGCTGGATAGAGCAATCGCCTCCTAAGCGATAGGTCGCAGGTTCGAATCCTGCCCGGGGCACCAGCCACAAGCCTTTATTCGGACTTTCCCTCGGCGCTGCTGCCGCCCTGCTGACCGGATTTCATCCAGCCCATGGGCAGATCCAGCTTCCATTCCGCCTGTTGGCTGTTTGCAGCCATGAGCCGCAGGATTTCGTGTGCATGCGGCCGGGTGAGTGCCAATCCGGCAACCGGCGCTGGTTCAAAACGCTTATCCGGCTCCCCCGGCAGGGGCTGGCCCATCATCGCCACCACAATTCCTTCACCCTGCGCTTCCACCCGCGCCTCGGTGATCAGATAGTGCATCCACTGTTGCGGTTTGGCGACCGCGGATTCCTCACCGGATTGCTCCTGGCCACGCTGCGCGGCCACCTGAGAGCGGGCACCGATATGCTCGAGTGCCATGACCGTATCGTGGGCCTCCTCGCCCTCGCCGGCCGGATGACTCTTCTTGAGCACGGTGTTGATGTGGTTCATCAGCCCGCTCAAGGCACGGCGGGAAAGCCAGGCCACACGACCTTCCCCCGAGGCCATGGTCAACATGATCGCCAGGCGATCCTCAAGCCCGGAGTAGCCAAAACGGATCTGATGGACCCGCGGAAAACTCAGTTCACTCATGCTCGTCTCAAAGCCTATTTCCGATTGCGTTTTATCATTCGCTCACGCTTTCTCTGCTGCCGGGGCGTGAGTTTATTACGACGGCCTGCAAATGGGTTATCCCCGGTCCGCAGTTCCAGTCGCACCGGTGTTCCCCAAAGATCGAATTCGCGACGGAACCGATTGACCAGATAGCGTCGGTAGGCCCCGGGCAATGATGCCGTCTGATTGCCATGCACCACGATGGTTGGCGGATTGCGACCGCCCTGATGAGCATAACGCAGTTTGATGCGACGCCCACGTACCAGCGGTGGCTGATGGGCCTGCACGGCCTCGGCGAGGACTTCGTTCAATGCCGGGGTAGGGAGTTCGCGACGTGCCGCACTGTGAACCTGAACCACCTCTTCGAGCAGTCGGCCGACACCCGTGCCATGCAGCGCGGAGATGAACCGCGGCCGGGCAAAATCCAGAAAACCCAGCTTCACATCCAGCTCTCGGCGAATCCGCTCACGGGCATCCGGCTGCAGGCCATCCCATTTATTCACCGCCAGCACGAGACCGCGACCGGCTTCGATGACATGGCCGATCAAATGCGCATCCTGCTCGGAGATCTCAAGGCGCGCATCAAGCACCATAATCACGACCTGGGCGGCCTCTATGGCCTGCAGTGTCTTAACGACGCTGAATTTCTCGATGGTCTCTTTGACGCGGGCCCGGCGTCGAACGCCGGCGGTGTCAATCAACTCAAAGGCCTGTCCGTCACGCTCAAAAGGCACATGAATGGCGTCCCGCGTGGTCCCCGGCATGTCGTAGACCAGCACCCGCTCCTCACCAATCAAACGATTAACAAGCGTTGACTTACCCACATTGGGCCGGCCGACGATGGCAACAGCAATCGCCGGGTCGGCCTCGGCAACCTCCTGCGGTGCCTCGGCCTGGTCATCCTCGATGGATTGATCCTGGGCTTCGAGCATGGACTCGGGCAGCAGGGTCGAGAGCACAGCATCCATCAGCTGGCGCACACCCCGGCCCTGGCGGGCAGCAATCGGCCAGGGTCTATCAAGGGCCAGCGCATGAAAATCGGCGGCCGCCATATCCGGGTCAACCCCGTCCACCTTGTTCATGACCAGCCAGACGCGCTTGCCACGCTGACGCAGTTCATGAGTCAGCGCCTCGTCTCCCGGCGTTACACCAACCTGCGCATCCACCAAAAAGAGAATCGCATCCGCCTCATCAAGTGCCCGCAGTGCCTGGCGCTGCATGTGATGGTAAGTCACATCATCCGGCTCACCCAGCCCACCGGTATCAACCACCACATACGGGGCCGGCCCGATCCGCCCCATGCCGTATTGCCGATCCCGGGTCAGTCCCGGGAAATCAGCCACCAGCGCATCACGCGTTCGGGTGAGACGGTTGAACAATGTGGACTTACCGACATTCGGCCGGCCGACCAGAGCGATCACGGGTTGTTCCATGGCGCAGATGATAGCAGTTGACGGGAAAACCCGCCCCGGCAATCCTTACAGCGCAGCCTGCAGAAGGCGTTGGGTGTAGGGATGTTGTGGGTGGCGGAAAATGGCCTCGGCATCACCGCTCTCCACCACCTCCCCGGCACGCATGACCATCACCCGATGACTCATGGCACGGACGACTTTCAGATCATGGCTGATAAAAAGATAGGCCAGACGATGTCTTGCCTGCAGATCACGCAGGAGCTCGATCAACTGTCTTTGCACCGAGCGATCGAGCGCGGAAGTTGGCTCGTCGAGCACAATGAGCTGCGGCCGCAGGACAATGGCCCGGGCCACGGCAACGCGCTGACGCTGACCGCCGGAGAGCTCATGCGGGAAACGCTCGGCAAGTGCGGGCTCCAGTCCGACCTCCTTGAGTGCCTGTCGCACGAGATCGGCACGTTCGCTGGCATCCGCGCCAATTCGGTGAACGGCAAGCCCCTCACCAACAATCTGCTCTATAGAGAGCCGCGGACTGAGGCTGCCGAAGGGGTCCTGAAAGACAACCTGCATTGCACGGCGCAGTGGCCGCAGTGTTTGTTTTTTCATCCCGGCAATGGCCTGACCGGCGAAATTGATCTCACCGCTTGCCTTCTGCAGCCGCAGAAGGGCCATGCCAAGCGTGGTTTTCCCCGAGCCACTCTCACCCACCACACCGAGGGTTTCCCCCGGCCGCACCGACAGGTCCACATCGCGAACGGCCCAGTGATGATCAACAATGCGCTTTAAAAGCCCGCCCCGGCGCGGGAAGTCGACGCTGAGCCCCCGCGCTGTCAGCAGTGGTTCATCGTCGCTGACCGGCACCGGCTCACCGCTTGGCTCGGCGGCCATCAGCATTTGGGTGTACGCTGCTGAAGGCTCGTTAAAAACCGTCTCAACCCGCCCTTCCTCGACAACCTGCCCCTGCTGCATCACCACCACATGATCGGCGATATGCCGAACCACATTTAAATCATGGCTGATGAACAAAAGCGCCATTCCCAGGCGGTCGCGCAGGTCCCGGAGCAGATCAAGGATTTCCGCCTGAATCGTGACATCAAGCGCCGTGGTGGGCTCATCGGCAATCAGCAGCCTGGGGTTGTTGGCAATGGCCATGGCGATCATGACCCGCTGACGCTGCCCTCCGGAGAGCTGATGCGGGAAGGCACCCAGGCGTGCCGCGGCTTCCGGCAGCCGTACGAGCTCCAGCAATTCAACGATGCGATCCCGGGCTGCAGCGGGAGTCATGCCCTGGTGAATCCGCAGCGTCTCACCGATTTGCTTTTCAATCGTGTGTAACGGGTTGAGTGAGGTCATCGGCTCCTGGAAGACCATGCCGATATCACCCCCGCGAAGCCCACGCAGGCGTGACTCCGGGGCGTTGATCAGCTCCTCGCCCTGATAACGGATGCTGCCGGATGGATGATGCGCCAGCGGATACGGCAGCAGCCGGGGTATGGAAAGGGCGCTCACCGACTTGCCCGAACCGCTCTCGCCAACCAGGGCGGTGGTCTGTCCGGCCTGCAGCGAAAAACTCACACCGCGAACGGCACGGGTTTCCTGCTCACCCCGGCCAAAACTCACGGCCAGATTCTCAACGGCAAGCAGTGGCACGCTCATCGTCCCTGCCCTCCGAATGTCTTGCGCGGGTCAAACGCATCGCGTGCTGCCTCACCGATGAAAACAAGCAGCGAGAGCATGATGGCAAGCGTGAAAAATGCCGTCAGCCCCAGCCAGGGAGCCTGGAGGTTGGCCTTGCCCTGGGCCAGCAACTCACCAAGCGATGGCGAGCCCGGGGGCAGCCCAAAGCCAAGAAAATCCAGGGAAGTCAGGGTGGTGATTGAGCCTGTGAGAATGAACGGCATGAACGTCACGGTCGCCACCATGGCATTCGGCAGGGCATGCCGCAGAATGATCGTGGTATCCGAGACACCGAGTGCCTTCGCGGCTTTCACGTAGTCGAAATTGCGCACACGCAGGAATTCTGCACGCACCACCCCCACCAATTGCGTCCAGCTGAAAAGCAGCATGATCCCGAGCAGCCACCAGAAGCTCGGCTGCACGAACCCGGCCATGATGATCAGCAGGTACAGCACCGGCAGTCCGGCCCAGATCTCGATGAAACGCTGCCCGAAAAGATCGGCCTTGCCGCCGAAATACCCCTGCATGGCGCCGACTGCCACACCGATCACCGAGCTTGCCAGCGTCAGGGCAAGCCCGAACAACACCGAGATGCGAAAACCGTAGATCAACCGCGCGAGCACATCCCGCGCCTGGTCATCCGTTCCCAGCCAGTTATCCGATGACGGTGGTGCCGGGGCAGCCGCCTCACTGGCGTAATTGATGGTGCGGTAGTGATAGCGGATGGGTGGCCACAGCATCCAGCCATCTTCACGAATCAACTCTGCAACAAAGGGGTCGCGGTATTCGGCCTCGGTGGGGAAATCACCGCCAAAAGTGGTCTCCGGATAGGTCACCAGGACCGGAAAGTACCAGTCGCCGTCGTAGTGCACGAGAAGCGGGCGTTCATTGGCAATGAACTCTGCCATTAATGACAGGCCGAACAGCAACAAGAATATCCACAGTGACCACCAGCCTCGCCGGTTGGCCTTGAACTGTGCCCAGCGTCGCTGATTGATCGGGTTGAGACGCAACATCCGACTCAACCCTCGCGGCTTTCAAAATCGATGCGTGGATCCACCACGACGTACATCAGATCACCCAGGAGATTGAGCACCAGCCCGATGAGCGTGAAGATGAAAAGACTGCCGAAGACCACCGGATAATCTCGATTGACCACGGACTGAAAACCGAGCAGGCCGAGCCCGTCCAGCGAGAAAATCACCTCAATCAGCAGCGCACCGGTAAAAAGCACACCGACAAACGCCGCCGGGAATCCGGCAATGACAATGAGCATGGCGTTGCGGAAAACATGGCCATAGAGCACGCGCTTATCGCTCACCCCTTTGGCTCTTGCCGTGATCACGTATTGTTTATTGATCTCTTCGAGAAACGAGTTTTTGGTCAGCATCGTCAACCCGGCAAAACCACCAATCACCATGGCGAGTACGGGCAGAACCAGGTGCCAGAGATAATCAATGATGCGCATCGGCCAGGAAAGCGTCTCCCAGTCATCAGAGACCAGCCCACGCAGCGGGAACCAATCGAGATAACTGCCACCGGCAAACAGCACGATCAGCAGAATCGCAAAAAGAAAGCCGGGAATGGCATAACCCACGATCACCACCGCCGAGGTCCAGACATCGAAAGCCGAGCCATCCCGCACTGCCTTGCGGATGCCAAGCGGTATGGAAATGAGGTAGGTGAAAAGCAGCGTCCAGAGACCCAGCGATATCGACACCGGCAGCTTATCGGCAATCAGTGCAATGACTGTCTGGTCGCGATAGAAACTCTCACCAAAATCAAGCCGGGCATAGTCGCCCAGCATTTTAAAAAAGCGCTCGTGCGCCGGCCGGTCAAAGCCGAACTGCGCCTCGAGTTCGGCAACAAACGCAGGATCAAGCCCCCGGCCACCCCGGCTCTCGCTTGCCACCTCGTCTGCTGCCACACCGGTAAAGCGGCTGGTCGAGAGCTCGGCCGTGCCCTGCATCTGCGCCATGATCTGCTCGACCGGGCCGCCCGGGGCGAACTGCACAATGGCAAAGTTGATCAACAACACGCCGATGAGCGTTGGGATCATCAGCAACAGCCGTCGGGCGATGTACGCGTACAAGAACTGACCCTCAGCGATTATCAACGCGTGCGGCTTTCACCGGATCCACCCACCAGGTATCGAGCGCCAGACCGTAGGGGGGATTCTCGGGCGGCCGGCCGAAGCGATCCCAGTAGGCCACCCGAAAACGATCGATATACCAGTTGGGGATACTGTAAAAGCCCCATTGCAATACGCGATCCAGGGCCCGGGTTCGAGTGATGAGCGCCTCCCGACTCGGGGCATCAATAATCTGCTCGATAAGCGCATCCACCACCGGGTCACAGACACCGGCCATATTGCGACTGCCTTCGATCTCTGCGGTCTCGCAGCTCCAGAAGTCACGTTGCTCATTGCCCGGCGAGAGCGATTGCGGAGCCACATACACCGTCATATCGAAATCAAATGACTGCAGACGGTTCTGATATTGCGTCGGATCCACCGTCCGCACCGACACTGCAATCCCCAGTCGCTCGAGATTACGCTGCATCGGCAGGACAACCCGCTCAAAGGAAGGACTGGCCAGCAGAATCTCAAAGGCCATGGTCTGGCCGGATTCGCGATGAGTCAGCGCACCTTCCTTGACTTCCCACCCGGCTTCGCGCAGCAGAGTCAGGGCTTGACGCAGATTACGCCGCAGGCTTGAGCCTTCGGTGCTCGGGGGTGCATAGGCTTCGGTGAAAACCCGCTCGGGCAACTGATCACGGAACGGCTCCAGTACCGCGAGCTCCGCATCGGATGGCAGTCCCGTCGCCGCCAGCTCGGAATTTTCAAAATAGCTGCGGGTGCGCTTATAAGCGCCGTAGAAAAGATTGTCGTTGGTCCATTCAAAATCGAATGCGTAGGCCAGTGCTTCGCGCACTTTCGGATCGGCGAAAATGGCGCGTCGGGTATTGAAGAAAAAGCCCTGCATGCCGGCAGGCCTGTCATGCGGAATCTCCTCGAGCCGCAACAGCCCATCAGCAACCGCCGGGGTGTCATAGGCGGTTGCCCAGTTGCGCGCGACATTCTCCTGGCGCAGATGATACTCGCCGGCTTTCAAGGCCTGCAGCGCCACCGTGCCATCGCGGTAGTAGTCATAACTGATGCGCTCGATATTATGACGGCCGCGCTTGAGCGGCAGATCGGCAGCCCAGTAGTCAGCGACACGCTCATAAACCACGCGCCTGCCCTGTTCTACCTCCACCACTCGATAAGGGCCGCTGCCAAGGGGCGGTTCCAGCGTGGTCGCCGAGAAATCGCGTTCGGCCCAGTAATGCTCGGGCAGAACCGGCAACTGCCCGAGGATCAGCGGCAGCTCGGCATTGCCCCGGTTGGCGAAATGAAAAACCACTTCATGCCGGTCGATGACCTCAACGCGCTCAACATCCCGGTAATAGGCACGATATTGCGGATGCCCCTCTTCGCGCAGGATGCGGAAGGTCCAGGCCACATCCTCGGCGGTTACCGGCTCACCATCATGGAAACGCGCTTCGGGCCGCAGATGAAAGCGAACATACGCATTATCCGCGCCCACCTCCGCTGAACGGGCCACCAGCCCGTATTCGGTGAACGCCTCATCAAGCGAACTCTCCATCAGGGTGTCGTAAACCAGCCCCATGCCATCAGCCGCCGTTCCACGAAGAATAAAGGGATGGAGACTGTCGAATGTTGCGGCCTGCACGTTGGCGAGCTTCAGCTCTCCGCCCTTGGGCGCCTCGGGGTTCACATAATCAAAATGGGAGAAATCCGGGCCGTATTTCGGCTCGCCATGAAGGGTCAGCGCATGTTCCTCTGCCGCCAGGGCCGTCGCGCTCACCGCAGCCAATACGAACAAAAACGGCATTGTCACAAGGCAACGAACTGCCAGCCGGATCATTGTTCCACTCTCCTTTCAAAAACTCCGTGAGTCATCTGCCGCTTGGCCATCGCAACGCTTTTGAGTAACGTACTCGGGATTCATTCAAGGGGCAAAGGGGTACCCATGGGTTTTCTCTCCAATCGCAAGGCACTGATTGTTGGTGTCGCCAGTAACCGGTCCATTGCCTGGGGCATTGCCGAGGCCATGCACCGCGAGGGCGCTGAAATTGCGCTTACCTATCAGACCGACAAACTCAAAGGCCGCGTTGAGCAATGCGCCGAGGCCTGCGGCGGCGGCCCTGTCATGCCGCTCGATGTCACCGATGACGCCCAGATTGATGCAGTCTTCGAGCAGCTGAAACAGACCTGGGGCCACTTGGACATTGTCGTCCATGCCGTCGGTTTCGCCCCCCGCGAGGAGCTTGAGGGCTCGTTTGTGGAGAATACCACGCGCGGTGGCTATGCCATGGCCCATGACATCAGCGCCTATAGCTTTGTTGCCCTGGCACGTGGTGCACGACCACTGATGCAGGGTCGCAATGGCAGCCTGCTTACCCTGTCGTATCTGGGCGGCGAGCGCGCACTACCCAACTACAACGTGATGGGTCCGGCGAAGGCAAGCCTGGAGGCATCCGTGCGCTATATGGCGAATGATCTCGGACCGGAAGGCATCCGCGTCAATGCCGTCTCGGCAGGCCCTATTCGGACACTGGCAGCCTCGGGCATCGGCGATTTTCGAAAAATGCTCGATCTCAATGCCGCCTCGGCACCGCTGCGCCGAAATGTCGGTATCGATGAAGTGGGCAACACCAGCGCCTTTCTGTGCTCCGATCTGGCATCGGGCATAACCGGCGAAGTGGTGCATGTGGATGCCGGATTCCACGCCATCGCCCTGTCCGGCAGCGCGCTGGATGCATCCTGATCCAGCCGCGCTCTTGCGCGGCTAGATATTGTCTTCGAAAACGCGAATGTTGGCCTGTTCACGCAATTGCGTGAGCAGCGCCTGCACCGCGGCCTGACCATCCAGATTGTTCATTGAGGCGCGCAGCTGCTCTCTCGCCTCGGCCTCGACCGCATCGGGGTCGCCATTTTCAACCGCCAACACCGTCACCACCGCCCAGCCTTGCGGCACCCGTGCAAGATCCGCCACCGGCTCATCGGACTGTGCCGGAAGCCGGAAGCCCGCCTCGCGAACACCGGCAGGGAGCTCACGCTCGTTACGCTCACTCCATCGGCCCGGGTTGAATTGCGCGGCGGCATATTCACCCGCCGCTGACTGCAATTGCCCCCCGGCATTCACCGCAGTCACGATCGACTCAGCGTCTGCTCTTGCCAACGCGGCTGCCTCTTCTTGCACGTAAGCCTCGCGCACCGTCTCGGCAACCGCGTCAAAGGGCTGGATCTGTGCCGGCTGATAGTCGCTTACACGAATGACTGCATAGCCGCCATCGGCAAGCTCAATGAGATCACTGTTCTCCCGACGCTCAATCGCCGTCTCATCAAATGCAGCCTGCAGAACGGCCGGATCGTCCAGCACCGGATCATCGCCTTGCCCGGTGCCAGCGGGCGTCAACCAGTCACTCCTCTGTACGGGGAGAGAGACCGCACGGGCCGCCGGCTCAAGCGTCATCGGGTTTTCGAATGCCAGCGAATCAACCTCGTTTCCACGCTCGAATAACACGCGCTCCGCCCGCTCACGGGCAATCTCATCACGGATCTGATCCGCGATCTCCGAGAGGGGTGCCAGTGATTCGGACTGCACCGACTGCACCTCAATGACATGCCAGCCAAAGGGCGTGCGGACAGGCTCGCTGAGCTCCCCGACGGGCAATGACCAGGCGGCATCGGCAAATGCCGGGACGACATCGGCTCGCTGCAGCAACCCGAGCTCGCCACCCTGGGCGCCGGATCCGGTGTCATCGGAGACCTCGGCGGCAACTTCTGCAAAGCCTTCACCCTCGATGATGCGCTGTCGAGCACTTTGTGCCCGCTCACGCGCCGCTTCTACCGCCGCTGTGTCGGCGGACTCATCCACCGCAATGAGGATATGACGAATTTCGCGCAGCGAATCGGCGTTGGCTTCAGCCTCACGCTCGGCATAACGTGCTTCGATATCGGCGCGCGGGATGTCGATATCCGCGGCAATCGCGTCCAGATCCAGATGCAGATAGCGCAGCTGCACCTGCTGCGGCTGCCGATAGCGCTCGGCATTCCGCTCATACCAGGCACGAAGATCACTCTCCTCGATGCTCACCGCATCGCGGTAGGCCTCGGCCGGCAGCACCGCCCAGGCCAGCTCCCGCCTCTGGCGCTGTAGCGCAAGAATACGATCGAGTTCACGATCGCTGGTATAAGCGGTCTGGCCGATTGATCTTTGCAACAGATCAATCGTGAGGTCCTCGCGCAGCTGCGATTCGTAGCGCTCAGGCGTAAGGCGGTTCTGCTCGAGAATCCGCCGATAACGCTCGGCTGAAAAGCTGCCATCGACCTGAAATATCGACTGACCGCGGATCGCAATCGCCACGTCAGCGTCAGTTGCCTGCAACCCCTGAGCGCGGGCGTAATTCAGCAGCACGGCGCGGTCAATGAGCTGCTGAGCGGTCTCGCGGCGAAGTTGGTCGGTGTCAAACAACGATGGGTCAAACTGCTCGCCGAGTAACTGCCGCAGCTCGGACTGCCGTTCTCGATAGGCCTGGTCCAGTCGCGACCGGGTTATCTCGACACCGTCAACCGTGGCAATGGTTTGCGGTCCACCGCCACCGACAACGTAGCCATAGAGACTGGAGATGACAAACGGGACAACCAGAAGCCCGATGACGGCTACCGGCAGAAAGATTCCTGTGCGCTCACGAATCGATTGCAGCATTGATGTGTACACCGAAAATCAAAAAGGCGCCGGTGGCGCCTTCCTGATGATGGGATTAACTGGCGGAGCGGACGGGACTTGAACCCGCGACCTCCGGCGTGACAGGCCGGCATTCTAACCAGCTGAACTACCGCTCCGTGTTACTTTTTGGTGGGTGGTGAGGGGCTCGAACCCCCGACATTCGCCTTGTAAGGGCGACGCTCTCCCAACTGAGCTAACCACCCCGGAAAGCCGTTCTAGTTTACGGCATCCTTCAGGGCCTTGCCAGCCTTGAAGCCCGGAACTTTCGATGCCGGAATATTGATCGAGGCACCCGTGCGCGGGTTGCGGCCGGTGCGGGCGGCACGCTCACGTACGGTGAAGGTTCCAAAACCAACCAGCGTGACCTGATCACCTTTTTTCAGAGCCCCGGTGACAGTGGATGCGAACGCATCGACTGCTTTGGTGGCATCAGCTTTCGACAGGCCGGCGGCGTTGGCGACGGCATCAATCAGTTCAGACTTATTCATCAATCGATCCCCTTGAAAAGTTTCTCTCGAGACATCGTCGTTCCCGACGAATTAACGGCATGCTATCGCCTGAGAAGCGTATCGACAATCGTTTTTTTACCGGTGCCCGGCATTTCGATTGAAAACGCGAGACGCGCACACCGCAGTGGTATAGCAATCGGTTATCCGCTGTGTCAAATGACCAAAACTTACGAGTGCTGACTAATGCGGTCGAACAGTGGCGGCTTTCCCGGCATTCTTTTTATCTTTGACTTCCACGCCCTCATCCGTTTCCGCTAACGCGACCGGCTTGGCGGTCAGTGCCACATCGAGCACTTCATCAATCCATTGCACCGGGCGAATATCCAATTTGCCTTTAATATCGCGACTGATCTCCGCCAGATCTTTTTCATTTTCCTGTGGAATCAATACGATACGTATTCCTCCACGGAGTGCCGCCAAAAGCTTTTCTTTCAAACCGCCAATCGGCAGCACTTCACCGCGCAGCGTAATCTCCCCGGTCATGGCCACATTGGCGGCTACCGGAATCCCGGTAAGTGTTGAGACCAACGCTGTGCACATCCCGATACCGGCACTCGGTCCGTCTTTCGGGATGGCACCCTCCGGGACGTGAATATGAATATCGCTTGCCTGATGAAAGTCCGGGTCGATACCGAGTGCCCGTGCCCGACTGCGCACAACGGTAAGCGCTGCATGAATGGATTCTTTCATCACGTCACCGAGCTGACCGGTGTTCTGAAGCCGCCCCTTGCCCGGGACAACCGCACTTTCAATGGTAAGCAGCTCACCACCCACCTCTGTCCAGGCCAGACCGGTTACCCGGCCGACCTGATCATCCGCCTCGGCGATGCCGTAGCGGTGTCGGCGCACGCCCAGGTATTTATCGAGGTTGCGGGGGCTGACTTGCACGGCGGATTTCCGCGGTTTGAGCAGCACATCCTTGACCACCCGGCGCGCGATTTTTGCCACCTCACGCTCAAGACTGCGCACCCCGGCTTCCCGGGTGTAATACCGCACAATGTCGCGCAGGGCGTTATCACTGACTTCAAGCTCATCGGGCTTGAGGCCATTGGCCTTGATCTGCTTGGGCAGCAGATAATTGCGCGCAATATTGACCTTTTCTTCTTCCGTGTAGCCGGACAGACGGATGACCTCCATGCGATCAAGCAGCGGCCCCGGAATATTCATGGTATTGGCCGTGCAGACGAACATGATGTCCGAGAGGTCGAAATCCACCTCCAGATAATGGTCGTTGAAGCTTGAGTTCTGCTCCGGGTCGAGGACTTCGAGCAGCGCGGAGGCCGGATCGCCTCGGAAGTCCATCGCCATTTTGTCGATTTCATCGAGCAGAAACAGTGGGTTGCGCGTTCCTGCCTTGGAGAGTTTCTGCACGATCTTGCCCGGCAGCGATCCGATATACGTACGCCGATGCCCCCGGATCTCCGCCTCATCACGCACACCGCCGAGCGACATGCGCACGAATTTGCGGTTAATGGATTTGGCGATCGACTCACCCAGCGAGGTTTTACCCACACCCGGCGGGCCGACGAGGCAGAGGATCGGGCCTTTTAGCTTGCGAACCCGCTGCTGGACCGCCAGGTACTCCAGAATACGTTCCTTGACCTTTTCCAGACCGTAGTGGTCCGCATCCAGCACCGCTTCGGCACGGGCGAGATCATGTCGAACCCGGGTGCGCTTTTTCCAGGGCAGCGCCAGCAGCCACTCCAGGTAGTTACGAACCACCGTGGCTTCAGCGGACATCGGTGACATCATCCGCAGCTTGCCGAGCTCCTGATCCGCCTTCTCCCGGGCCTCCTTCGACATCCCCGAGGCCTCGATCTTCTGCTCGAGATCCTCTATTTCGTTGGGGACATCCTCAAGCTCGCCGAGCTCTTTCTGGATGGCCTTCATCTGCTCATTGAGATAGTACTCGCGCTGAGACTTCTCCATTTGCTGCTTCACGCGGCCACGAATGCGCTTTTCGACCTGCAGAATATCGAGCTCAGCCTCGATCAGGCCCATCATGTGCTCAAGCCGCACGCCGGCGTCTGCAATCTCAAGGACAGCCTGCTTTTCCTCGATTTTCAGGCTCATATGCGCCGCCACGGTATCGGCGAGACGGCCGGGTTCCTCGATCCCCTGCAGAGAAGAGAGAATCTCCGGCGGCACCTTCTTGTTGAGCTTGACGTACTGCTCGAAAAGCGAGAGCAGCGAGCGCGACATCACCTCGATTTCCTGCGGATCACCGCCCTGGACTTCCGGCATGGCAATCGGTGTCGCCGAGAAGTAATCTCCGTCGGCATCCAGGCCCTCAACACCGGCCCGCTCGGCGCCCTCGACCAGCACCTTGACCGTCCCATCCGGGAGCTTGAGCATCTGCAGGATGTTGGCCAGGGTACCGACCTCATAGAGGTTGTCGGCTGAGGGCTCGTCCACTTCAGCGCTGTGCTGAGCCACCAGCAGAATCCGCTTGCCCTCGGCCATGGCGGCCTCTAGCGCCTGGATTGATTTATCCCGCCCGACAAAGAGCGGAATGACCATATGCGGATAGACAACCACATCCCGGAGCGGCAGCACGGGAGTCGGCTGCCCGCCCTCGGAGATAATCACCTCAGTCATAGATTTCCTCTTGCGACCCGGTTGGCCGAAGATGACTCAGTCAGAGGCAGCAGCCGGCTGCTCTGAGCCATCGTAGATAAGATAGGGTGCGTTCTCGCCCCGGATAACCGCATCATCGACAACGACCTTGCTGACATTATCCAGCGTGGGCAGGTCGTACATGGTGTCAAGGAGCACCTGCTCGACCAGCGTACGCAGGCCGCGTGCGCCAGTGTTCCTGGCAATGGCCTTGCGCGCGACCTCATAGAGCGCCTCATCGCGGAACTCAAGCTCCGTGCCCTCCATCTCGAAGAGCCGCTGGAACTGTTTGACAAGGGCATTCTTGGGCTCGCGCAGGATCTGCACCAATGCGTCTTCATCGAGCTCATCCAACGTTGCCACCACCGGCAGCCGGCCGACGAACTCGGGAATCAGCCCGTAGCGGACCAGATCCTCGGTCTCGACATCCCGCAGCGTCTCGCCCACGGCTTTCTGCTGGGATTCACCCTTGATCTCCGCTGAAAAGCCGATGCCGCCTTTCTCGGAGCGCTGCTGGATGACCTTCTCAAGCCCGGCGAAAGCCCCACCACAAATAAACAGGATGTTCGCAGTGTCCACCTGCAGGAATTCCTGCTGTGGATGCTTCCGCCCTCCCTGCGGCGGCACCGAAGCCGTCGTCCCCTCGATGAGCTTGAGCAGCGCCTGCTGCACACCCTCACCCGAGACATCACGGGTGATGGACGGGTTCTCGGCCTTGCGCGAGACCTTATCGATCTCATCGATATAGACAATGCCCTGTTGCGCTTTGTCGACATCGTAATCACAACGCTGCAGGAGCTTCTGGATGATGTTCTCAACATCCTCACCGACGTAACCCGCCTCGGTCAGCGTAGTGGCATCGGCGATGGTGAACGGCACATCCAGCAGTCGTGCCAGCGTCTCGGCAAGCAGCGTCTTACCCGAACCCGTCGGGCCAATCAGCAGGATGTTGCTCTTGGTCAGCTCAACATCCTCTTTGCCCTTGGGCGCGTTCATGCGCTTGTAGTGATTGTAGACCGCAACCGCCAGCACTTTTTTGGCGTGCTCCTGGCCGATCACATGCTCATCCAGCGCTGTCTTGATCTCGTGGGGTTTGGGCAGACTGCCGTTGCCTTCTCCGGCCCTGTCTTCCATCTCCTCACGAATGATGTCGTTGCAAAGCTCGACGCACTCGTCGCAGACGAATACCGAAGGCCCGGCGATCAGCTTCCGGACCTCGTGCTGACTCTTGCCGCAGAATGAGCAATAGAGCAGCTTGCCGTCACTCTTCTCGCCGTGACCGCCGTTGTCTTTGTCAGTCATGAGCTACCTCTGCGCCGTCGCGGAATTGCATAGCCTCGACCATGCCCGCTTTTTCAGAATCACGCAACAATTGCTATTCGAGTGGCAGGCTGCTGCGGTCGGCAAGCACCTGGTCAACGAGGCCGTAGTCACGGGCCTTCTCAGGCGACATGAAGTTATCGCGCTCGGTGTCCTCAGCGATGGTCTCGAGCTTCTGCCCGGTATGATGCGCGAGGATCTGGTTGAGACGCTCACGCATGCTCAGAATCTCGCGGGCATGAATATCAATATCGCTGGCCTGGCCCTGGAACCCACCCAAGGGCTGATGAATCATCACCCGCGAGTTGGGCAGCGCGAAGCGTTTACCCGCGGCACCCGCTGCAAGCAGGAGTGAGCCCATGCTCGCCGCCTGACCAATACAGACCGTGCTCACGTCCGGCTTGATGAACTGCATGGTGTCGTAGATGGCAAGACCCGCGGTAACCACACCACCGGGGCTGTTGATATAGAAATGAATGTCCTTATCCGGATTCTCCGACTCCAGAAACAGCAGCTGCGCCACCAGCAGGTTGGCCTGGTGATCCTCAACCGGGCCCACCAGAAAGATAACCCGCTCCTTGAGCAGCCGTGAGTAGATATCAAAGGCCCGTTCACCGCGAGCGGTCTGCTCGACCACCATCGGCACCAGCCCTGTTGCCATGGGCGATGAATCGTGACGCTCTTCACTCATAAGCCGGTTTACTCCTCGTCGGATTTGGCTTTGGATTTTGTGGTGGTTTTGCTCTTGGCCGCTGTCTTGGTGGTGGACTTGGCCGTCGACTTCTTGGCCGTCGTCTTGGCGGCTGTCTTCGTCGTGGACTTCGCCGTGGTCTTGCTCGCGGCCTTGGCCCGAGGCTTGGCCTTCGGCTTGGTCTCGCTGCTGTCCGCTTCTTCAACACCGCTGGTCAGCGCATCAAGGCTCATCGGCTTATCCGTCACCTTGGCGCGCTCCGCGATCCAGTCCACCACCTGATCCTCCATCACCTGGAGCTGCAGGCTCTGCATGAGCTCCTGGTTCTGCACGTAGTACTGCATGACCTGTTCCGGCTGCTCATAGCCCGAGGCGACACGCTGCAGCGCCTGCTGCATGCGCTCCGGGTCGAGCTGAATTTCATTGGCACGGACGAGCTCATTGACGATCAAACCGAGTTTGACTCGGCGGCGCGCCTCATTTTCGAACTGATCGGCCGGCAGCTCCGGGTCCGGATCGGTACCACTGCGCTGCATCTGCTCACGGGTCTGCTGGCGCAGCTGCTCAATCTCACTGTCGATCAGCGTCTGCGGCAATTCCACCTCGTTCGCCTCAACCAGCGCATCCATCACCTGATTCTTGACCCGCCCGCGCACGGCCTGCTCGCGCTCGCGCTCGAGGCTTTCGGTAATCTTGCTACGCAGCCCTTCGATGCCACCATCGATGGAAAGTTTCTCGGCAAAAGCATCATCTGCCTTGGGCAGCTTGGGCGACTCCACGGCTTTCATCGAGACCGCGAACTCAGCCGTTTTCCCGGCGATCTCCTCGTCCGGGAAACCTTCGGGGAAGGTATAGGTGACCGTTTTCTCATCACCGGCTTTCATGCCGATGAGTGCCTGCTCGAATTCCTCAGGCATCTGGCCTTCGCCGAGTGGCACGGGCACATCCTGGCCACTGTTGCCGGCAAAATCCTTGCCCTCGATCTTGCCGTCAAAGTCGATCGTCACCCGATCGCCTTCTTTGGCCGCCCGTTTGACCGCTGTGAACTCGGCATGCTGCTTGCGCAGGCGCTCAAGGATGCGGTCTACATCGGCATCGGTGATATCAACGGCGGGACGGGTGATGGCGATCGCCTCGACACCCTTGACCTCAACCTCAGGGATCACCTCAAAGTCGGCCTCGTACTCGAGGTCCTGACCGGCTTCCATGTTGACCGGCTGGATTTCCGGCGTACCCGCCGGACGCAGCGATTCCTGCTGCAGGGCCTCGGCATAGGTCTGGCGTACCACCTCGTCGAGCACCTCAACGCGCACCTGCTGTCCGTAGCGCTTCTGCACCACCTTCATGGGTACTTTGCCCGGACGAAAACCCTGCAGTCGCACCTGGCCGCGCATCTCGCGCAGCTTTTTCTCGACCTGCTCGTCCACCCGCTCGGAAGGGACCTGGACCTTTAACTTACGCTTCAGGCCCTCGCCCGATTCCACCGATACTTGCATTACCCACCTCTGGTTGATTGGTGCGAAAGGCGAGACTCGAACTCGCACGGGGGACAACCCCACTGGGACCTAAACCCAGCGCGTCTACCAGTTCCGCCACTTTCGCGCGACTGACTCTAAATATTGCAGTATACCGGGATGAGGAATCGGGAAAAAGCAAACACCGATAAACTCAGCTCCGGCCCCTGCGCTGCCAGTATTTGTGACCCTCGGCAACGAGAATAATCGGCAGACTCACCGCAAGCATCATGCCCCATTCCACAAGCCCGAGCGGCCGGGTATCAAACAGCAGATGCATCGGTGGCCAGTAGGTAAAAAGCAGCTGAGCGATGACGATACTGCCGGCTGCCAGCAGGACATAGCGGTTGCCCAGCAGCCCGGAGAGATTCAGGGAACTGGCGTGCAGACGACGCGCTGAGAAAAGAAACCAGACTTCAAATAGCACCAGCGTATTCACCGCCAGCGTCCGTGCCTCGGCGATTTCTCGTCCAAGTGAGAGTTCCCGCAGGAAAAGCCCCAGAGTACCGACGAGCATGACGCCGGCAATCAGCAGCAACCGCAGCCCGAGGCCTGAGGGGATGAGCGATGCATTGGTTGCCCGTGGCGGGCGCTGCATTACAGCATCCTCGGGCGGCTCAAAAGCCAAAGCCAGTGCCAGCGTTACCGCCGTGATCATGTTGACCCAGAGAATCTGTGCCGGTGTCACGGGCAGCATCAGGCCCGCGGCAACCGCGCTGATCAGCAGTAGAGCCTGTGCGGCATTGGTCGGGAGGATAAAGAGGATGGACTTGACGATATTGTCATAAATAACCCGGCCCTCATGAACGGCCGCCTCGATGGTCGCGAAATTATCATCAGCGAGCACCACTTCAGAGGCCTCGCGTGCTGCATCCGTACCACCCTTGCCCATCGCAACCCCGACATCGGCGCGTTTCAGCGCCGGCGCGTCATTCACTCCATCACCGGTCATCGCAACCACCGCCTGCCCGGCCTGCAGCGCTTTCACCAGCCGCAACTTATGTTCTGGTGAGACGCGGGCAAATACCGCATGCTCCGTTGCCGCCCGCGCGAATTCCGACTCGCTCATGGCATCAAGATCGCTGCCTGTGATACCCCGCTGGCCTTCGCCCAGACCAAGCTGTCGCCCAATGGCGGCAGCCGTTACTGCGTGATCACCGGTGATCATCTTCACGGTAATTCCCGCCTGCTGGCAGACCCTGATCGCGGCGATCGCTTCATCGCGCGGCGGGTCAATGATGGCTACCAACCCCAGCAGAATCAGCTCCGAGAGGCCTTCCCCGGCATGAATGGCACTCGGGTCGGTATCAAGTCGTCGCTCGGCGACCGCCAGCAGACGCAGTCCACGAGCCGCCATAGCCTCCGCCTGGGCATGCCATGCCTGCTCATCGATTGCCTCAATCCCATCAGCGACCCGGGCGTAAGCACATCTCGGGACGACCGCCTCAGGGGCCCCTTTAACCAGCAGGAGATGACCATGCGCATCGCGATTGACGCTGGCCATATAGCGATAAGCCGAGTCAAAAGGAATTCCGTCAATACGCGGCTGATCAGCCCGCAGCGCCTCAACATCAATCCCCTGGTCTGCCGCGAAGTTGACCAGCGCGACCTCCATCGGGTCACCACTGACCTGCACGCTGCCATCGGCATTGCGGTAGACCGCCGCGTCACTGCAAAGCGCAACCGCCTCGGCAAGCCGCCGGTAAGACAGAAGCCCGGCGCGCTGAGTGACGCCGTCGTCGAGCCGATGAACACCGTCAGACAAAAGCAGCTCACGCACGGTCATCTCATTGCGCGTGAGTGTCCCGGTTTTATCAGAACAAATGACGGTCACGGCACCGAGCGTCTCGACCGCCGGCAAGCGACGGACGATGGCATTCCGCGCGGCGAGTCGCTGGACGCCCAAAGCGAGCGTGATGGTGACAATCGCCGGCAGGCCCTCGGGAATGGCCGCAACGGCGAGCCCCACCGCGGCCATAAACATCTCCACCCAGGAGAAATCATGCAGGGCAATGCCCGCGACTGCCGTCATCACGGCAGCCCCAATAATCACGCCGGCGAGGCGACGTCCGAGCTGATCAAGACGCCGTAATAGCGGGGTGGTCACCATTTCCACACTGGAGAGCATTTCAGTGACCTGCCCGAGCTCGGTGTCTTCGGCCGTTGCAACGACCACACCCAGCCCTTCTCCACGGGTGACCAGCGTGCCGGTGAAAGCCATCGAGCGTCTGTCGCCCAGACTGCAGGATTCAGGGACCGGATCGAGTTGCTTGCTGACGGGAACCGACTCTCCCGTCAGCGCCGATTCATCGACGGCCAGACCACGGACATCCACCAGTCGCACATCGGCCGTGACTTTATCGCCCGCCTCAAGGACAAGAATATCGCCGGGCACCAGCTCCTCGGCGGCAATGGTCTGCCGGCGATTCTCACGGCGCACGGTTGCGTTGGGCGATAGTAGACCGCGAATTGCCTCCATCGCCCGCTCGGCCTTGCCTTCCTGCAGAAAGCCAATCACTGCATTGACCATCACCACAGCCACGATGACCGCGGTGTCGATCCAGTGCCCCAGAATGGCTGTAACGAGTGCGGCGACAAGGAGCAGGTAAATCAACAGATTGCGAAACTGGCTGAGCAGACGGGCGAGCAAAGAGCGCTTGGTGGCCGGCCTTTGCTGGTTAGGGCCGTAGCGCTGGAGCCGCTCTACAGCCTGTTGTTCATCCAATCCGCCACGACCGGTTCGTAAATGCTCCAGCGCCTCTTCCCACTCCAGCGCATGCCATGGAGTTGCCCGCGCAGATTGTGCGTTTCTCTGCATTGATCCTCCGCCTTTGGACTCAAGGGGTCAGACCCAAAAGAGCCCCGGAGGGTTTACATCGATCTAACCGCCTCCAGTACCCGGGATCGCAGCCACCGCTGCATCGGATCCTGATGATGTCGCTGATGCCAGTAAAGATACATGGGCATGGGCTCGGTCTGCAGCGCATCCGGCAGTGGCCGGGTGACCAGTGCCGGGTCTCGGGCAAGACACAGGAAAAAATCATCCGGATGCGAGTCGATATCCAGATGCATCCCAAAGCTATGAATGATTCATTAGACGCATTAAACGCAGCGTGTCATCGTCTGTCAGCATTGAGAGCAGCATTCATGCAACAGGAGCGCAGATGACAGCCTGGCGTTGGCGCAACTCGAAGTCCGGATATGGCCTCATTGCCATTGCCGCGCACTGGTTGACCGTGGCCGCCATCCTCGTGCTCTATCCACTGGGCCTTTACATCGTCTCGCTGACCTACTACGACCCGGCGTATCGCATCGTCCCGCACTGGCATAAAAGCCTGGGGATACTGCTCGTGATCGGTGTTCTGTTGCGACTGCTCTGGCGCCTGGCCAACCGCCGCCCGCGTGACCTGCCCGAACACAAGCCCTGGGAGCGGCGGCTTGCGCATACGGTCCACGGATTACTCTATGCGCTGCTTTTAATCGTGCCAGTGACCGGATATCTGATTTCAACTGCCGATGGCCGGCCCGTCAGCGTGTTCGGATGGTTTGAAGTGCCGGCGCTGATTACCGATCTGGTGCGCAATCAGGAGGATGTGGCCGGCGTCTGGCATTTCTGGCTGGCCACCGCCCTGGTCACACTGGTGGGCCTGCACGCGCTGGGCGCACTGAAACATCATTTCATCGATCGTGACTCAACCCTTAAACGCATGATTCAACCGACCAAGGAGCCTTCATCATGATTTCCAAATTGCTACGTCCGACGTTTGTATCGGCTGCGCTGGCAGCAGGCGTTGCCACCGCCCCGGCCATGGCCGCCGATTATGTGATTGACACCGAAGGCGCGCATGCCTCGATCAACTTCCGCATCAGCCACCTGGGCTTCAGCTGGACCAAGGGCCGGTTTAATGATTTCACCGGCAGTTTCAGCTACGACGAGGCCAACCCGGAAGACTCCGAGGTTGTGGTGGAAATCGATGTCGCGAGTATTGATTCGGCCCATGCCGAGCGCGACAAGCATCTGCGCAGTGCCGATTTTCTGGATACCAATGAATACCCGGATGCGCGCTTTGTCAGCACCAGCTTTAACCCGACCGGTGATGATACGGCCACGCTGGAGGGCGAGCTGACGCTAAAAGGTGTGACCCGGCCTGTGACCATTGACGTCGAGAAAATCGGTGCCGGCGAAGACCCCTGGGGTGGCTATCGGGTTGGTTTCAGCGGCGAAACCGAATTCCAACTCAAGGACTTTGGCATTGACTACAACCTGGGACCCGCCGCTGAGACCGTCTATCTGACGCTCGAAGTCGAAGGCATTCGCCAGTAACTGATCCGGCGATTCAAAGCCATCAGCAGACCCGGAGCGATCAGCGCATCGCTTCGGGTTTTTTATGCGTTAAAGGACGTCTGCGAAACTACTTAACCTATCGGCTGTAACGATGAGCCCCTGAGCGGCAAGTGTGGCGAGGTATTCGTCAACGGATTTCGGAGGGTTGAGTAACGCAGCGCGGTGGCGTTTAGCTACGGCAACAACTACCCCTTCGTGAAGATCGAATTGCTGCTCCACGAACGCATCAGGGTGAACTGCATCAATTCCATACCTTGAGAGGGACGAAGCCGGAAAGTCTTTTAGATTAAGTGTCACGATACATTGAGCCCCTGCGCGAATTGCAGCAGCCAAAACGTGACGATCATCCGGGTCAGGCAGAGACAACCCTTCAATGAGAGGCTCGTAGTCTTCGACCAAACAGTCGGGAACTGCCTGATTCATCAATGAACGCGTACGCGCCACTGCTTCCGTAAGGTCTGGACGTTGGGCAAGCAGATTACTTGTCCACTCATCATGAATCTGATCGGTCCACTTCGCCATAAATAGACCGGCGGTGGCAAGCCGTATGAGAAAGTCGCGCAAGGGAGCTGGATAAAGAACACATGCATCGAAGATCACGCCAAAGCGCACATCAGTACCCCATACCCAGGTCCTGTGCTTGCTCGGTCAGTGCATCCAATGCCTTCTGACTCAATTGGTCGCGTTCCGCCTTGTAGGTCAGTAGATCCTGATATCGGATGCGACGATGGGTACCAACTCGGCAGAAATCAATATCACCCCGTTCCAGCAGCTTGACGAGATGGGGCCGCGAAACGTTAAGAATGTTAGCTGCTTCCTGCGTAGTAAGCTCGGCATGAGTTGGCATGATGGTCACCGCATTCCCCTGCGCCATCTCAGCGAGTAAATCCCGCAACAACACCAGTGCCTGACGCGGCAAGATAAGATCCGTACCATCCAGCTGAACCCTGGCCCTATCAGTTTCCGGCTGCCGGGAGAGCAGCTTACTTAACTCAGTAGCGCTGGCACGGGCAAGTGCGGCAGCCTCATGATCCGGAATATGTTGATTGCCACTAGGTTCTTGCATTGCTGTTTCCGCGGATATCTGTGTTCACGGCCTAAACATTAAACGTAATAACCGAAAAACACAATAAACGAAATTGATGCCAACATCGATCACTCCGGTGCCTGGGTCATGCCCTCGTAAGTGATCAGGCCGGCGAGTTCCGGCGAGGTCAGGCTGAGTGACATCGGGCAGAGGCTGCCCGGAATTACTTCGACGTCGTAGAGCTCGCCGATGCGCCCGTCGATGCGGAACCAGTCCACACAGCTGCCGTTACTCAGGTCAATAATCTGCACACCGCACCAGGGGTCGCTGTCAGCATCCTTAAGGCGCTGATCAAGCTCCAGGCCCTCAAAGCGCTCGTAGCGCGGTTTCGACAGTCCGACAAAGGCAAACCCGTTGTGGAAAGAGAGCCCGCGCAAAAACCCCGGGCAGAACGCCCGCGGCTCAAACCGTGCCTTGCGCTTGCCACGGCCTTTGCCCTTGCCAAGGCCACTAACAACGCCGAGCTCGCCGGTACCGGAATTGAGCAGCCAGAGCTCGCCATTATGCAGCCGCGGTGAATGCGGCATGGACAGCCCCTCGCAGACGATCTCATCACGGCGGATGTCGATGACCACCCCACCGTCGGCGCGGCGGTCGCGCCAGCCATCGATGGTGTCCGAGCGGCTGACGGCAGTGGCATAGGCGGGCTCATCGCCATCCATGGCAAGCCCGTTGAGATGGCAGCGATCTTCATTGACCAATGCGCTGATAAACGGTGGGCGCCAGATCGGCTTGAAGCTGTGGCGCGGGTCGGTGTTGGCAATGCAGTTGAATGCGGTGTTCACAAACACCGGCTCGCCCTCGGCATCAAGGCCAATATCGTGGGCATGCAGCGCGCCGGTAAAGTGCACTCGCCGCGGCACAAAACAGGCATCGAACTGGTTGTTGGCCCGCTCATGCGGGGCGAGGACATTCTCAAAGCGCATCACATGATAGGCGCCAGTCATGGTGAACTGGCCGTTGGGGTTGTAGCTTAACCCCATCGGCTTTGGCTGGGCGGACTGATGCAGATGCGCCCCGCCGTCGGGCAGGACGCCGAGCATGTACAAAAGCCCCGATTGATACGAGGAAAAGGCAATCGAGAAGTTGCCGCGCGCCATGCGCGGCACCAACCCCGG
Source organism: uncultured Ectothiorhodospiraceae bacterium (assembly GCA_913057145.1). Lineage (GTDB taxonomy): Bacteria > Pseudomonadota > Gammaproteobacteria > Nitrococcales > Nitrococcaceae > Spiribacter. The sequence continues at coordinate 79,853 of CAJXNJ010000004.1, forward strand.
TGACATGCTGTAGGAGACCTGAGCCTGGCCCTGATGTTGCTCGGACTGCTCCTCTGTACCCTCTGTCTTTTTCTCTACCATTGAGCTCTTACGCCAACGCTAAAGGCATAGCCATCACCCTCGACATCGCCGATGGCGCTACGGTGTGAGAGCTGGCCGTAGAAGTGCCGTGTCTCACTGCCGCTGAGGGCAAACCCGGCACCGACTTCTGCCCAGTCACCATAGCCGCTTTGTGTGAGCGCAACGCCGTCGTAGATGACCTCGCGCTCACCACCGAGGTCATGCAGCAGGTTGCCAAAGCCATAGACCTTGCCCGATCCATAAGGCGTATCGGTAACAGTCTGCTCAACCGATAGCCCGATGCGGCCGATGAGGCTATCCGGGTCATTCAGCTCAACGCGGTTACCCAGGCTGTCCTCGATGCCATTTTCATTCCAGCGACCCCAGGAGAGCTGTGCCTGTGGCACGAGTGCAGCGCCGTTGGAGAGCTCAAAGCGCTGGCCGACCTCAAAGCCCGCCGTGTAGACCACCTCGGTATAGCCGCCGAGCAGTTTGCCGGCGGCCTCTGAGCGGGCGCTGACATCGGCCCAGTCAATACCGGCGGTCAGATCAGTGTAGAGCCCGCTGTCACCAAACCAGCTGAGCGCTCCACCCAGTCCATAGCCATCAACATAGACCCGGCCGCTTCCAATCGGATTGTTCACCTCGGTGCGGGTGTTGGCATAGCGCAGGCTAAGGCTGCCCACCAGCGCGCCGCTGGCTGCATCCTGTAGCACCGTATCCACACCGGCCTCAACGCCCCAGGTCTCGCGATCCCAGTCAGCACCGGCTGTTGAGCGATCGGGCGTGACATCCATTTCATCGCGCATGGTGCGAAGCCAGATGCGGGCGTGCTCGCTCTGGGCGCTGGCCGTGCCGTCATTGGCATCGGCGAGCGTCAGCCGTGCCCCGCGGCGCTGCTGGAGTGACTCAGTCCGCACAAAGGTATCCAGCACGGCCGAGGGCATGGTCTCGAAGACGGCCGAGGCCGGGCCCGGTTGATCGGTTAAGCAAAGATACCAGTTGGCTGTTGAGCCATCATCGCACTGACCAAGGGAGAGCTGATAGGCAAAGGCCCCGGATTCAACCGCGCTGCCCAGTGTCAGCGCGCCAGGCGCTGTCGTGCCATCCACTTTGACCACTTCAATCTCATTAACCGAATTACCGTTGGTCGCCGTACTCACGGTGTCGATGACCAGCTGCGTCGGTGTACCCACTAACGTAAGGTCGCCGCCGATCTCTACCTTGTCGGTAGTTGCCGAACCATCCCCCAGCTCGATATCCAGCTCGATGCTGCCGCCGTTGGCCTCAAACGACTGACCCCCTGAGGCGCCACCCAGGCGGAACACATCGCCCGCGCCGCCGTCTGCAAGTCGGATCGTGCCGCCACTGTTGCGGAAGGTGTCGAGATTATCGATGGCCGAAGTCTCGACGTTCGCGGAGTCTTTCGCGGCAATAATCAGCCCTTCGTTGACCACGGTACTGTCGCCCGTGGCGTTGAAGTCACTGACCGTATCGGCCACGTTCCAGGTGCCCGAGTTCGTGAAGGTGTTCGAGTTCGACAGGTTCACCCGGCCCGTCACCGTGCCGAAGTTGTTCAGGATGATTGCGCCGCTCGAAATGGCCTCGATGGCAAAGTCGTTCGCAACGTCTGTGCCGGAGGTGGAGACGCTGCCACCCGAATTGATGGTGATGGCCGTGTCTTCGGT
>CAJXNJ010000005.1 GCA_913057145.1 uncultured Ectothiorhodospiraceae bacterium
CACCATGTCAAGGTGGTGCTCTAACCAGCTGAGCTACGCGCCTACAACCAAGTTCACAAGTATAACGACAGACGCCGCATTTGCCAAAGAGATCTTTCAACTCCCGGAATCACCCCGTCAATCCGTCATGCGAATGAAACAAAAGGGTGCGATTCATACTTTGACCTGCACTATTATGGAGCGTAGAGTTTCGTCAGGTTTCGGGTTGTTTGTTTTAGTTTCAATGTAAAGGAGGATGAAGGATGGATCTGGCTTCACTGAGTCTCGGGCAATATGAATTTATTGCCAATGCCTTCTCGTTTGGGCTCGCGGTCATGGCCGCAGCGACGCTGTTCCTCTGGTTTTCTCGCAGTCATGTGGCACCCGCGTACCGCATGGCCGTGACGATTTCCGGTCTGGTGACGGCAATCGCCGCCTATCACTATCTGCAGATCATGCTGTCCTGGGACGCCGCCTTTGCGGTAACAGGCAGCTCACTGGAAGTAACGGGCTCTCCGTTCAACCAGGCCTATCGTTACGTGGACTGGCTGCTGACCGTCCCGCTGCTGCTCATCGAGCTGATCCTCGTCATGCGTCTTTCGCGTGATGAAACCGTCTCGAAGAGTGTCTGGCTGGGTGGTGCCGCTGCGCTGATGATCATCCTCGGTTACCCGGGTGAGGTCGCAGAAGAGGCCGGCACACGTTTCACCTTCTGGGTGCTGTCGATGATTCCGTTCATCTACATCGTCTACCAGCTGGTGGTTGGCCTGAAAGGCTCGATCAACAAGCAGCCTGAGAACGTTCGCGGTCTCATCAATGGCGCCGCGACCCTCGTGGTGATCTCCTGGCTGTTCTACCCGATCGTCTTCCTCTTCCCGCTGATCGGTTTCACCGGCGGCGCAGCCATCACGGCCGTGGAAGTGGGCTACACGATTGCGGATATCGTCGCCAAGGCGGTCTTCGGCATCCTCATCCTCGCGATTGCCATTCGCAAGTCCGAGGCAGAGGGTGGCGCACAGGCCTAAACGGCGGTGCACCCTACCCCGCCTGAATCAGGCGGGGTTCCATAGAACCTGCCGGCGCCATGTGCCGGCAGGTTTTCCAACGGCCCAGCATTGAGGTGACTCAATTGGCCACGATGGATGTCAGAAACCCGACAATAATGGCTCGCCCTGGCATCGCCTCTCTCAACGCGGTTGATCAGCGCATGATGCAGATCGTGCAGTCGACAACCGATAGTCCGGCTCGCGATGCTGCCATCTACCACCTGCAGACCGGTGGGCAACGCATGCGTGCCAAGCTGGCTCTCGCCAGCGCTTCAATTCAGCTCCAGCCAGATGACGCCGTGACGGCGGCAGCGGCTTGTGAGCTACTGCATAACGCCTCGCTGATTCATGACGATATCAGCGACCGGGATACCTATCGCCGTGGGCAGGAGACCGTTCGCGCACGCTTCGGTGAAGACATCGCGCTGTGCGCCGGCGATCTGCTCATGGCGCTTAGCTTTCAGACGGCCCTTGCCATCGAGGACCGGGAGCGGGGTGCCGCCCTGCTCGCTGCGCTCAGTGACTGTGCCGCGCGGGTCATCGGTGGCCAGAGCGTCGAACTGGGCTGTCAGACAGCCGGCAAGCGCGTCCCGCTGGCCACCTACCTCGCGGCAACCCGTGCGAAAACCGCACCGCTCATTGAGCTTGCGATCGGCATCGGCCTGCCCGAGAGCCAGAAACCAATGGCCAGACGACTTGGTGAGGCCATCGGACTGGCCTATCAGATCCTCGATGATCTGGATGACCTCAGCCACAGCGAAGAACGCCCCGTTCACAACGCGCATCTGCATCCCTTGCATGCCATATTCCATCACCGGGATGGCCAGGGTTGTCTGAAACATGCCCAAGCGGCGCTGGCACGGGCCGCCAGAGACCGGCAGGCGCTACCCGATCCGCTGGCAAACGCCGTCGAAGGGCTACTCGAGAAACTCCAGGCAAAAGCGACACAGCACCAGACTGCCCCGCTTACCGTTACAACCGAGGTTTAAGCACATGAATACTGTTGTCCTCGGTGGTGGCTTCGGAGGCATCGCGGCGGCTCTGCGTCTTCGGGCAAGGGGCCATGAGGTCACCCTGATTGACCGCTGCCCGCGGCTTGGCGGCCGCGCTCAGGTCTTCGAGCATGAGGGGTATCGACACGATGCCGGGCCAACGGTCATCACCGCGCCCTTTCTGTTTGCGGAATTGTTTGCGTTATTCGGCGAGACACTGGCCGATCACGTAACCCTCAAGCCTCTCGACCCCTGGTATCGATTCCGCTTTCCCGATAACACGCATTTTGACTACGGCCCGGGTATTGAGCGCATGGAAGCGGAAATCGCCCGCTTCAACCCGGATGATGTGGCCGGCTATCACGGACTGCTCGCCGAGTCTAAAGCGCTCTTTGATATCGGGTTCAAGGAACTCGGTGATCAGCCCTTCCATCGCGCCGGGTTCATGGTCCGTCAGGTCCCCCGGCTTCTGAAGCTGCGCTTCGACCGCAGTGTCTGGGATATGGTATCGAGCCATATACAACATCCCTATCTGCGTCGTGCGCTGTCACTACAACCCCTGCTGGTCGGGGGAAATCCGTTCGATACCACCTGTATTTACGGCCTGATCCATTATCTGGAGCGCGAATGGGGCGTGCATTTCGCCATGGGCGGCACCGGAGCACTGGTGGATGCACTCGCCGGCCTGCTCGAGCGTCATGGTGTACAGGTAGAAAATGGCCGTAGCGTCGTTGCCTTGAGACGCGAGGGCCGACAGGTGCGCAGCGCTTTGCTCGATGACGGCCGCGAGCTGAATGCCGAGAAATTTGTCTCCAATCTGGACCCCATGCACCTCTACGGAGAGCTGCTCGACCGGCCCCCGCTGGCCTCACGGATCAAACGCGGGCTTGCGAAGACCTCCATGGGGCTTTTCGTCCTCTACTTCGGGACGGACCGGCAGTACCCGGATATCGCACACCATACGATCTGGCTTGGTGAACGCTACAAGGAACTGTTGCGGGATATTTTTGACCGCCAGGTCCTCTCGGACGACTTCTCGCTGTATCTGCACCGGCCCACAGCCACCGATCCGAGCTTTGCTCCGGACGGACACGATAGCTTCTACGTGCTCGCGCCGGTCCCCAATCTGCAGGCGGACATCGACTGGCAGACCGAAGGCCCGCGGCTGCAGCAACGAATCATCGAGGCACTGGAGGCCTCGATCATGCCGCATTTGAGTGAGCATGTCCGGGCACCCTTTTACATGACACCGGAAGATTTCCGCAGCCAGTATCAAAGTGTCCACGGCAGCGGCTTCAGCATCGCGCCATTGTTCCGGCAGTCCGCCTGGTTCCGGTTTCACAACAAAGCCGAGGGACTGGATAACCTGTATCTGGTTGGAGCCGGGACTCACCCGGGCGCCGGGCTGCCTGGCGTTGTCTCGAGTGCCAAGGTGCTTGATCGACTGATCACGCCACCAACGGAGGCGGCATGACACCCAGCGAGGTCCTGGCCCGCCATGGCAGCAGCTTCCACATGGCCGCTCGCGTGCTCCGCCGCCAGGATGCCGCTGATATCGCGATTCTGTATGCCGCCTGTCGTTTAATCGATGACCTCGCCGACGAGCAGACGGGACAGGCAGGACGGATTCACACAATCATGGAGGCTTTGCGCAACGGTGAGCCCGAAGCGGTGCCCATCGAGGGGTTTGCTGAGATGAGCCAACGCCGGCAGCTTGCGCTCAAGCCGCTTGCCACACTCGCCGAGATGGCCTGGAAAGAGGCTCAGGCGCCGCAACAGATTGCCGATGAAGATGCGCTCATTGACTACTGTTACGCCGTTGCAGGGACCGTCGGTGAGATGATGTGCCCACTACTCGGCGCCGATCCGATCCGCGGCCGCGAAGCGGCAATCGCGCTTGGCATCGGCATGCAACTCACCAACATCTCCCGTGATGTGCTTGAAGATGCCGAGCAGGGACGCCGCTATCTACCCGGAACCTGGGTGGGAGATATCAGCCCGGCACTCATTGCCGAGGCAAGACCCATCAATCGCGAACCCGTGCGAAGCGCCATTCGCAGGACCGTCGATCTGGCCGAGACCTACTACAAGCAGGCGGAGAGCGGTTTTTCACTCATTCCCTTTCGCAATCGCCAGGCGATTCGGGTGGCAACGGGCCTCTATCGGGCCATCGGACTGCGTGTGGTGGAGCGTGGCTGTCGATACTGGGAAGGCCGCGTCTCGCTCGATCAGGGCGAGCGCGCCCGACTGGCGCTGACCACCCTCACCCGGATTGCATGAAGACATTCGATCTTGCTTTTATCGGCCTCGGGGCAGCCTCACTGAGCCTGGCCACCCGACTGGCCAATAACGGCTATGGAGGCAGCGCGGTTTTTATCGACCCCGCCCCCGAGGCCGTTGACGAGCGCACCTGGTGTGGCTGGGGCCTGATTGATCATCCCTACCAGGCCGCGCTGACCCGACAATGGCATTGCTGGCGTGTTGGCAGTGCTGCCGCCATGAGCCGCTCAGGTCACCCCGATATTCCCTATGAAATGCTCCGAGGCTCAGCCGTCCGCCGTCTCTCCATGCAGTCCATTGCATCGCGTCGGGACTGGGAAGTCCTCACGCCGGCCGCCGTTATGGCTGAGAAACGCGAACAGGGCACCTGGTGCCTTGAGCTGGATGATGGCAGCACGGTGCAGGCGAAAATGGTGCTCGACTCGCGACCACCCAGGCTTTCTCTGCAGCGGCCATGGCTGTGGCAGAGCTTCTATGGCATTGAAATCAAAGGCGAAGATTTTGGTGCCGATGACTGCGTCAATCTCATGGAACTGGTGGAAGATGATGCCCCGCTGGTGAATTTCTTTTATGAACTGCCCATCACCCGTGACCAGCGACTCATTGAATTCACGCGCTTTACCCCGGAGAAGCCTGACATGGAAGACCTCAAAGCCCGGGTTGAGCAGCGTCTTGCCGAGCGCGGCTGGCAGCAGGCGCAGGTGGTTCGCACCGAACAGGGGCATTTACCAATGGCACCGATTGCAGCGCAGACTCATGAACAATGGATCGCCATCGGTACGGCCGGTGGCAGCATGCGCCCTGCCACCGGTTATGCCTTTCACGCCATACAAAGCTGGGCCGATGAGGCGGCCGGCCAATTAATGGCCGGAACGCCGCCCTCACCACCTTCCCGCTCCAGAATCCTGGATTGGCTTGATGGCGTATTTCTCGAGTCCCTCTGGCTTGAGCCCGAGGCCGCCGCCGGCCGTTATCGCCAACTTTTTGAGAAAACCCCGCCCGCGGCGTTAACCCGATTCTTAATGTCCCGGCCACGGCCGATTGATATACTAAAGGTACTGCTGGCATTGCCCGTAAGCCCGATGCTCAGGGCCGCCTGGCACCACGGTTGGAGGCGCTCATGAAAGAAACCGCACACCCACCGGCTTTCTGGCTGTTCCCGATAGGCATTGTCATTGCACTGGGTGCATCGGCCATGCCGGGTGAATGGCCCCTCTACATCGTGCTGGCGATCAGCACAGCCATTCTCGGCCTGCCCCATGGCAGCCTTGATACTGCTGTTGCCAAACAGCATCTCAACCTCAGTACGCCGGTGAGACTGGGCGCGTTCTTCGCCGGGTACATGGCGCTCGGGGCCTTGGTGTTGGGTTTCTGGCTGGTCGCACCGAATATCGCGCTGGCGGCGTTTCTTCTCTATTCAGCCGTGCATTTTGGTGATGATGTCGCGCAACGCCTCGGGCGATTTGGCGGCACGGGTTACGGGTTGTGGATCCTTGGACTCCCGGTGGCCTTCCAGGCAGAGCAGGTCCTGCCGCTTTTCGAGATGCTTGGAGCCACGCAGGCCGAGCAGATTGTTGCTGCTGCGCCCTGGGCGCTCGGCATTGGCGGCGGTCTGCTCACCGCCGCGCTGATAACCCGGAAAGAGCGCGCCATCAGTGACTGGCGCGACCCACTGCTACTCATTCCGGCAGCGGCCCTGCTGCATCCGCTGGCCTATTTCATCGCCTATTGGTGTTTTCTTCACAGCCCGAGGCACCTCGAGCTCGCCGCGCGCGATCTGGGCATGAACAGCTGGCGCGAGAGGCTCAAGGCCGTAGCACCGACAACGCTTGCAACCTATGCGCTGGCGCTGGCCGCTGTTCCCTTTCTTATCGGCCTCCCTACCGATGCCGCACTGATGCGCATCATCTTCATTGGCCTCGCCGCGCTCACGGTTCCGCATATGCTGCTTGAGTTTATTGCCAGCCCCAAACGCGCGGCTTGAAACCCTCCCGGTAACCCGCCCGAATCCTGCCAACGGCTGAAGAATTCAGCCGTTTGGCGAATTGTTGCCTCAGCCCCCAAAAATTAGCCTTTCTCGCGTCTTCATCGGCAATCGAACAAGGACCGCGAGCAAGCTATGCAATTCTCAAAATGGGGTGATGGCAGCAATCTGTGTGTGCTGGGCGAGGACCGGCTGGAGGGGCTGGTTATCACCCATCTGGAGTCCGCCGTCCTGCTCGAGGCCGCGATGACGCAGCGCTCGGATCCTCGATACGGCATTTATCCGCTTTATGCCACCCGCCCGCGGCAACAACCCGATGAGATAACCAGCGCGGTGCTTGATCATCTGCTCGATGGCTATGTCGAGACCGCGGAGGCCGCTGGCACTGCCGCACGCACGCTCTGGTCAGGGATCGCTCAACAGACCGACCTGCCAATCGATACACCGGATGCGAGACTGTTGAGTTATCTCACCCTGCGCAGGGGATACCAGCTTGCGCCGGTGCGTGACTGGCGCAGCCGTGAGCTTTATCGCTACCCGCTGCTTGAGGCCTTTGGCGCGAGTGCCGACGGCGAGTTGCTGGGTCTTCTCCAACAACGCGGAATGCTCCGGCGGACAGGCCTTATTGAACGCCTGCGCCTCTGCCCGGCCTGCCAGGGTGCACATCTGCTCTTCGTCGATGCCTGCCCCAACTGCCATGGGCTCGAGATTGAGGCGGATGAGTCCATTCACTGCTTCACCTGCGGCCATGTGGCCAGTCAACGCGCATTCTCTTTAGCAGGCGGGCTGCAGTGTCCCAACTGCCGGGCGCGTCTGCGCCATATCGGCACCGAATACGACCGGCCACTTGAACATCATCACTGCAAACGCTGTGCCGAGCGCTTTACCGAGGCCGAGGTCATTACTCACTGTGGCATCTGCGAGCATGAAAGCCGCCCGGAGCTGCTCATAACGCGCGAAGTGGGCCGCTATGAAATCACAGAATATGGCCGTATCCGTGTTCTGAACCAGGACATCAGCACCCCCCTGGTGAGCGTTGAACGCAATGGAAGCCTTCACCCCCAGGTCTTTGAGCAACTCCTCGGCTGGCAATCCGAGATCGCCGCGCAGCATCCGGAATGTCATTTCACACTGCTTCACATCCAGCTGGAGCATCTTGAGGAAACGGGCAGCCGGCTCACCCCGGAGGCCGCCTCTCGGCTTCTGCGCATGCTCAGCGAGCGCCTTCCCAGCCTGGTTCGACCCGGTGATGTCTGCACTCGCACGCAGTCGGCGGATTTCTGGGTACTGATGCCACAGGCCGATCCAACGGCCACCAAGGCACTCATCGAGCAGTTACAGGCGCTCTTTGAGGCAAGCGATGAGCTGCGGGCAGCGAATCTGCGATTCAGTGCGCGAGCGCTCGAATCCGGCCACACCTCACTCACCGAGACAAGCGGCAATGCCCTGATGCAGAAACTTGCCGAGCAGTCGGAGGAAGTGCTGCATGCTTGAGACTCTGCTTTATCAACCACTCTACCCGGCCCTGATCCGCCCCCTCTTTCCGGTGCTCATGACCATTGAGCTGCCACTGTATATGCTCATCCTCACCGGGATTCTGCGCTACCGCATGGATGCAAGGCGCTTACCACTTGTCCCCGCGGACAGCGCCCCCCTGGTGAGCTGCATCATCACCTGCTACAGCGAGGGGGATGCCGTCCGACGCACGGTTGAAGGGCTGGTAAACCAGATTTACTCCGGGCCGATTGAGATTCTTGCCGTTGTTGACGGCGCGGACCGCAACCACCACACCCTTCAGGCACTGCAGCGGGTGCGCCCCCAACTCCCGCTCTCCTCCCAACGCACCCTCAAGATCATTCCGAAATGGCAACGCGGCGGCCGGGTGTCCTCTTTGAATACCGGTTTGTCGCTCAGCCGGGGCGAGATTGTCATGGCGCTCGATGGCGATACCAGCTTTGACAACGACATGGTGGCGACCGCCGCGCGGCATATGCGCAATCCCAATGTCATTGCCCTCACCGGGACACTGCGTGTGAGAAATCGACAAGCCGGAATCTGGACTCGACTGCAGGCGCTCGAATATCTCATCGGACTGGTGGCAACCCGAACCGGGCTGGGTGCTTTCAACGTCATTAACAATGTCTCCGGTGCTTTCGGCATTTTTCGCCGGGAAGCCCTGATCCGCGTCGGTGGCTGGGAATGCGGCACCGCTGAAGATCTGGACATGACGCTGCGGCTGAAAAGGCATTTTGCCCGTCATCCCGAATACCGCATCGAATTCGCGCCGACGGCCATCGGCCATACCGACGCGCCTGCAAGCTTCACCGAGCTACTCAAGCAAAGACTGCGCTGGGACGGGGATCTTTACTACATGTATGCCCGCAAACACCGCAGTGCCATCTCACCGACGATGATTGGCTGGCGCAATACCATTGCAACCCTGTGGTACGGACTGCTGCATCAGATCGTCCTGCCTTTCGCCATTGCCCTTTACTTGCTCTATCTGGCCCTGACCTATCCGGCTGTGAGTGTCGTCATCGGCCTTGCCGTGGTCTATGTCATCTACCTGCTCATCACGGTCGTGATGACCGTCTTTGCCCTCGGGCTGCTCTCAGAGCGACGCAAGGCGGATATGCCGCTTTTACTGCTCACACCCCTGTACCCCATCTACCGCGGCGTCATGCGCTTATGGGCGGTTGTCGCCATTCTCGCGGAGATCGTACTGGATCAGCACAAGGATTCGACCATGGCCCCCTGGTGGGTCCTGAAAAGGAGTCAGTATTGATGTCTTTCCTTCCACGCACACTGGTTTGCCTGACAGCCCTGCTGCCCGTCGCCAGCCCGTTATTCGCGGCTGAAGAGCCGGTCATTGAGCGGTCGATGCTCGAGCAGCAACTGGTGCACTCACCACTCGCCCAATCGGCCCGGAGCGATGTGCAGGTTGTTGAAGAACAACGCCAACAGCGCTCGGCAGAAACCGGCTGGAGAGCTTTTGGTGCACTGAATGCCGCTGCGCTGAACGAAATCGAAGGAGAGGATAATCGTCGTTATGACCGTCTTCAGGGTGACATCGGACTCCGGCATCCGCTGCTCGGCAGCCAACGCGCCGAGCAAGAGGCAGTGCTGGATCTCGAGCGGCTGCAATTGCGCACTCAAGGCGAAGCGGATGCACGCATCGAGCAGCTGGCCGTCGATTTACGAAAACGCTATGCCGATTACTGGCTCAATGAGCGTTTACAACAACTCAGTGAGGACTGGCTGCAAACGGCCGAACCTGAGTTAAGGAAGCTTTCCGCGCAATCAGGCCGCACGGTACTCAACAGTGAATTTGCCGCGTTGGCCTCAACCGTTGATCAGGCTCGCGTCGACCGGCAACAGGCCACCGCGGCGCGTGAGGCTGCAAGGCGCGGCATGGAGGCCTTGCTCGGGCAATCCATCAGCGCTTTCCAGGCTGTCTGGCCGGGCAGTGATGCCATCTGCCGCAGTGAGCCTGATATTCGCAATGCCATCTGGAGGCAGGACCCCGAAATAAGGGCGCTGAAGGCGGAACTCGCCGTACTCATCGAACAGGGCGGGTATCGCTTTAGTGATGAAATCAACTCCAATCTCACGCTGACGCACAGTCAGATCCTCGAGGAATGGGATGATCGCGGTCATGAGACCAGTATCGGTCTCACCGCCGAGATGCCCATCGCGGTGGCAAAGGCGCATGATCATCGCACCGCCTGGCGTAATGCCCAGATCCTCCAGTTGCAGCGTCGCCTGGAGGTCGAACGTCAGGCAGCGGTTGCGATGATTGCCGGGACGATCGCCCGCCTGCAGGCCACAAGCGCAGCAAGAACGGCCACTGAGAACCGATTACGGCGCGCTCATTACACCTGGGTTGAATCACGAGAGCGTACCCGGGCATCAGTCAACACCAATCCACTCCTGCCCCTTGCGCAGAGTGTGAATTGGTATCAAACGGCCCGTGAGCGCCTGCAGCAGGAGGCCGAGTGGCTGCGCGCACGCGCTGAGCTTGAAGGTATACGAACGCCTGAATGCCCGCCCAGCCTTGCAACCGCGCCTGAAACCGCATGGCTGACACCCCTGCCACCAACAACTCAGCCAATTGAGTCGCCCCAATGACCATGAAGATCAACTTCCAGGGTCGAGGCCTCGCGGCGGGGCCGGATGGTCTACCCGTGCGCTATGGGCCGGCGCGGCGCAGTATCCCGCGACTGCGCTGGTTGCTTGTCATCCTGATTGCCTCAAGCCCGCTGATCTACGTCCTCTGGCTTCTGCTTCGCGGCGGCCTGGTTGTCGATGCCGCCGGCAGACTCACCTATGAAACCCTGCGAGCCGGGTCCGTGGTCAGTGGTGTGGTCGAACAGGTTCTCGTCGAAGAGAACGACAGCGTGCGCACGGGGACTCCCCTCATCCGCCTTGAGAATCCTGAGATTCGCGGCCGGCTTGCCCACTTACAACAGGAGCTCAGTCGACTCGAGGTGGAACAGAACACCGCCAGGGAGCGCGCCGAGCGGGAACTCACAGCAATCAATCAGGAAATTGAAACACTGCAAAGACTGATCAGCGCCGAAGATCAATGGCTCAGACGCCTGGATGAACTCACGACAGCGGGGCTTGCCACCGAGCGCGAGCAATACCAGGCCGCCGCGGAAGGTCAGAAAACACGGCGGCAATTAATCGAGGCACTGCACCGGCGCAGTGATCTGGAGCGCATCCGCAGCCAGGGCGATATCAACCTCAGGACCCGAGAAGAAGAACTTCGACTGGCTATAGATATTGCACGTAACAATCTGAATTATTTACTTATTAAGGCGCCCTCTGACGGTGATATCGTAGCGCTTCAGGCCGAGCCGGGGGACACCGTCGGCCCCGGCAGCACCCTGTTGACCATGACACGCCCTTCCGAGCCGGAGCTCATCGCCTATCTACGCCCATCCGATGGCGGCTTTGCCCGTCAACACAGCCGTGTGAAAGTGCGTCTGCCGGATGGCAGCCATATCAACGGCCAGGTGGCAGAGCGCCCGAGACTGACCGGGCGCATTCCCGCCGCCATACAGTCCATCCTTCAGGAATCAAGTGCTGCGCTGATGGTAAAAATCGCCCTCGTGGAACCGGTACCGCAGCCAATGGCCATTCATGGCCTGCCGGTGCGCGTTGAATTTGCCCGCGGCCCCTCGGTCGCACTGTCACGCATGCGTTTCCCCAGTGCCATTGCCGGACAATCCGATGCCAACGCGTTACAGTAGTCGGATAACAAACAACCGGAGGGAAATCACGTGGCCGATTCAATCAATACGCTTTTTGTAACAGGCGCGACATCCGGCTTCGGCCGAGCCACGGCCCGCCGCTTTGCCGCCGCCGGCTGGCGCGTTGTCGCCAGTGGCCGTCGCACGGAACGACTGGAGGCGCTGGCCGAGGAGTTGCGTGCCAACGGCGCTGAGATTCATATCATGACCCTGGATGTGCGCGATGCTGATGCGGTCAAAAAAGCCGTTGCGGCACTGCCAGCAGACTTCGCCAAAGTCACCTGCCTGGTGAATAACGCCGGCCTCGCGCTTGCCCCGGAACCGGCCCAGAAAGTCGATCTTGCCGATTGGCATACGATGATCGACACCAATGTCACCGGCCTGGTCAATGTCACCCATGCCCTGCTGCCGACACTCATCGAGAGCGGGCGCGGAGCGAGCATCATCAATCTGGGTTCGGTTGCCGGCCAATGGCCTTATCCGGGCGGCCATGTCTATGGCGCCAGCAAGGCATTCGTCGAGCAGTTCGGCTATAACCTGCGCTGCGATCTTCTCGGGACCGGCGTTCGGGTCACCGATGTTGCACCGGGGCTCTCCGAGACCGAATTCACTCTGGTACGGACCAAGGGTGATCAGGCGGCTTCTGATCGGCTTTATGCCGGTACGGAGCCCATGCAGCCGGAAGACATTGCCGAGCAGATTTTCCACGTCGCCACGCTGCCCGCGCATGTCAACATCAATCGCATGGAGCTCATGGCGACCCGGCAGGCCTGGTCGCCCTTTGCCATTGACCGTGACTAGGCGGTATTGCGCTCGGGCTCACCGAGTGCAAACTGCTGCAGACGCTTGATCTCATCACGCAGCTTGCCCGCTTCCTCAAACTCGAGGTTGCGGGCGTGCTGATGCATTTCCTGCTCCAGCTTCTTAATCCGCTGCACCGCTTGCGCCACTGTGAGATCGGCATAGGCTCGAGCCTCTTCGGCCACCTCGGCATAATGCGCCGGTGTATCCGGCGCACCACTACCCCCGCGCTCCATGACATCGGCAATTGCCTTGCGAATGCCCTGGGGAGTGATGCCATGTTCAGCATTATGGGCAATCTGCTTGGCCCGTCGACGCTCGGTCTCATCCATGGCACGACGCATCGAATCGGTAATCGTATCGGCATAGAGAATTGCCCGGCCATTGACGTTACGTGCCGCCCGGCCGATCGTCTGGATGAGCGAGCGCTCCGCGCGAAGGAATCCCTCTTTGTCCGCATCCAGAATTGCGACCAAAGAAACCTCAGGAATATCAAGGCCTTCTCGCAATAAATTAATGCCAACTAAGACATCAAATTCACCCAGGCGCAGGTCACGAATAATCTCCGTTCTCTCAACCGTATCGATATCCGAATGCAGATAGCGCACCCGCACGCCATTCTCTGAAAGGTACTCGGTAAGATCCTCGGACATGCGCTTTGTCAGCGTTGTGACCAGAACCCGCTCACCGGCCTCACTGCGCTCACGGATCTCGCCCAATACATCATCCACCTGCGTGGTGGCCGGCCGCACGTCCACCGCCGGATCCACCAGCCCGGTTGGCCGGACCACCTGCTCGGCCACGACGGTGGAATGCTTCTTCTCATAATCCCCGGGCGTCGCGGAGACATAAATCCGCTGCGGGGCCATGGCATCGAATTCTTCGAACTTAAGCGGGCGGTTATCCAGCGCCGAGGGCAGCCGGAACCCGTATTCAACAAGGGTTTCCTTACGCGCCCGATCACCGCGGTACATGCCGCCGACCTGACTGACCGTGACATGCGATTCATCAATAAACAGAATCGCATCCTCGGGCACATAGTCGAAAAGACAGGGTGGCGGCTCCCCCGGGCCACGGCCGGAGAGATAGCGCGAGTAATTCTCGATGCCGTTGCAGTACCCAAGCTCCTGCATCATCTCAAGATCAAACCGCGTGCGCTGCTCCAGGCGCTGCGCCTCCAACAGCCGTCCGGCGTTGCGCAACACCTCGAGTCGCTCGGCCAGCTCAACCTTGATTTTCTCAATCGCCCCGAGAATCGTCTCCCGGGGTGTGACGTAGTGGGATTTCGGGTAGATCGTCAGGCGCGGCACCCGGCGCAGGATCTCTCCGGTGAGCGGGTCGAACCAGGCAAGCCGCTCGATCTCATCATCAAACAACTCCACCCGTACCGCTTCGTCCTCGGATTCAGCCGGGAAAATATCGATGACATCGCCACGGGCCCGATAGGTACCGCGTGAGAAGTCATGATCATTACGCGCATACTGCAACTGCGCCAGCCGCCGCAGAATCTGGCGCTGATCCACTACCTCGCCTTCTTGCAGATGCAGCACCATCTCCAGATAAGCCGTCGGGTCGCCGAGGCCGTAAATCGAGGAGACCGAAGCGACGATAATCGTATCGCGCCGCTCAACAATGGCTTTGGTGGCTGAAAGCCGCATCTGCTCGATATGCTCGTTCACCGAGGCATCCTTCTCGATGAAGGTATCCGAGGACGGCACATAGGCCTCGGGCTGGTAGTAGTCGTAATAAGAGACGAAATACTCCACCGCATTGTGCGGAAAGAATGCCTTCATCTCCCCGTAGAGCTGAGCCGCAAGGGTTTTATTCGGTGCCAGAATGACCGCCGGGCGCTGTTCCTGGGCAATCAGGCTGGCCATGGTGAACGTCTTGCCCGAGCCGGTCACACCCAGCAGGGTCTGGTGCATGTGACCTTCACGCAGACTCTCGGCGAGCGTGGCGATGGCCTCGGGCTGGTCGCCGGCGGGCTCGTAGTCACTGGCGAGCTCAAATTCAACACGTGAATCAGTCATGGCAGTGCAGTCTCCGGCCGGATTGGCGTATGATTCGGGCGTAAACAAAAAGGCAATGGAGGCGATCCTTGGATATTCAACTGGCCGAGCGGGTCAAGCGCGTCAAACCCTCTCCCACCATGGCTGTGACGGCAAGAGCCGCAGAGATGCGGGCCGCCGGTCACGACATCATCGGGCTGGGCGCCGGTGAACCCGATTTTGATACGCCACAGCATATCAGCGAAGCGGCGATTGAGGCGATTCGGGAAGGACAGACACGATACACCGCCGTTGATGGCAGTCCCGCCTTCAAGCAGGCCATCGTGGATAAGTTCGCGCGTGAGAACGGCCTGAACTACGAAGCCAACCAGATTCTGGTGTCATCCGGGGCCAAGCAGAGTCTCTACAACCTCTTCTGCGCCGTTCTCAATAGCGGCGATGAGGTGGTCATTCCAGCCCCTTACTGGGTCTCGTATCCGGACATGGCATTACTGGCTGACGGTGAACCGGTTGTTGTCACCGCTGACCAGTCACAGCGCTTTAAAATCACCCCGGCGCAGCTTGAAGCGGCCATGAGTGAGCGCACCCGCATCGTCGTGTTGAACAGCCCCTCCAACCCGACCGGCAGTGCCTACAGCAAAGCCGAGCTCCAGGCCCTGGGGGCGGTCCTCGCCCGTCATCCGGATGTCCTGGTTGTCAGCGACGACATCTATGAGCATATCCTCTGGAGCGACGAGCCGTTCTGCAACATCGTCATGGCCTGCCCCGAGCTCGCCGAGCGGACCGTTGTCGTGAACGGGGTCTCCA
Organism: uncultured Ectothiorhodospiraceae bacterium; assembly: GCA_913057145.1. GTDB lineage: Bacteria > Pseudomonadota > Gammaproteobacteria > Nitrococcales > Nitrococcaceae > Spiribacter. The sequence goes on from CAJXNJ010000005.1 coordinate 15,154, forward strand.
AGGCGTATGCCATGACCGGCTGGCGCATCGGTTATGCCGCCGGCCCGGCCGGGGTAATTGCCGCGATGAAGAAAATTCAATCGCAGAGCACCTCCAACGCCAGCTCCATCTCCCAGGCAGCCTCAGTCGCTGCGCTTAACGGTGATCAGAGCGTTATTGGCCCGATGGTCAAGGCCTTTCGGGAGCGGCATGATTATGTGGTGGGCCGGCTGAACGCCATGCGCGGTGTCAGCTGCATTGAGGGTGACGGCACCTTCTATGCATTCCCCGATATGAGTGAGGCGATTGCCGGTATTGATGGGGTCGATGATGACCTCGCACTGGCCGAATACCTCATTGAGAATGCCGGCGTTGCCCTGGTCCCGGGCACGGCATTCGGTCTGCCGGGCCATGCGCGTATTTCCTATGCGACCAGCATGGAGAACCTGGAGAAAGCGATGGATCGCATCGAGGGTGTTTTCGGGCGGGGCTGAGCCGTGACAGGAGGCCGTGCCGGTTGACGGCACGGCCCGATCCGATACACTACGCGCTTCACATCAAGGCCATTCCCCGGTAGCTCAGCGGTAGAGCGAGTGACTGTTAATCACTGGGTCGGCGGTTCGAATCCGTCCCGGGGAGCCAACTCTCAGAGCGCTAAGGCGCAATCCACTGCCCCGCCCAGTCATCGCTGCGATGAAACCGTGCCCGTCTGTGCACATGCCCCAAATGCAGAAGATCAAACTGCTGGATGGCAAGCTCAATCACCGCGAAATCCTCAAACGCCGGTATCCGCTCATAATCGAGGCCGTCATCAAGCAACGTCCCCGGACGGGGCTGGGTGCCGTAATTGCAGCGGGCATGCTCAGGGATTTTCTCCCACAGCGCAGCCACCGAACTGCCGGTCACGATGCTTGCCACGGCAACGGCCCGAATCTGCAAATGTGCTTCACGATCCCAGATATGAACACCAGCCGCCGGGTTGGCGCGCAGCTCGGCGACCTTGGCGGCGTGACAGTCGCTGTAGACCCTGAGCATCGAGGCCTCGGGATCCGCTGAGCGCAGGACAATTGTGCGTAGCTGCGGCGTCCCCTGTGCATCGACAGTGGCAAGCGTTGGATGTCGACCCGCGGCACGGCGATCATTGACGCCGCGCAGTAACCGCTTCCAGGCCTGGGCATGGAGACTCTCGAGTGACTGGGCCCACTCATGTACCTGCGCTGCCATGACGATCAGCGGGACTCCACTTCACGCCAGAGCTGTTGCAGGAATTGCAGATCCTCACCCTCCAGGCTCGGCGTGAATGCCAACACGGCCAGCTCCTCATCCGTTGGTGTGATCGGCGGCTCCTGGAGGATGTCCTCGAGCAGCGGAATCGCCGCCGCATTGGGGCTTGAGTAATAGTTCCAGTTGGATAGCGCCGCGCCCACCTCAGCCCTGAGGATATAGTCGATAAAGGCATGGGCGAGTTCAGGATTCGGGGCTCTCGCCGGAATCATCATATTATCCACCCAGACCTCAGCGCCCTCTTGCGGAATGACGAACTCGATATCGGCAAACCCTTCCGGGTCCTCTGATTTGAAGAACAGATAATCACCGTTGAAGGTGATGCCGGCGCTGACCGACCCGCGGACCAGCTGCTGCAGCACCGGTGTGCCCTGGATGAAGCCGACAAAATTATCCCGCTGCTTGGTCTCGAGCATCAGGCGAGCGGCTTCCTGCAGCGCCTCGCGTGACTGACAGTCGTAACCATGGCCGAGATAAGCACAGGCCGAGCCGAGCGAGACCTGACTGTCCTCCGGGACGGCGAAAGGGGCATCCGGATTCATCTGCGGGTCAAACAGTACCGACCAGCTGGCTGGCATCTCTCCCAGCGCTCCGCGATCGTAGACAAGCCCGGTCGTTCCCCACTGATAGGCCACCGAATAGGCATTCCCCGGATCGAAGGACGGGTCCTGGAACGTGTCCATCAGATTATCGAGATTGGTGAGCCTGTCATGATCGAGCGGTTGCACCAGGCCACTTTCAATCAGCCTTGGGATGTAATAGTTGGACGGGACGATCACGTCATACTGACTCACACCGCCTGCCTGCAGCTTGGCGAACATCTCGCCATTGGAGTTGAAATAGTTCTCAACCACTTCAACGCCATATTCCTGCTCAAAATTCTCGATAATCGCCGGATCCATGTATTGCGACCAGTTGAACAGATACAGCGTCTCGCCTTCGAACTGCGCGACAGCCGGCTGGATCCCGGCCGTTAAACCGGCGGCGAGCGCAAGCGTGGTCAGTATGCGATGGGTCATGAAAAGGCTCCCTCAACAATTAAGTGTCTGATGTCCTGCGGCGACGTCCACCGAGCATGCTCAGCATGGCGATCAAGAAGACCGTCGCGATCATTAGTGTGGCAATGGCATTAATCTCTGGTGTCACGCCCTTGCGAATGGCGCTCCAGATATAGATGGGCAGTGTGGTGCTCTCAGGGCCTGCGGTAAAGAAGCTGATGACAAAATCATCGATCGACAGGGTCAGCGCCAGCAGAAAACTCGCGGCGATGGCCGGGCGCAGGGTGGGCAGCAGAAAAGCGGATAAACGCTGCCAGGGTGAGGCATAAAGGTCCTGAGCCGCCTCGAACAGGCTCGGATCGAGCGCCAATAACCGAGCATTGACCAGCAGGGCAACAAACGGCACCTGAAAGGTGACATGGGCGATGATCATGGTGCCAAGCCCCGGGGCGAGAATGCCAAGCCATTGATTAATCAATACAAAAAACGTCATCTCAGCGATGCCGAAGACAATATCGGGCATGATTACCGGCAGATAGATCAGCCACACCAGCCATGAGAGCCGGCCCAGGCGATAGCGATAAAACCCGTAACCGAGCATGCCGCCGATCACAACGGCAATCAGCGTCGAGACCGTGGCGAGCACCGCGGTATTCCAGAGCGCCTGCATGATCACATCGTTGGCGAACAGGCGTTTGTACCAATCGAGGGAAAAGCCCGCGAAGCGCGCCGATGAGTTGATGCTGTTGAAAGAAAACACCACGACAACGAGCAGCGGCGCATACAGAAACAGCATCAGCGCGTACCAGAAGCCGCGCAGAAAGGCTGTCAAACGCCCCCTGCTCACAGCACCACCTCCCGATCCCCACCCAGGCGTCGGCCCAGATTGCGCAGCACCTTAAGCCCGATCAGGGTGACCGCGATCATAATCAACGCACCGGCCGCCCCCAGCGGCCAGTTACTGGCCTGTGCAAACTGTCGGGCCACCAGATTGCCGATCATCATCGAGCGCCCACCGCCCAGCAGCTCGGTGACCACGTACATGCCGAAGGCCGGAATCGCGACCAGCACGACACCCGCCATCAGCCCGGGGAGCGTCTGTGGGAAAACCGCATGCCGGAACGCGGAGAGCGGTGAGGCAAAAAGATCCCGAGCGGCTTCCACCTGAGCCATATCAAGCTTTTCAAACGCGGCATAAAGGGGAAGCACCATAAACGGCAGGAAGTTGTAGACAAGCCCGATGATCACTGCGAACTGTGACGGGAAAAGCCCCATCTGCGGTTCAATGAACCCGAGCCTCGCAGCGAAATCGGCAAGCGGTGTGCCGGGGGCGAGAATATTCATCCACCCCACCGAGCGAATCACCTGATTGGTCCAGGACGGCACGACCACGGCAAGCAGCATCAACGCACGCCAGCGGGCCGGTCGTGTCGAAATGTAATACGCCGCCGGATAGGCAATCAGGGTGACAATCAGCGTTGCCAGCAGCGTCTGCCAGACCGAGCGCAGCAGGGTGTAGAGATTACCCGGGCTCCAACCCAGAAACCCGAAACCGGCAAGTTCGCGGAAAGCCTGCAGACTAAGCGGCAGGGTCGGCAGTCCGTAGGGGCCATTGGTCAGAAACGCCATCCCCATGAGATAGAGACTCGGCAGGACCAGGAACACCAGAATGCAGAGCACACCCGGGGTCACGGTGAGGAGTAGATGCTGGGTATCCCGGGCAAGCTTCGGCAATCACCCGTCCCCCTCGGCTTGAAGTACGGCCGCAGCCCGGGTCACAACCTCGAGCCGGACCCGATCGCCGGCGGCCGGACCCGGCCGCCCCTGATTGGCAAGCGTTGCCACCAAAGGCCAGTCGCTACAGCTGAGCCGGTATTCCGTCATCCCGCCCCGATAAAGACACTCATCCACCACCGCCTCGATACAATCCGGCGCGGCCGGCTGATCCAGCCTGTGCAGAATCAACGACTGCGGTGGCAGCAGCAGATAGGCACCCTCGGCGAAATCGCCACTGAAACGCCCGATCGGCGTTTCAATGCCTGTGGCATCAGACTTTTTAATCGGCAGGAGATTTTCATGCCCCATAAAGCGGGCAACAAACTCATCCGCAGGCTTCTCATAAATGGCCTGCGGCGTGCCGATCTGCGCAAGACGGCCATGATTGAGCACGGCAATGCGATCACTCATCACCATGGCTTCTTCCTGATCATGAGTAACAAAGACAAAGGTCATGCCGAGCTGCCGCTGCAGTCGCCTGAGCTCGATCTGCAGCCGGCCCCGCAGCCCGGCATCAAGGGCTGATAGAGGCTCATCGAGCAGCAGCACATCGGGTTCGTTCACCAGTGCCCGGGCCAGTGCCACTCGCTGCCGCTGCCCGCCCGATAATTGGTCAATCCCCCGCTCAAGCAGTTTATCGATGCCGATCAAAGCGGCCGTGCGCTCAATACGCCGGCTGATTTCTGCAGCCGAGAGTCGCTGCATTTCCAGGCCGAAGCGAATATTCTCGCGCACATTTCGGTGCGGGAAGAGCGCATACGACTGAAAAACGGTGTTCACACTGCGCCGGTGTGGCGGGACGCCCTGCATTGAACGCCCACCGATATGAATCAGCCCGCTGTCCGGTTGATCCAGTCCGGCAAGCAGCCTCAGCAGTGTGGTCTTGCCGCAGCCTGAAGGACCCAGCAGCGTGAAGAATTCACCCGGTTGGATATCGAGACTGACATCATCGAGCGCCACCGCGTCCGCCGCAAACCGACGCGAGACCTGATCGATACCAATGGATGAGGCGCTGCGTGCGCGCTGTTGCATGGGCGGGGCTGGCTCTGACATGCACCGTGTCTCCCGGCCGACGTTCACCAAAGCCCGTCAGTTTAACGTAAATTCAGGATTCATCGGGCAGCAGCGCGCGCTCGCGCTCGAGACGCTCGCGGGCACCATTGCAGACGATATCGCAGAGCTCAAAGATGAAGGGCGCCTGAATGCCGAAATACGCCCGATTGCCATCCTGTCGACGGCCGACCAGGCCATTGGTGCGCAGAACCCCAAGGTGTTTGGAGACATTCGACTGACTGGCACCGGTCGCCGCAGTGATTTCGGAGACGGTGCGCTCACCGGACTGCAGACAATGCAGAATGCGCAGCCGCTGGGGATCACTCAAGACCCGAAAGTACTGCGCAATCAATTCCATCGACTCATTGCCCGGTCTGGTCAAATCACTCATAACCGCGGTCTCTTCACTACAGACTGGGCATCAGCTTACCCGAACACTCGGGTATTTACTATATGACTATATAGTAATAAAGTAATGAATCCATTGTTCAACAGGAAGTCAGCATGGGCCGTCGTCTCGCAGAATTCGCCATGAATCATCCGAAAGCCGTGTTCATTGGCACGTTATTGATAACGCTGCTCGGCACGGCACTCATTCCGCTGATTCAGATCGACACCGACCCCGAGAACATGCTGCCGGCCGATCAGGAAGATCGCGTCCGTCACAACGCGATCAAGGAGCAGTTCAATCTCAACGACATGATCGTGGTGGGGGTGGTCAACGATGATCATCCCGAAGGTGTCTTCAACCCAACCTCACTCTCAGCGGTGCATGCGTTGAGCCGTGGCATTGCCGAGATAGACGGGGTCATTCGTCAGGATCTTTTATCGCTGTCGACGGTGGATAACATCGAGCAGGCCGGCCCCGGCACCATCCGCTTTGAATGGATGATGAACACACCACCACAGACTGCCGCGGAGGCCACGGCGATCCGCGAGGCAACACTCGATCTGCCGCTGTTTCGCGACACCCTGATCTCCGGTGATGGCGAAGCGACGGCGATTTACGTCCCCATTGTTGCCAAGGACCAGAGCCATCGGATATCCCGGGAAATCCAGGCGCTGATCGATGAGCTTGAGGGTGACAACCAGTACCACATCACCGGCCTGCCCGTTGCCGAAGACACCTTCGGTGTCGAGATGTTCATTCAGATGGCCATCTCGGCACCACTGGCCGCCCTGGTCATCTTTGCGCTGATGTGGTGGTTCTTCCGCTCGGTAACGCTCGTCGCAGCCCCCATGCTCATGGCGTTCGCGGTAGTCCTGACCACCATGGGCGCACTCATTGGCATGGGTTACACCGTGCACATCATGAGCTCCATGATTCCGATTTTCCTGATGCCGATTGCGGTGGTGGATTCCGTGCACATCATCTCGGAGTTCGCCGATCGCTACCGAAAGGGCCGGGATGCCCGTGAAACCATGGCCGAAGTCATGGAGCATCTTTTCACGCCAATGCTCTACACCTCGATCACCTCGGCCATCGGCTTCGCCTCACTCGCCTTCACGCCCATTCCCCCGGTGCAGGTATTCGGGCTTTTCGTGGCCGCCGGCATCCTGCTTGCGTTTTTATTGACCGTGATTTTCATTCCGGCCTACACGGTGCGACTGAAACCCGAGCGACTGGCAGCCCTGCAGGCAAGTGGCCGTCGAGCCGCACCTGATGACACCGGTCTTGCCCGCGGGCTGATCGGACTCGGAGGCATGGCGGTCAAAAACGCCAAAATCGTGGTCAGCGTCTTTGCACTGGGCCTGGTGATCGCCGGCTATGGCATCAGTCAGATCACCGTGAACGACAATCCGGTTCGCTGGTTTCAATCCGATCACCGGATTCGCGTTGCCGATCGCGTGCTCAACGAGCATTTTGCCGGCACCTACAGCGCCTACCTGCGTCTGGAGTCGGATGTCAGCGCAGCGGCACCGGCGGATTTTGCAGAGGAATCCAGCGCCATTATTGAGCAGGCTGAAGGGGCCGGTGTCGATATCCGCGGGCCCTGGCAGCAGATGCTCCGGGAGGCCGAGCAGAACAGCGACGACTTCAATGCCAAGCTCGAGCAATTGAGCCTGGCGGTTGATGATGCGCTATTCATGGCCGGCGATCAGGCTTATCCCTGGTGGGAATCGCTGCTCACCCTGATTGACGAGACACGCGGGCGACTGAACGTCTTCCAGCGCCCCGAGATGCTTGCCTATATCGCGGATTTTCAGGCGGCGCTGGCCGACAGCCCGGAAGTGGGCAAGGTCAACACCCTGGCGGACCTGGTCCGCACGGTCTACCGCGAACTGCGCAGCGGTGATGAGTCCGACTACCGCATTCCCGAGAGCCGACAGGCCGTGGCGCAGACCATTCTCAGCTTCCAGGGCTCGCATCGCCCGCATGATCTGTGGCGCATGGTCACGCCGGATTATCAGGCCGCCAACCTCTGGTTACAGCTCAGCAGTGGCGATAACCAGGACATGCAGGCCGTGGTGGATCAGGCCGAGGCCTATGTGGAGGAGAACCCGCTACCTCAGGGCATTACCATGAGCTGGGGCGGGCTCAACTACATCAACGTGGTCTGGCAGGACGCCATGGTCAAAGGCATGGCACAGAGCCTCGCGATTGCCTGGGTGATGGTCGCTGTCATGATGCTGCTGCTCTTCCGCTCCTTTGTCTTTGGACTGCTGGCGATGATCCCGCTGACCGTGAGCATTGCCTTTATCTACGGTGTGGTCGGCTTGATCGGCAAGTACTACGACATGCCCATTGCCGTATTGAGCTCACTCACGCTCGGCCTGTCAGTGGATTTTGCCATCCACTTTATTGAACGCAGCCGCGAGAATTACCGTCGAACCGGCAGTTTCACCAAGAGCATGCAGCTGATGTTCCGGGAGCCGGCAAGGGCAATCAGCCGCAACGCCATTGTTATCGCAATCGGCTTTCTACCGCTGCTGGCAGCCCCACTGGTGCCTTACAACACGGTCGGTATTTTCCTTGCGAGCATCATGGCGACTTCGGCGATTGCTTCAATCGTACTGTTGCCAGCGCTCATGAAACTCATCCGGCGCTGGATCATGCCGGATCGCAGCCAAACAACGGAGGAATCAGCATGAAGACAATTCGCCAAATGCTCCTTGCGGTCCTGCTCACCGCCCTGCTCCCGCCGATGGCATTCGCGCAGCTCACCGATGCCTCGGAGATTGTCGGCAAAGCCAATATCGCCGCTTATTACGCCGGTGACGATGGCCGTTCCGCGGCGCGCATGCTCATCATGGATGCCAATGGCAATCGCCAGCAGCGCCAGTTCACCCTGCTGCGCCAGGATGTCGAAGATGGCGGCGATCAGCGCTACCTCGTCGTCTTCAGTCGCCCCGCAGACATTCGCGGTACGGTCTTTCGGGTTGAAAAACAGGTGGGCCGCGATGATGACCGCTGGCTCTATCTGCCCGCCCTCGATCTGGTCAAGCGCATCGCCGCCGGCGACAAGCGCACCAGCTTTGTTGGCTCACACTTCTTCTACGAAGACATCTCCGGTCGCGCTCTGGAGGAAGACAACCACACGCTGATTGAGACAACGGATGAGCACTACCTCATCGAGAGCACGCCCAAAGACCCGGACACGGTCGAGTTCGCGAGCTTCCGCACCTGGATTGACCGGGAGACCATGCTGCCGATGCGAAGCGAATATGCCCGCGCCTCGGGCGAGGTCTACCGCCGCATGGAGGTCACCGAGGTGGAAACCATTGATGGTTATCCGACCGGCACGGAAGTCCGCATGGCCGATCTCGACAGCGGTGGCTATACGATTACGCAGTTTCGCTTCTCCGAGTACGACATCGGACTCCCGGATCGCATTTTCAGTGAACGCTCCCTGCGCAACCCGCCACGTGAGTGGCTGCAGAGGAATTAATGCGTATTTCACACGGACAATGGGCTCGACACCTGGGCCTCGCGGCACTACTTGCCCTGCCCGCGATGGCATACGCGCAGTCGGATGATGCCGCCGCACCGGCAGACCCATGGGGCGAGGAAGCCTGGGACGAGGAAGCGGACTGGGGAGAGGATCCCTGGGCCACGGAGTCATCCGGCTGGCAGCTATACGGTTTTCTCGAAGGCGCTACCGCTGCACGTATCCACAATGACCCTGCCGTCAATGAGGATTACACACTGAATGAACTGCGTGGGCAGCTGGAGGCGGAGCGAGTGCTGGGTGAGCAGACGCTGCGCGTCAAGGGTGATCTGTGGGCGGATGGTGTTGAGGATGGGCTGCGTGGCGATCTGCGCGAAGCCAACCTCAGTGGCCGTTTGAGTGAACGGATTGACTATGAAATCGGCCGGCAGATTCTGACCTGGGGCACCGGTGATCTGGTCTTCCTGAATGATCTCTTCCCCAAGGATTATGTCTCGTTTTTCAGTGGCCGCGACGATGAATATCTCAAGGCCCCTGTTGATGCACTCAAGCTTTCATTCTTTGGCGATGTGAATCTCGATCTGGTCTGGCTGCCCCGCGCCAACCCCAATCGTTTCATCACCGGCGAGCGGCTCTCATATTTCAGTGCCGAGGCCGGACGGCGCGTTGCCGCGCCCCCTGAAATCGATCCGGATGATCGCGATGACTGGCTGGATGACAGCGAATGGGCCATGCGTCTCTACCAGACCATCCGGGGAACAGAGTATGCCGCCTATGCCTTTCATGGCTTTGACAAGCAGCCAAGCGGCCTGGATCCGGTCAGCAATAGGCCGCTCTTTCCGCGCCTGAGCAGCCTGGGTGCGAGTATTCGTCGGCCGATCGGCGCCGGCGTTGGCAATCTGGAGGCCGCCTATTACCACGGGCAGGACAGTGCCGGCACCGACCCCAACCGGCCCAATGATCAGTGGCGACTCCTCGCAGGTTTCGAACATGAGGCGGCAACCGACCTCACGCTTGGCTGGCAGTATTATCTGGAATGGACTCAGGATCACGATGCGCTGATCGCCAATACACCAAGCGCGCAACGCCCCTTTGCCGTCGATGAATATCGGCACCTGCTGACCAACCGCATCACCTATCAGATGCTGCGGCAGGATCTAACGCTCACGCTGATGACTTTCTACTCACCCTCCGATCAGGATTACTACCTGCGGCCTCGCGCGCAATATCGCTTTAATGACCGACTCATCGGCACGCTGGGTGGCAATCTGTTTGGCGGTGAAGACGACTGGACCTTCCATACCCAGCTGGAAGACAACAGCAACCTTTATGCCCGTATCCGTTACAACTTCTAAGGAGACAAACGATGACCGTTAATGAAGGACTTCGCGCAATGGCCGGATTCTTTGTTCTGCTGAGCCTGGCGCTTGGCACCTGGGTACACCCCGGCTGGTATCTGTTTACCGCCTTTGTCGGCATTAATCTGCTGCAATCGGCTTTTACCCGTTGGTGTCCGGCAATGGCCATCCTCAAGCGCATCGGCTTTCGTGAGGAGGTCAGCAAGGACAGGGCTGCTGCCTGATCAGCCCCACCGCATCGCTGTCACCTGCGCTGAATGGAGCCGGTGACAGCGAATGGCCAGTTACCCTCTTTGCTCGAGGTAGCGCCGGAACGCAGGCCCGAGCTCAGGATGCTGCAATCCGTATTCCACAGTGGCCTGCAGATAGCCGAGCTTATCGCCACAATCATAGCGGGTTCCGGCAAACTCATAGGCAAGGACCGGCTCATCGGCAAGCAACGCAGCGATGGCATCGGTGAGCTGAACCTCGCCACCGGCCCCCGGCTGGGTCTCACGCAGCTTCTCGAAGATGCGGCCGCTGAGAATATATCGGCCCACCACACCCAGGTCGGAAGGTGCCTGCTGCGATGAGGGCTTCTCGATAATGCCCTTGACCTGGTTGACACGGGAGTCCACCGGCTCGACATCAACCACCCCGTAACGATCGCTGTGTTCAGCAGGTATCCGCTGCACTCCGACAATGCTCGCATGGTGTCTGTCAAACTGCTCGACCATTTGCGAGATACAGCCACCATGATCGCCGTCATCAATCAGATCGTCGGCGAGAATAATGGCAAAGGGCTCATTGCCCACGACGGGTTCGGCGCAAAGCACCGCATGCCCCAGACCGCGCGCCTCCGGCTGACGGATGTAGATACAGGCTACTTCCGGCGGAATGATCTCGCGCACCGTCTCCAGCCGCTCGAGCTTGTCGGCCTCAAGCAGTTCGGTCTCCAGCTCATAAGCCTTGTCAAAATGATCGGGAATACTGCGTTTATTGCGCCCGGTCACAAACACCAGCGTGTCGATACCGGCCCGCACGGCCTCTTCGGCGGCATACTGAATAAGGGGTTTATCAACGACCGGCAGCATTTCCTTCGGATTGGCCTTGGTTGCCGGCAGGAAACGTGTCCCGAGCCCGGCCACAGGAAATACAGCTTTGCGGATACGCCTTGTCATCGCCCGTCACACTCCTTGCGCGGTTCAATCAATCAGACGGACAAGCGTAGCGGAAGGCGGAGCACCTGTCAGGCACTCCGCCCGCATTCGGTGATGTCAATCGAGTGTGACCTGCTCGCGCATGGCCTCAAGCGTGGCCTCACCGATGCCTGAGACCCGTGTGAGCCCCTCAATACGCTCAAAAGGCCCGTTGGTCTCGCGCTCTTCAATAATGGCCATGGCCGTGGCCGGCCCCACCCCGGTCAGGGTTTCAAGCGTTTCGGCATCGGCTTCGTTGACGTTGACAGGCTCCGTACTGGCCGATGCAACGCCGGATATGAAAGCAGCGATCAGAAAAGCGGTCGATTTTGCGATTTTCATAAAAGCCTCCTGGTATTTGCGATGACAACGCATCCCGGAGACTAATCGGCGGTTCAATCGGAGGTTGTGAACCCCATCTCATGCCGGATCGCTTGCAGCACCGCCACCGGATCTTTCGCGCGCGTCACGGGACGACCGACCACCAGATCCGTGGCCCCGGCAGCCAGTGCCTCAGCGGGCGTGAGAATGCGGCTCTGATCATCCATGGCAGCTCCGCGTGGACGAATACCCGGGGTTACGCGACGAAAAGGCCGTTTGACCTGCCCTTCCACCAGCATGGCTTCCTGCGCTGAGCAGACAACGCCATCCAGCCCGGCCTCATCCGCGAGGCGGGCCAGTCGACTCACCGCCTCTTCCGGCGTTCCCATCACGCCGACTTCGGCCAGACTATCGGCATCATGGCTGGTCAGAACGGTCACCGCCGTGAGCAACGGCCGATCGCGACCCACCGGGCTGCCTGCCTCCAGCCCTTCCATTGCCGATTGCATCATCGCTCGTCCGCCAAGCGCATGGACATTCAGCATCCAAACCCCGAGCCTGGCGGCGGCCCGGCAGGCACCGGCCACGGTATTCGGAATGTCATGGAATTTAAGATCAAGAAACACATCCCAACCCGCATCCACCCACTCGCCAACCAGCGAGGGGCCTGCCGAGACGAAAAGCTCTTTGCCGATTTTAAGCCGACAATCCTCGGGGCTCAGGCGCTCAACCAGCGATCGGGCATCAGCGGGCTCAGAGAAATCCAGTGCCACAATCGGCGGCTGACGTTCATCCAGACTCATTTTTCACCCTCTACCCCACGTCGCGGCTTGATGGTAGCCCAGGCGCGACACCCCGGACACTGCCAATGCAGCTGCCGGGCTTCAAAACCACAATCAACACAACGATAGGGCAATCGGTCCTGCAGCAGTGCCGTGAAAAGCTCACGGAGGACTTTCAAATCCCGCTGCCGACGGCGGTCACCGTCATCCTCATTGATATTAAGGGCAATCAACCGATCAAGCCCCCGAATCGACGGGCGCTCGCGCAACTGCGTGGCAAGGAACTGACTGGCGGCTTTGCGGCCTTCACGCTCCTCAATCAATTCACTGAGCTTCATGATGACCGAGACACCCGGATACCGATTGAGCAGGCGGTAGAGTTCCGCCATCAATTGCCCGGGATCATCAATGGCCCGGTAGCTCTCCTCGAGCCTTGGCAGAACCTCCGGGATATAGTCGATGTCCTGCCGCTCCACCTGCTGGCAGGCCTTGATGGCTGGCCGCCAACGCCCCTCGCTCTGCTCGATATCGGCGAGCAGTAAAGAGGCGCGGACACATTGCCGGTCATAAGTCAGGGCTTTTTTAATCACATCCCGGATACGACCATGATCCGCGTGCTCCCGCATCAACTGCTCAGCCTGTTCGCAGGCAAACTGCGCCATCACCGGCCCGAGTCGCCGACGTGTCTCACGCTGCAGCCGAGCAGCGGTCTCGATGGCAGAGTCCCACTCTTTCTCCTGCTGATAGATATCAACCAATGACTGCAGGGCCATAACCCGATATTCGGGGAACTCCAATGCCTCGACGAACAGGGTCTCTGCTCGATCGAGCAATCCGGCGGCAAGATAATCGCGGGCAAGCTCAACCAGCGCTGCGGCGCGTTGCTCCGGCGCCAGGGAGGGCCGCGCAATGAGATTCTGATGAATACGGACAGCGCGGTCCGCCTCTCCGCGGCGACGGAAAAGATTACCCAGCGTGAGATGGGTCTCGACGGTATCTTCATCGAGTTCCACCATTCGGGTGAAAACCTCGATCGCTCGATCCGGCTGCTCATTGAGCAGATAATTCAGACCCTGAAAGTAATCCTTGGAGAAAGCCGGCCTGGTGCGGGTGGAGCGACGCAGGGCGCGCTGACCGGCCCACCAGCCGGATAGGGCTGCCAACGGAAGCAGCAGCCAGAGTAGTTCAAGCATCCCTAGAGATCATTCCGAATCGGCAATTTGCGCAACTCGGAGAGCTCCTGACGGGTGGCATCGACATCCCGCCGCAGACGATTCAGTGCCCAGCGCTGACGCAGAAGAATGCCAATCATCACCACGAGCCCTAAGAAAACCCCGAGGGCAAATGCGATCACGAGCCATAAGGAAAGCGGAAGCGTCAGCGCGCCGAAGTAGAAATCGAGCGCCACCGGGCTGGGATTGAGCATCGCGAAGCTCAGGCCGATGACAATAACGGCCAGGGCAATGAACAACGCAATGATCCGCTTCATGCTTCTCCCTGACCGCGTCTACGGCCCTCATCAACACGCTCGCGCATTTCCTTGCCCGGCTTGAAATGGGGCACATGCTTACCGGGCAAGGAGACGGCCTCACCGGTTTTTGGATTGCGGCCAATGCGTGGCGGGCGATGATGCAGGGAAAAACTGCCAAAGCCCCGGATTTCTATCCGCTCACCACTCGCCAGGGCCTCGCTCATCTGCTCGAGCAGCATTTTCACCGCCAGCTCGACATCGCGCTGCGGCAGATGCTGCTGCTTCTCAGCGATCAGCTCAATGAGTTCAGACTTGGTCATCGACACGCATCCTTAATCAGGCTCGGCAATCCGGCAGACCCGCCAGCGGCGGGCTCTGCCGGTTGCCTGCAGCGCCGAGTCATTCGTCCTCGTTATCGCGGCCGGCCATCTGCTCCTTGAGCAGATCACCGAGGGCGGTGGTCCCGGCAGCACCCGTGCTGCCATAACCTTCAACCGCCTCGCGCTCGTCCTGCTGGTCCTTGGCACGGACCGAGAGGCTGATCATGCGATTGCGACGGTCGATGGCCATGAACTTGGCTTCAACCGAATCGCCTTCCTTGACCAGATTGCGCGCATCCTCAACGCGCTCCTGAGCAAGGTCAGCGGCCCGGATGTAGCCCTGGACTTCATCGCCGAGATCAACCGTTACACCCTTGGCATCCACTTCCGCGGCGGTGCCGGTGACAATGCTGCCCTTCGGATTGCTGGCCGCCCACTGCGACACCGGATCCTGAGCAAGCTGCTTGATGCCGAGACTGATGCGCTCGCGCTCGGGATCGACGGAAAGCACCACGGCTTCCACTTCTTCACCCTTCTGGAAGTCACGAATGGACTCCTCACCGGCATCACTCCAGGACAGATCGGACAGATGCACCAGTCCGTCGATACCGCCGTCGAGGCCAACGAAGATACCGAAGTCGGTGATCGACTTAATGGCACCCGTGACACGGTCGCCCTTGTTGTGTGTGGCGGCGAACTCATCCCAGGGGTTGGGCTGACACTGTTTCATGCCAAGCGAGATACGACGACGCTCCTCGTCGATATCGAGGATCATCACCTCAACCTCATCGCCAATGGAGACCATTTTGGCCGGATTGACGTTTTTGTTGGTCCAATCCATCTCGGAGACGTGAACCAGACCTTCAACGCCCTCCTCGATCTCCACAAAGGAGCCATAATCGGTGATGTTGGTGACTTTACCCACCACGCGGGCACCCTCGGGATAGCGCGCGGCAATGGCCTCCCACGGATCCTCACCCAGCTGCTTGAGGCCGAGCGAGACGCGGTTGCGCTCGCGATCGAACTTCAACACCTTGACCTTGATCTCCTGGCCGACATCCACCACCTCGGAAGGATGCTTGACCCGACGCCAGGCCATATCGGTGATATGCAGCAGTCCATCGATGCCGCCGAGATCGACAAAGGCACCGTAGTCGGTGAGGTTCTTGATAATGCCGGTGATCTCCTGGCCTTCCTGGAGTTTTTCCAGCAGCTCTTCCCGCTCTGCGCTGTACTCTTCTTCAACAACGGCACGGCGCGAGACCACCACGTTGTTGCGGCGGGCATCGAGCTTGATGACCTTGAACTCCAGATCCTTGCCCTCGAGATACGTGGTATCGCGCACCGGGCGGATATCCACCAGTGAGCCGGGCAGGAAGGCGCGGATATGGCCAAGATCGACGGTGAACCCGCCTTTGACCTTGCCACTGATCTGACCGTTAACCGTCTCGGATCCCTCATAAGCGGCTTCAAGGACACGCCAGGCTTTCGCCCGCTTGGCCTTTTCACGGGAGAGTCGGGTCTCGCCACCGCCGTCTTCCACCGCATCAAGGGCAACTTCAACTTCATCACCGACGTTGACTTCGACGTTGCCGTCCTCATCGGTGAATTGCCTCAGCGGGATGACTGCCTCGGACTTCAGTCCGGCATTAACGATGACGTCTTCACCGTCAATGGCAACCACTTGGGCATTGACGATGGAGCCAGGGCGCATATCGGTCTGCGCAAGGCTCTGTTCAAAGAGTTCTGCAAAGCTTTCGCTCATGAGTGAATTTGATCCGGGATCGAAAAACGATCCAGTTGTATGTGTATGAACAGCGGATTGAATCAATCCGCCCCCTTCTTTTTACCGACAATCAGGCATCGTCCGACGATGATCCATGATGGTCTGGATGACCGCTTCAACGGACATGGCCGTCGAGTCGATCGTAATCGCATCGGCGGCCGGCTTCAGCGGCGCGACGCTGCGATTGGAGTCGCGCTCATCGCGCGCTCTCAATTCCTGCAAAAGATCCGCCAGATTAGCACTGACACCCTGTTGCATCAACTGGTTATGGCGCCTGCGGGCGCGCTCCTCCGGGCTTGCGGTGAGGAAAATTTTAAGCGGCGCATCGGCAAATACCACGGTTCCCATATCGCGGCCGTCCGCGACCAACCCGGGCGGCTGCCGAAAGGCCTGCTGACGCGCAAGCAGCGCCTCACGGACGGCCGGAATCGTTGCAAGCTCAGAGGCTCGGGCGCCGGTTGCCTCTTCACGAATGGCCTGACTCACCACCACGCCATCCAGCAGCACCTCACCCGCGAGCTCGCCGGTTACCGGGAAATCAATATCCAGATCGGCCGCCAGTCTGCACAGCGCCTCAATTTCCGAGGCAGCCACGCCGTGTTGCAAAGAGGCGAGCGCAAGCAGGCGATAGATCGCACCGCTATCGAGCAGGTGCCAGCCCAGTCGCTCAGCAACGGCGCGGGCAACGGTGCCCTTACCTGCACCCCCAGGGCCATCGATGGTGATCACCGGTGCGGTCTGCATCATTGCCCCTCACTGGACTGAATATCGAGCCCCGCCTGACTGGCCAGTGAGACAAAGCCGGGGAAAGAGGTATCGACCTCGGCACAACCATCGATGTGAATCGGCCCCTGGGCCACCAGCCCCGCCATGGCGAACGACATGGCAATACGATGATCACCGTAGGCATGCACTCGGCCGCCCTGCAGCCCACCACCGCGAATACGAATACCATCCGGCAGCGGCTCAACATCGGCTCCCAGCACACGGAGTCCTTCAGCCATCACGGCAATGCGATCGCTTTCCTTGACCCGCAGCTCCTCGGCGCCTCGCAGCAGGGTCTCACCCTCGGCACAGGCCGCTGCAATAAAGAGCGCAGGAAACTCATCAATGGCCAGAGGGACAAGCTCTGTTGGAATTTCGATGCCCTTCAGCGGTGCTGAAGCCACTTCGATATCGCCAATCGGCTCACCACCTCTCGACTGCGTAGGCCTCACGGTAATAGCGGCACCCATGCGCTGGAGAATATCGACCACGCCAGTGCGTGTTGGGTTGAGGCCGACGTCCTTGAGCACCACGTTGGAGCCCGATGCAATACTCGATCCCACCAGAAAGAATGCCGCAGACGATATATCGGCGGGAACATCAATGACGCCACCCTGCAGCCGCTCGCCACCGTGCAGACGCACCCTGCGGCCGGACTGCTCGATGGGATAGCCCAATCCTGCGAGCATCCGCTCGGTGTGATCACGGGTGACGGCGGGTTCAGTCACCACGGTCTCGCCGTCGGCATAAAGACCGGCGAGCAGAATGGCTGATTTCACCTGGGCACTGGCAACCGGCAGGTTGTAATTGATCCCGCGAAGACCGCTGACGGGCTCAATAGAAAGCGGCGCGGTGCCGGCCTCCGTTGTTTGGATACTGGCGCCCATGGCAGCCAACGGGTCTGTCACCCGACGCATGGGACGACGCATCAGGGACTGATCGCCAATAAGCTCACTGGCAAAGCGTTGTCCGGCGAGCAAGCCACAGAAAAGCCGCATGGAGGTACCGGAGTTGCCCAGATCGAGCCGCCCGTCACTGGCCCGCAGTCCATGCAGTCCGACACCGTGGATCGTCAGCCGGCCGTCTTCCGGGCCTTCAATGGTGACGCCCAGTGCCCGCATGGCCGCCAGCGTTGCCATGGCATCGTCGCCCTCGAGAAAGCCGCTGACCCGCGTCTCTCCTTCGGCAATGGCACCCAGCATGACGGCGCGGTGAGAAATCGATTTATCACCCGGGACGCGCAGCTCACCGCTGAGCCTGCCTCCGGGTTGCACCGTAAACTGCCGAGCTGCTGACATCCTGCGCCCTATCCTTCAAACCACTGCAGATGCGCATCCCGCGTACGCTTGGCGCTGGCGAAGACCTGCTCCAGGGCCTCACCATCAGCGGCCTCGATCAGGGCAGTCAGCTGCTCCAGATCCCGGCGATAGTCGGCAAGACAGTCGAGCAGCGCCGAGCGATTACCCAGACAGATATCTCGCCACATCACAGGATCACTGGAGGCGATTCGCGTGAAATCCCGAAAGCCGCCCGCTGCATAACGAAGGATTTCTTCATGCCCTGGCGCCCGGGCCAGCATATCAACCAGCCCATAGGCGAGCAGATGCGGCAGATGCGAAGTCAACGCGAGCATATGATCATGATGAGCAACCGACATCTCCACCACTTCGGCACCCGCGGCTTCCCACATCGCGCGGACAAGCGCGAGGGCCTGCGGCGAGGTCTGCGCATCCGGTGTGAGAATCACCCGACGTCCGGCGTACAAACCCGCAAACGCGGCTTCAACGCCACTGTGCTCAATACCGGCAATGGGATGACCCGGGACAAAACAGGCCGGGCGGTGCCCGAAAACCGCTTCCACGTCTTCAAGCACACAGCCTTTCGCGCTGCCGACGTCGGTAATTACCGCCGCTTCCGGAAGCGCTGAATGAATTTCTGCCAGCACGCTGCGCACAGCCCCGAGCGGGACGCCGAGGACGACAACATCCGCTTCTCGCAGGGCCTCGGCCGGGTCGGTGGAATAGCGCTCGATCGCCCCCTTCTCAACGGCTTTCTGCAGTCGAGCCGCATCCCGCCCCAGGCCAACAACCTGCCAGTTGTCATCAGCCGCGCGCAGGTCCAGACCGAGTGAGCCGGTGATCAGGCCGACGCCTACCAGACAGATTCGGCGCCTCTCAGACACAATCCATACCTAGGCGACCGAACGCGGGTAGGAGCCAAGAATCTTGAGCAGACTGGCCAGCTGCTGCATCTCACCCAGCGCACGTTTGAGGGCAGGCTCCTCGGCATGGCCGACAAGATCGATGAAAAACACGTACTCCCACATCCCCTCGGGCGAGGGACGCGACTCCAGCCGGGTCATATTCAGGCCATAGCGCGCAAGCGGTGCCAGCAGCCCGGCCAGACCGCCCGGCCGGTTCTCCCGGGCGATAACCAGAGAAGTCTTATCTTCGCCGGTCGGCTCAGGGCTCTCCTTACCCAGCACCAGGAAACGCGTGCTGTTGGCAACGCCATCCTGAATGGCCGAGGCGCGCAGCTGCAGGCCGTATCGCTCGGCGGCCGCATCGGAAGCGATGGCCGCCGTACCGGCATCCTCGGCGGCCAGTCGTGCCGCCTCGGCAGTACTCGAGACGGCAACGCGTTCAGCGCCGGGCAGATGGGTATCCAGCCAGAGGCGACATTGCGCGAGGCCCTGCTGGTGGGAAAACACCCGCTTGATCCGGCCGAGGTCGGTTTCCAACATTGCCAGATGGTGAACAATCGGCAATTCCACCTCTCCGACAATCTGCAATGACGAGGAAAGCAGCCGATCAAGGGTATGGGTGACCATACCCTCAGTGGAATTCTCAACCGGGACGACGCCGTATTCGGCTGCTCCGGACTCCACTTCCCGGAAGACCGCTTCAATACCATCGAGCGGAATTGTCTCTATGGCATGGCCGAAGTGCTTGAGGGTGGCTTCCTGGGTGAACGTCCCCTGGGGCCCGAGGAAGGCGACCTGCAGTGGCTTCTGTAGCGCCAGACAGGCGGACATGATCTCTCGGAACAGTCGCGTGATATCGGCGTCACTCAATGGCCCCTGATTGGCATCGCGCACGCGACGCAGAACCTCTGCCTCACGCGCCGGGCGATAAAAATCGCCCTGCTCACCAGCGGCCTGCTTGGCGGCAGCCACCTCGGCCGCCGCTTCCGCGCGCTCGTTCACAAGCCGCAGGATCTCATCATCGATGCCGTCGATGCGCGCCCGAATGGCCTTGAGTGATTCCTCTGTCACCGGCTGTGCCCCCGTGCCTACTCGATGACGCGCACCGACAGCACGCCTTCTATCCCTCGCAGCTTTTCAACGATCTCAGCAGGCAGATGACCATCGAGATCCACCACACTGTAGGCCAGATCGCCCCGGGACTTGTTGTACATATCCGCGATGTTGAGCCCGGCATCCGCCACTGCGGAGGAAATCTGGCCCAACATATTCGGGACGTTGGCATTGGCAACTGTCAGGCGATCGCCACTGCCGTTACGCGGCAGCACCAACTCAGGGAAGTTCACCGAGTTGACGATATTGCCCGTCTCAAGGAAATCACGCACTTCGTCTGCTGCCATGATGGCGCAGTTCTCCTGCGACTCGTTGGTCGAGGCACCAATATGCGGCAGGGTGATTACCCCCTCGTTCCCCTGCAGCGTCGATGAGGGGAAATCACAGACATAGCTGCGCAGACGTCCTGATTCCAGCGCCTTGACGATGGCTTCCTCATCAACAATCCCGGCCCGGGCAAAGTTGAGCAGAATCTGACCCTCACGCGCGCTGGCAAGCCGTGCGCCGTTGATCATGCCGCGGGTTTCATCCACTTCCGGGACATGCAGGGTGACAATGTCAGCCGCGGAGACCACCTCGTCGATGCTGTGAGCCCGACGGACGCCGGACTCAAGACTCCAGGCACTGCTGACAGTGATCTGCGGGTCATACCCGATGACCTTCATGCCCAGCGCCGAGGCGGCATTGGCCACGCGCACACCGATGGCACCGAGGCCGATGACGCCCAGCGTTCGGCCCGGGAGCTCAGAGCCGGTAAAGCGTTTTTTCTCGGCCTCGGCCTGCTGGTTCATCGCCGCATTGTCACCTTCCAGGGAGCGGGCAAAATCCCAGGCCGCACAGATGTTTCGTGAGGCAATCAACATGCCGGCGAGCACAAGCTCCTTGACCGCATTGGCATTGGCCCCGGGCGCGTTGAAAACCGGAATGCCACGGGCGCTCATGGCATCGACCGGGATGTTGTTCACACCGGCGCCGGCGCGACCCACCGCTTTCAATGAGGCCGGGATCTCCCAGTCATGGAGCTTGGCCGAGCGCAATAAAACGGCATCCGGCTGGGCTGCTTCCGATGAGATCTCAAACCGCTCACGCGGGAAGCGATCCAGGCCCTTAGCCGAAATATTGTTGAAAGTCAGAATCTTATACATATCACTATCAGCCATTGCGTCGCTCAAAATCGGCCATGAAATCAATCAGGGCATCAACGCCTGATTCAGGCATCGCGTTGTAAATACTGGCTCGCATGCCACCCACGGAGCGGTGTCCTTTGAGCGTGTGCAAACCGGCTGCCTGAGCCTCACTCAGGAATGCGGCATCCAGGCTGTCATCCGCCAGGACGAACGGCACATTCATCTGTGACCGGGCCGAGGGATGCACGGGATTACGGTAGAAATCCGAGGCATCAATCGCCTCATAGAGTTTGCCGGCCTTGCGCGCGTTGCGCTCGGCCATCGCCGTGAGTCCGCCCTCGCGCTTCAACCACTGAAACACCAGACCCGCGATGTACCAGCTGTAAGTCGCCGGCGTATTGAGCATGGAATCAGCCTCGGCCTGTGCCTGGTAATGCCAGATCGACGGGGTCTGATCACTGGCGCGATCGAGCAGATCCTCACGCACGATGACCACAGTCAGGCCCGCCGGCCCATAGTTCTTCTGGGCCCCGGCGTAAATCACGCCAAAGCGGGAGACATCAATCGGCCGGGAGAGGAAATTCGAGGACATATCGCTGACAAGCGGGACATCTCCCGCAGTCGCCGGTACATCATGGAATTCCACACCGCTGATGGTCTCATTGGCGCAGTAATGCAGATAGGCCGCCTGCGGATCACACTGCCAGTCGGCCACATCCGGAATCGACATGGGATCACTCTTGCCGCCCTCGGCAACGACATTCACGCGAGGCGCATACTTACCGGCTTCGGCGATGGCCTTCTTCGACCAGCTGCCGGTATTGACGTAGTCAACGACCTCGGCCTTGCCCAGCAGATTCAAGGGCACGGCGGCAAACTGCGCGGTGGCACCACCCTGCAGGAAGAGCACCTTGTAATTATCAGGCACCTGCAGAAGTTCCCTGAGATCAGCCTCGGCCTGCTCGGCAATGCTGACAAAGGCCTTGCCCCGATGGCTCATTTCCATCACGGACATGCCACTGCCCTGCCAGTCAAGCATCTCATCGGCTGCCTGCTGCAGGACCGGCTCCGGCAGGGTCGCCGGCCCGGCACTAAAGTTGTAAACACGCGACATTATTGCGCTCCCAAATCATTCATCATCAATATCTGTATCCGGCTCATCGCCCAGTGCTTCAACCCGCGCCATGCCGACCAGCTTCTCTTCCTCGGCAAGCGTAATCAGTTTCACGCCCTGGGTGTTACGCCCCAGCACGGAGACTTCCGCGGCACGGGTCCGCACCAATGTGCCACCGTTGGTGATGAGCATTAATTCGTCTTCCTCCGTGACCTGCACGGCACCGACCACGGCACCATTGCGCTCGGAGGTCTGAATGGCAATCACACCCATGCCACCGCGGCCGCGCAGCGGATAGTCATCCACCGAAGTCCGTTTTCCATAGCCATTTTCCGTGACCGTGAGCACATGCCCCTCGCCGAGGATGAGACATTGCATCACCTGCTGTCCCGGGCCGAGTCGAACGCCACGCACACCCGCTGCCGTGCGACCCATCGGACGAACCAGCGACTCGTCAAATCGGATCGCCTTACCGGCATCGGTAAACAGCATGATCTGGCTCTGGCCGTTGGTGACACCCACATTCACCAGACCATCGTCATCCCCCAGATTCACGGCAATAATGCCGGTGGAGCGGGGACGCGAGAAATGCGAGAGCGGCGTCTTTTTCACCGTTCCCTGTCGGGTGGCCATAAAGACAAAGTGATCACCATCGAATTCGCTGACCGGCAGCACCGCATTGATCCGCTCGTCTTCTTCCAGCGGCAGCAGATTGACGATGGGTTTGCCTCTTGAGCCCCGGCTGCCCTGCGGCAGTTCATAAACCTTGAGCCAGTAACACTTGCCGCGGCTCGAGAAGCACAGCAACGTATCGTGGGTATTCGCCACCCAGAGCTTGTCGATGAAATCCTCATCGCGCATACGGGTGGCCGCTTTACCCTTACCGCCACGTCGCTGCGCCTGATAGGTATCCACCGGCTGAATCTTGGCGTAGCCGCCATGCGAGAGCGTGACCACCACATCCTGCTGCGGGATGAGGTCTTCCATGGACAGATCGAGACGATTCTCGAGGATTTCTGTCTGGCGCTCATCACCATACCGGTCACGAATGTCGATCAGCTCATCGCGAATCACCTGCATCAGGCGCTCGCTGCTGCCAAGGATATCGAGCAGATCGGCAATTGCCTCAAGAATCTCGCGATATTCCTCAACAATCTTGTCCTGCTCAAGGCCGGTGAGCCGATGCAGCCGCAGCTCCAGAATGGCCTGCGCCTGAGCATCGGAGAGGCGATAGCCCTTTCCAACCAGCCCGACTCCCTGATCGAGGCCCTCCGGCCGGGAGGCTTCCGCACCGGCCCGCTGCAGCATCTCACTGACCACGCCCGGGGCCCAGTCACGCGCCACCAATGCCGCACGCGCATCGGCTGCCGTCGGTGAGGCCTTGATCAGGGCAATCACTTCATCGATGTTGGCGAGTGCGACGGCCAGGCCTTCGAGCACATGCGCCCGGTCTCTTGCCTTACGCAGTTCAAACACCGTCCGCCGGGTCACCACCTCACGGCGATGGCTGATGAAAGCTTCAAGCACATCCTTGAGATTGTGCTGACGGGGCTGCCCCTCGTGGAGCGCCACCATGTTGATGCCGAAGACTGTCTGCAGCTGGGTCTGCTGATAGAGATTGTTGAGAACAACTTCGGGCACTTCACCACGCCGCAGCTCAATGACCATGCGGATGCCGTCCTTATCAGACTCATCGCGCAGCTCGGTAATGCCCTCGATGCGTTTTTCCTTGACCAGCTCGGCAATCTTCTCGAGCAGCCGGGCCTTGTTCACCTGATAAGGCAGCTCATCGACAATGATGCTGACCTTGCCGCTGCCGGCATCTTCCTCGAAGCGGCAGCGTGCCCGCATCACCATGCGCCCGCGTCCGGTCCGGTAGGCCTCGCGGATCCCTTCAACGCCGTTGATGATGCCGCGTGTGGGCAGATCAGGACCGGGGATGAACTCCATGAGCTGCTCGATATCGAGACTCTCGTCATCGATCAGCGCCACGCAGGCATTCACCACCTCTTTGAGGTTGTGCGGAGGCACATTGGTTGCCATCCCCACGGCAATACCGGCGCCGCCGTTGACCAGGAAGTTCGGCACCCGTGTCGGCAGCACCTGTGGCTCCTGCTCCGAGCCATCGTAGTTATCGACGAAATCGACCGTCTCTTTATCGATGTCAGCAAGGAGCTCGTGGGCGATGCGGGCCATGCGCACTTCGGTGTAACGCATGGCCGCCGCGTTGTCGCCATCGATGGAGCCAAAATTGCCCTGGCCATCCACCAGCGGATAGCGCATGGAGAAATCCTGCGCCATGCGGACAATGGTGTCGTAGACAGCGGTATCACCATGCGGGTGGTACTTACCGATCACATCACCGACGACACGGGCCGATTTTTTATACGGCTTGTTCCAATCGTTGCCGAGCTCGCGCATGGCATAGAGCACCCGCCGGTGAACCGGCTTGAGCCCATCCCGGACATCCGGTAAGGCACGGCCGACGATGACGCTCATGGCATAGTCCAGATAGGACTGACGCATCTCGTCTTCTAGATTGACGGGGAGAATTTCCTTGGCAACGCTGGACATGAATGAGGGTCTCGACTCGCACGAAAGGATCGAATATCAATTGGTTATGATATCACGGTGCCCGGGTTCGGGCACCGAAAATCTACCGCCTACTCAGCACTCAGCTGACGGGCCTGCTCAACCACTACTGGCGTCAGCGGCACATCGGCCATGCCGTTTTTCCGACCGGTCTCACCGGCGGCAATACGATCAACGACTTCCATGCCTTCAACCACCCGGCCGAAGACCGCATAACCAAAATCGCGCTCGCCATGATCGAGGAAGGGATTGTCGGCAAGATTGACGAAGAACTGCGATGTCGCACTGTCACGCACCTGCGTGCGCGCCATCGAAAGCGTCCCGCGCAGATTATCCAGTCCGTTATCGGCCTCGTTGACAATCGGAGCCCGAGTCGCCTTCTGCTGCATCGACTCATCAAAGCCTCCGCCCTGGATGACAAAGCCGGGGATGACGCGATGGAAAATCGTGCCGTTATAGAACCCGTCCTGGACGTAATTGAGGAAATTCTCCACCGAAACCGGCGCCTCTTCGGCATAAAGCTCGATGTGAATATCACCTTCGGTGGTCTCAAAGACAACACGGGGATTCTCGGCACCGGCCACACCGGCGCCGATGGCAGCGGCCAGTGACAGGCCAAGCGGTAGGATTTTCATACAAACGCCTCCTTTAAACGTAATTCGACATTGTCGCACAAACCAAAGCCGTTGACGGTGAGCAAACACCCTCTCGCGTGATAATCTTTAGCCTGTGAGCCCACTGCATGGAAAAAGCGAGCGCATGTCAGGCCCAAACGCCGAGCCGGCGGAACTTGCCAAATTCGATCAGCATGCCAGCAGCTGGTGGGATCCGGCCGGGCCCTTTGCACCGCTTCATGCCATCAACCCATTGAGACTCGACTACATCGAGCAGCACAGCGGGCCGCTGAAAGACCGTCATATTGCCGATATCGGCTGTGGCGGCGGCCTGCTCGCCGAGGCCATGGCCATCAAGGGCGGTGAAGTCACTGGCATTGATCTCGCCGAAGAGAGTCTGGAAGTTGCTCGACTGCATGCACTCGCCTCCGGCGTTGCCATCGATTATCAGCTGCTGAGCGCCGAGCAGCTCGCCGAGCAGAAGCCCGGGCAGTTTGATGTCGTCACCTGCCTTGAGCTGCTCGAGCATGTCCCCGACCCCGCTGCCATTGTCAAAGCCTGTGCCCGGCTGGCGCGACCGGGGGGCAGCGTTTTTTTCTCCACCATCAATCGCAATACCCGGGCCTGGCTGATGGCCGTCGTTGGCGCTGAATATCTGCTCAATCTGCTGCCCCGCGGCACGCATGATGCACGGTCGTTCATTCGCCCGGCAGAGCTTGCCGGCTGGTCCCGCCACTCGGGGCTTATGGTGGAGAACCTCACCGGTCTGCATTACAACCCGCTGACCCGCCAGTACCGGCTGGGCGGCGATACCCAGGTGAACTACCTGATGCATGCGCGGCGTACGGAGGAGCCATGAGGCCACAGGGAAGAGCCCGAGGACTGCTTTTTGACCTCGACGGCACCTTATTCGACACCGCCCCGGATCTCATCAACAGCCTGAATGCGGTTCTCGCCGAACAGGACATGCCACCCTGCCCGGCACATGACCTCGCCAACTCGGTCGGCCACGGCAGCGCGCCGATGATTGCCCGGGCTTTCAATCTGACCGCCACCAATCCACGCTTTGAACCACTGCGCACGCGCTTTGTCGAGATTTACAGCGAGCGTATCTGTGAAAAGACGACGGCTTTCGCCGGCATCGAGCCACTGCTCAGTGAACTTGATCAGAGCAACCGCCCCTGGGGCATTGTCACCAATAAACCCGGCTGGCTAACGAGACCACTGATTGCCGAGCTGGGCTATAGTGAACGGCCCGCCTGTGTTGTCACCGGTGACGATATCGCGCTGCGCAAACCCCACCCGCATCAGGTCATCGAAGGCTGCCGGCGGCTCGATATGCAGCCCGGCGACTGTGTCGTCATTGGCGATGCGGAGCGTGACATTCAGGCCGGACGCAGCGCCGGCACACTCACCCTTGCGGCACTCTGGGGGTATCTCTGCGGCGATGATCACGCCAGTCGCTGGGGTGCAGACGGACTGGTCGAGCAGCCGCAGGATATTCTGCACTGGCTGGCTCAATAAACCATGGACGCGCTCGAATACTGCCGGCAGAAAGTCGCGCCGGAAGGCTCCAGTCTCTACTACGCCCTTTTGTTCGCGCCGCAGGCGCAGAAACCTGCCCTCACCGCGCTGGCTGCCTACCGGGCCGAGCTGCTGGAAATCCCGCATGAGGTCAGTGAGGCCGGCGTCGGCGCGGTTAAACTGAACTGGTGGCAGGAAGAGCTGGGACGGCTGCGCGAGGGGCAACCACGCCACCCGGTAACACAGGCGCTAGAGGCCTCTTTGCCTGGCGAGCTCCTGGCCTCGGATGCCCTCGATGGGGTGATTGAAGCCTGCCGAATGGATCTGGAATACGGGCGGTACCCGACCCTGCGCGAGCTCACTTTGTACTGTCATCGCGCCGGCGGCGGCATCGCTGACATGGCCTGGCGACTCGGCGATGAGGCCGGGGCCGACGCAGCGCCCTTCGCCCATGATCTATCCATGGGCCTGGAGCTCACCCGCATCATTCGTCATCTGCGTCGTGACCTGCTCGCAGGCCGGGTCTATATCCCTGAGGATGAGCTCCTCGCCGCGGGACTGAGTGTGGAGACACTGATGAGCGAAGAGGCTGAGAGCGCACGGACCGCATTAATCGGACGTCAGGCTGAACGCGCCAGACGCTTTCTCGACAATGCCATTGCTCAGCTCTCAGACAATGGCCGCAGAAATCAACGCTACGGGCTGATCCTCGCCGTGCTCTACCGGGACTGGCTTGATCGGCTGGCCCAGGATGGCTACCCGATCCTCGAGCGCCAGCAACACCTCACCCCCCTGCGAAAGCTCTTTGCTGCCTGGAAAACGGCCTGGCGCCCACGGAGTGTAAAACCGGGGCCAAAGGAAACAACATCATGAACGAACTGCTAAGCATTCAAGCGACTGACAGCCAGCCTTCGCTGAGCGGTCAACGCATCCTGATCACAGGCGCCGGCGGCAGCCTTGGAGCCGCCCTGGCCGAGGCCGCGGCGAGCGCGGGGGCTGAACTGGTCCTGCTCGACCGCGATGTCAAAGCGCTGGAGGCGCTGCATGACCGCATCGAGGAGGCCGGTCAGCCGCAGCCGGCACTCTATCCGCTTGATCTCATGGGCGCCTCACCGGATGACATGGCAACCCTTGCCGAGCGCCTGCAGGCCTCGATTGGCGGACTGGATACCCTGGTGCATGCCGCCGCCGATATCGGCGAGCCGGCCCCACTGAACCTCTATGAACCCGAAGCCTGGCTCAAATGCCTGCACGTTAACGTCAATGCCGCTTTCCTGCTCACTCAGGCACTGCTGCCCGTCCTGCGGCAGAGCGAAGGGCGGGTCGTCTTCATCAGTGACCGCTGCGGGCGCGAAGGCCAGGCGGCCATGGGAGCCTATGGTGTGAGCAAATGGGCGGTTGAAGGATTGATGGCGACACTTGCCGCCGAGCATTCAACCAATAACCCGGTGACCTGCTGCAGCGTCGACCCGGGGCCGATGCAAAGCCGTCTGCGCCGTCAGCTCTTCGCCGGTGAAATGGCCGATGAAGCCCCCAGCGCACAGATCAGCGCCAGCGCCATACTCGGTCTGCTTGATCCGGCGCATCCACTCAACAATGGCGCACGTTATCAACTCACCGGCGCTTAGATGTGGCATGCTTGTCGAATGCCCCCGGTAGCTGCGAGCATGCCGCAGTTCAGATAACACATCGGAGAAAGACACCATGGGATTTGCCCTATCGTCCTTGCAGGTGAGAAGCGCTGCATTTGGCGCTCACCAACCCATCCCGGCCCGGCACACCGGAGAGGGCGAAGATCTTGCACCACCCATTCACTGGACCGGTGTTCCGGAAGGCACCCAGGGCTTTGCCGTCATCTGCCATGACCCGGATGCACCGCTGGTAAGCCCCGGCAGCTATGGCTTCGTCCACTGGGTCTACTACAACATCCCGGGCGATGTGACCTCGCTGGAAGAAGGCAGTGAGGCCTACACCAATGGCGTGACGGACTTTGGCAAGCAGGTCTATGGAGGCCCCATGCCGCCGGAAGGCCACGGCGTGCATCACTACTACTTCTGGGTGCTGGCCTTGGATCAGGCGCTGAATCTGGAGCCGGGATTGACGCTCTGGCAGTTTCTCGACCAGGTGGAGCCGCATGTCATTGGCATGAATCGGCTGATCGGCACCTACGAGCGCTAGGTTCGGGATCTGCGGGACCGATGCCCGGTACCGCGCTGAGGGCGCGTGGGTACCGGCAGCCCCACCAGCTCGCAAAGATGCCTCACCTCGCCGGCCGATAGAGCATGAACCTGGCCCTCCCGCAGCCCCGGCGGCATGCTGATCGGCCCGTACTGAACCCGGGTCAGGCGACTGACCTGCACGCCCTGTGACTCCCAGAGCCGACGCACCAGGCGATTACGCCCTTCACGCACGCGCACCCGATACCACTCATTGGCCGCCCGACCCGCGTCAATCGGCTCAATGGACTCAAAAGCCGCCGGACCATCATCCAGTGTGACCGAACCGGTCAAACGCTTGAGCATCTCAGCGTCTGCCCGGCCATATATGCGCACGGCATAATCCCGTGGCAGTTGATGCCGCGGATGCATGAGTCGATTAGCGAGTTCGCCGTCAGTGGTCAAAAGCAGCAGGCCGGAGGTATTGATATCGAGTCGTCCCACGGCGATCCATCGGCCGGCCTTGAGCTTTGGCAGGCGAGTGAATACCGTCTTCCGGCCCTCCGGGTCGCGCTGACTGACCACTTCACCGGTCGGCTTGTGATAAGCAATCACCTGTCGCTCGGCACCGGCAAGTGCCGCCGCCGTAACCAGTCTTCCATCAACCCGTATTTTCGCGGATTCAGCGACGCGGTCACCCAATTGCGCGGTTTTACCATTCACCTCAACCCGCCCGGCCGCGATATAGCTTTCCATGACGCGTCTCGACCCGAGCCCGGCGCGTGCCAGAACCTTCTGCAGCTTCTCCTCAGTCATTCACCCCCCTGCACCGGCACTTCCAGATCCAGTTCCGGATGTTCCGGGCCGGGCTCGGCAATCTCCATGAGCGTTGGCAGGTCACGGAGGCTTGAGAGATTGAAATAATCGAGAAAATCCCTTGTGGTAGCGAAAACCGCCGGTCTACCCGGCGCATCGCGATGGCCGGCCACCCGTATCCAGCCCCGCTCCTGGAGCGTACGCATAATCTGACTGCTGAGGGCGACCCCCCGGATCTCCTCAATTTCACCCCGCGTGATCGGTTGCCGATAGGCGATGATCGCAAGGGTTTCGAGCACCGCTCTTGAGTAACGGGTCGGCTTTTCTTCCCAGAGTCTCGCCACCCAGGGGGCATAGACCTCGGGGACCTGCAGGCGATAACCACTGGCTACCTGACGCAGTTCGACACCACTGCCCTCAAGGCTTTGCTGCAGACGTTGCAGCGCCATCTCAACGGCTTTTTTCTCGGGCATGGCTTCATCAGGGAAGACGCTCTGCAGACGTTCCACCGAAAGGGGTTCACCTGCAGCCAGCAAAGCGGCATGCAGAATATTTTCCATCGCCGGTTCGCTCATACAACCACCCCCTCGCCCTCACTCATCAACGCACCGCTGCGCAGATACAGCGGGGCAAACGGCTCGGCCTGCACCAACTCAACCAATGAGGCTTTGAGCAGCTCGAGAATAGCGAGAAACGTGACCACCACACCCGCCCGGCCCTCTTCGGCGCGCAGCAGATCCGTCAATGCCAGAAATCGCTCTCCATCGAGACGGGTCAGGGTCTCACTCATTCGCTCACGCACCGACAGTGCCTCGCGTTGAATCTGATGATGAGAGAACATCTGCGCACGCTCCAGAACCTCGGCAAAAGCCGCCAGAAGCTCCGCGAGATCAACCTGGGGCGCACGCGTCGCCGGGCGAAGCGATGGTGCCGCTGCCGAGGCCGGAAAAATATCGCGGGCCACCCGCGGCAGATTATCCAGATCACTCCCGGCCTCCTTGAACTGCTCATATTCACGCAGGCGACGCACCAGTTCGGCGCGCGGGTCATGCTCCTCATCTTCATCGGCCGAGGGTGGCCGCGGCAGGAGCATTCGCGATTTTATCTCGGCAAGCATCGCCGCCATCACCAGATATTCAGCAGCAAGCTCAAGGCGCAGATCCTTCATGAGATCCACATAGGCCATGTACTGCCGCGTGATCTCGGCAATGGGAATATCGAGAATATCGAGATTCTGGCGCCGAATGAGATACAGCAGCAGATCAAGTGGCCCCTCGAAAGTCTCGAGGAACACCTCCAGTGCATCCGGCGGGATATAGAGATCACGAGGTAGTTCGGCAAAGGGTTCGCCTCGGACCGTTGCCACTACCTCGGGCTCCAGCAGCTCTCCGGCTGTCGGCTCACTCATCGCTGACGATAATCCAGACCAATGGCGGAGCGGACCTCATCCATCGTCTCGCGCGCCACACCCCTTGCCCGCTCGCAGCCATCCTGAATCACCTGCCGGACATGGTCCTGATCGGCTTCAAGCTCCTCGGCCCGTTGACGAATCGGGGCGACCTCGGCCTGAACGGATTCAATGAGCGGGCGCTTGCATTCAAGACAGCCGATACCCGCTGACTGACAGCCACTGCGCACCCAGGTTTTGGTGGATTCATCGGAGTAAATCCGGTGCAGATCAAAGACCGGGCATTTTTCCGGGTCACCGGGGTCATCACGGCGCACTCGGGCCGGATCCGTTGGCATGGTCCGAATCTTCTGCTCGATCTCGGCATCAGGCTCGCGCAGGGAAATGGTATTGCCATAGGATTTGGACATCTTGCGGCCGTCCAGCCCCGGCATTCGCGCAGCCCGGGTCAACAGCGCTTCCGGCTCGGTGAGAACGCTACGCCCCCCGCCTTCCAGATAGCCGGCCAACCGGGCCCGATCGGCCATGGTGAGGTTCTGTTGCGCCTCAAGCAGCGCCTGTCCCTCTTCCAGTGCCTCGCTGTCTCCGGCTTCCTGAAAGCGTCGGCGCAGCTCGCGATAGAGCTTGCCCTGCTTCTTGCCCATCTTGCCGATGGCCGACTCGGCCTTCTCCTCAAAGCCCGGCTCACGGCCGAAAAGGTGATTAAAACGCCGCGCCAGCTCGCGCGTGAGCTCCACATGTGACACCTGATCTTCACCCACCGGCACGCCACTTGCGCCATAGATCAGGATATCGGCGCTCTGCAGAACCGGATAGCCGAGAAATCCGTAGGTGGCGAGGTCACGCTCACGCAGCTGCTCGATCTGGTCCTTGTACGTAGGAACGCGCTCTAACCATCCCAGCGGGGCGATCATGGAGAGCAGCAGATGCAGCTCGGCATGCTCGGTCACCCGCGACTGAATGAAAAGGGTTGCCAGATTCGGGTTCACGCCGCAGGCCAGCCAATCCACCACCATGTCCCAGACACTGCGAGAGATCACACCTCGATCCTCGTAAGCGGTGGTCAGGGCATGCCAGTCGGCGACAAAGAAAAAGCAATCATGGCTTTCCTGCAGATCGATCCAGTTACGCAGTACACCGTGATAGTGACCGAGGTGAAGACGGCCTGTGGGACGCATCCCGGAGAGCACGCGATCACCGTGGGCAAGATTGTGGTTCAAGTGGACCTCCTCAGTTGAGCGGCCATGATAGCCGATCAGGCCTCGAATACACGGGCATCGCCCGCACCGTGACGCAGCACTTCCGGCGTCTCACCACTCAGATCAACCACGGTGCTCGGCTCAAGCCCGCCCGGGCCGGCATCGATAATGCCATCGACCTGATGGCCGAGCTTGTCACGAATTTCAACCGGATCGGTCATGGCCTGTTGATCACCCGGCAACAACAAAGTGGTGGTGGTCAGCGGCTCACCGAGCAGCTCAAGCAGTGCCCGGGCGATCGGGTGATCCGGGACACGGATGCCGATGGTCTTGCGTCGGGCATGCTGCAGACGACGCGGAACCTCGGCGGTGGCGCGCAGGACAAAAGTGTACGGCCCCGGCGTGTGCGCCTTCAGGGCCCGAAAGGCAGAATTATCAACCCGGGTATAGCTACCCACATCAGACAGATCGCGACAGGCCAGCGTGAAATGATGATCATCACCGAGGCCGCGCATCGAGCGAATCTGATCCAAAGCCGACTTTTCACCCATGGCGCAACCCAGCGCATAGGTGGTGCCGGTGGGGTAGACAATCACGCCACCGGCCTGGACGATTTCCACCGCCCGGCGGATCAGTCGTGGCTGCGGTGTCTCGGGGTGGATTTCAAAAAACTGGCTCATCCTGCCTCCATCCGTGTTTGGGCCTGACAGTTATGGTAGCGTTTCTCGCCCATGGAGGACGACACGCATGTACTACGCGATTATCAGCGAGGATAAAGAAGACAGTCTGGCAGCGCGACTCGGCGCAAGACCGGATCATCTCGCCCGGCTTGAGAGTCTGCGCGATGAGGGCCGATTGCTGCTGGCGGGCCCCCACCCCGCTATTGACGCTGAGGATCCCGGACCTGCCGGCTTCACGGGCAGTCTCGTGGTCGCGGAGTTCGAGTCACTCGATGCAGCGCGCGCCTGGGCCGATGCCGATCCTTATGTCGCTGCCGGCGTCTACGAAAAGGTCACGGTCAAACCCTTCAAGCATGTCCTGCCATGACCGATATTCCCAAGGCTGAACGACCTGAGATGATCCGACAGCGCCTGCAACAGGCCCTGCGGGTGGCAGAGCTTCATGTCCGGGATGACAGCCACCTGCACGCAGGCCACGCCGGCGCGAAAGCCGGGGGCGGTCATTATCATCTGCGCATCGTCAGCCCGGACTTCGCTGGCGAAAATCGTATCGCCAGACATCGCCGCATCTACGCCGCACTGGGCGATGCCATGCGCAATGACTGTATTCATGCCCTGAGCATCGAGGCCCTGACGCCCGATGAAGAACATTCCGATAACTGATTGATAAAGTGAGCCTTTAATGAAACGCATAACGCTACCCCTGCTTTTTCTCACGGCCATGACACTGATATTGGCCGTGACGGCTCAGGCACAGCAGACTGACAATGAGAAGGTACTGGCCCGTGTCAACGGTGAGGTGATCACTGAGCGCGAACTTGATCAGTTAATCGCCCAGCAGATGCAGGGCCAGGCCGAGATCCCACCCGCTCAGCGCCAGCAATTCCTCGATGAGATCATCAACTTGATGCTCCTGGCCCAGGCAGGCGAAGAGGCTTCTCTGGATGCCGATCCGGCCCTGCAGGCACAGATCAACAACCACCGCCGCACCGCCCTCGCCCAGGCATTCGTGCGCAACCTCACCGTGGCCGAGCCGGTCGCCGAGGAGGCTCTGCGGGAGCGCTACGAGGCGGAGTACACGGCCGAACCTCCGATCGAATATCGCGCACGGCATATTCTGGTCAGCGAGCGCGAGCAGGCGATCGGCATTATTGAGCGCCTGCAACAGGGAGAAGAATTCGAGACCCTGGCCCAGCGCTTTTCTCAGGACGGTAGCGCCGAGCGTGGCGGCGACCTGGGCTGGTTTGCCCGGGGAGACATGGTTGCCCCCTTCTCAGAGGCTGTGGTTGCCATGGACATTGGTGAGACCAGCGAAGCCCCTGTCGAGACGCGTTTTGGCTGGCATGTCATTCGGCTCGATGACACCCGCGAGACCGAAGCACCGGCCTTCGAACAGGTTGCCGGTGAACTGCGCATGCGCCTGATCAACGAGCGCATCCAGGAGGAGCTGGAATCGCTGCGGGACGAGGCTGATATCAACTATCGCGTCGACTGGGCCCGACCGTAACCCGGCGCGGCGTTGCGGTTATTGCTCGATGAGGTCACCAAACGCCGCCTCATCGAGCAAGGTCACGCCGAGCGCCTCGGCCTTGTCACGTTTTGATCCCGGGTCGGCGCCGGCCACCACATAGTCGGTTTTCCCGGAGACACTGGAAGTCACCTTGCCCCCCAGCTGCTCAATGCGGGCCTTCGCCTCATCACGGGTGAAGGCTTCAAGGCTTCCGGTGAGCACGAAAGTTTTACCGGCAAGCGGCAGATCATCAGCCCCCGGCGCTGTCTGTGACTGGGGATCCGGCCAGTGCACACCGGCCTCGATGAGCCCGTCGATGACCTCACGATTATGCGATTGTGCAAAAAACCGGGTAATCGATTCGGCAACCACCGGGCCAATGTCCGGCACCTCGACAAGCGCTTCCTCGTCCGCCGCCATGAGTGGCTCTAGACCGGCAAAATGGCCTGCCAGGTTTTTCGCGGTCACCTCTCCAACCTGACTGATGCCAAGCGCATAGAGAAAACGCGCCAGCGTGGTCTGCCGGGAGGCGGCAATGGCCTTGAGCAGGTTATCCGAGGATTTCTCGCCCATACGATCAAGACCGAGCAGATCCGAGCGGGTCAGACGATAAAGATCGACGACCGTGGCCACCCGCTCACGCTCGACCAGCTGCTCGACAAGCTTCTCACCCAGGCCATCGATATCCATGGCACGGCGCGAGACGAAATGCATAATGGCGCCGACGCGCTGCGCCGGGCAGAAAAGCCCGCCCATGCAGCGATGCGCTGCCTCGTCATCGAGGCGAACCACATCAGAGCCACAGACCGGGCAGCGCTCGGGCATGGACCAGGGTCTGGCATCGGCCGGCCGTTGGCTGGCGACGACGCTGACCACCTCCGGGATCACATCGCCGGCCCGGCGGATCATGACCGTGTCACCCACGCGGACATCCTTGCGCTGGACTTCATCCAGGTTGTGCAGCGTGGCGCGACTGACCGTTACACCGCCGACCTCAACCGGTGAGAGTGCAGCCACCGGGGTGATCACTCCGGTGCGGCCGACCGACGGGATAATATCCTCGAGCAGCGTGGTCGCCTCCCGGGCGGGCAGCTTATGCGCCAGCGCCCAGCGGGGTGCACGCGCGGTTGAGCCCAATCGATCCCAGACGCTGCGATCATTGACCTTGTAGACCGCGCCATCAATTTCGTAGTCGAGCTGCTCGCGATCTTCGACAAGCCGCTCGTGATAGTCGAGACAACCGGCCGCGCCCGTCAGTCGCTCAACCCGATCATTGATCAGAAATCCCCATTCTCGGAGCTGCTGCAGAACCGCGTAATGCGTCTTCGGCATGGCTTCACTGCAGTGGCCGATACCAAAAGCAAACAGCGTCAGTGGCCGGCTCGCCGTAATCCGGGAGTCGAGCTGGCGAAGACTGCCGGCTGCGGCATTCCGTGGATTGGCGAATAGACGCTCGCCGCGCTCCAGGCGCGTTTGATTCAGTCGCTCAAAATCACGATGACGGATTACGACTTCACCACGCACCTCAAGCCTCGCGGGTGGCTGGTCAGTGCGCAGCTGCAGCGGAATGCTGCCAATCGTCCGCGCATTGGCCGTAATGTCTTCACCGACCTCGCCGTCACCGCGAGTGGCCGCCTCAACCAGCGCGCCATCGACGTAATGCAGATTAATCGAGGTGCCATCGAGCTTGGGCTCACCCACATATTCCACCGAGTCCACCCCGAGTGACTCGCGCAGGCGTCGATCGAAATCTTCGACATCCCCCGATTCAAAGGCATTGGCCAGCGACTGCATGGGCGTCTCGTGCCGGGACTCTGAAAACTCACTCAAGGGGGCGGCGCCGACACGCTGCGTGGGCGAGGATGGTGTTTTCAGTGCCGGGTAGTCCGATTCCAGCCCCTGCAGTTCATCCATCAGCCGGTCGTACTCGGCATCCGAGATTTCCGGGTCATCAAGAACGTAGTAGCGGTAGTTGTGATGTTCGAGCTGCTCACGCAGCGATGCCGCCCGCGACCGTGCCTGCTGCGGTACCTCTGCCATCGCCCTTAATCCGACCGACGGCCAGCGAGATGTGCGCGCCGTCGGTACTCACGCAGTTCCTCACGCATATGCTCGAGGGCCTGCTGCGTGAGGTCACAGCGACGCCCGTCCAGCAGCTGACCGTCCAACTGCTCGGCCAGTTTGCGGGCATCACTGAGCATTTCCTCGAATGTGGCCTGTGCATCGAAAGAACCGGGCAGCTGAAGAATGAATACCACCCCAGGCGTCGAGAGCTCTTCCAATGCCGCGGCGTCAAACGTACCCGGCTCAATGATATTGGCAACGGTGTAGAGCGATGTGGCGGCCTTGCCGCGACCGCGGCTGCGACGAAAGACTCCCTGATCATCGAGCTTGAGCTTCATGCCCGCCAATGCCTCGGCAAGGCTACTGCCCTGCCAGGGACGACCGGTCGGTGCCATCACCGAGAGCGCGACTATTTTCTCTTCACCCTGATCGTCAATCACCGCGCCCTGCTCTACAGCGGGTTCCCCCAGATCAAGCGCAGGCTGCAGGGCCTGCTCTTCGACGTCAGCAGGTGTCGGTTCGGAAACGCTCGGCTCAGCGCGAGGGGGCTTCGCTCGCTTTGCGGTGGCCCTGGTTTTGCCTGCCGGCTTCTTGGCATCCCGCCGCCGAAGAAAGGGAGGAATCGGCCGATTGTCTGCATCACCGGCCACGACCTGGGCCTCGCTCGGCGCTGAGGATGCCGGCTCTGTCCTGGTGGTGGACTCAGAGGCCGTTTCTGGGGCGGGTGAAGGCGGCGTTGGCGGCGGCGTCGGTGCAGCGTCCCCCTCCGGCGCCGTGACGACCGGTTCGACGGGTGTTACCCGCACCGAGCCGACGATGTCATCGGCCGACTCATTGAACAACGGATCACTGCCATCAAGCGCCGGGGCATCATCGGCAAAAGGCTCCCGTTCGGTCCGCTGACGCTGTCTGCGCTGCCAGGGAAAGCCCTCGTTCCGCCAGCTCTGCCAGTGCGTAAAGCCATACACTCCGATGACAATCAGCACGCCCAGGCCAAGCAATATCCACCGCAATTCATCCATGCCCGTCTCCGTTAACCATGCGCTCAGGCTTCTGCGCCGGCCATCTCCACCGCTTCGGCCACGTCCACCGCCACCAACCGCGAGACACCCGGCTCGGCCATGGTGACGCCGGCCAGATGACTCGCCGCCTCCATGGTCGTTTTGTTATGAGTGATCACAATGAACTGCACCCGCGATGACATCTCCCGGAGCAGATCACAAAAACGCCCCACATTCGCCTCATCCAGGGGCGCATCCACCTCATCCAGCATACAAAAGGGTGCCGGATTGAGCTCGAATATGGCAAAGACCAACGATACCGCCGAGAGGGCTTTTTCGCCGCCGGAGAGCAGGTGAATATTGGAGATACGCTTGCCCGGAGGCCGCGCCATGATGGTAACCCCGGTCTCAAGCAGGTCATCATCGGTCATCTCCAGATAGGCCTCGCCACCGCCGAAGAGCCTTGGGAAAAGCCGCTGCAGCCCGGTATTCACCTTCTCGAAAGTATTGCGAAACCGCGCCCGCGTCTCCCGATCGATGCGCTGAATGGCATCCTGAAGCGTCTCCAGGGCCTCGGTGAGATCAGCATGCTGAGCATCGAGATAGCCCTTACGCTCCTCAAGCGTCGCGTGCTCATCAATGGCCGCCAGGTTGATCGGCCCGAGGCGACGGATACGACTGTCAAGCTGCTCGAGCTGCTTCTGCCAGGCTTCCTCTGTCGCGGTTTCGGGCAGATTCTCGGCCAATGCGGAGCGATCCAGCTCAAGCTCGGCGAATTGCTCCTGCTGTGTCTCAAGCCTCGCCGCGATTTCATAGTCCCGGTAGCGCGCTGACTCCGCTGCCTCGCGCAACTCAGTGACCGCCTGCTCGGCTGCTGAGCGCGACTGATCGAGATCACGCAGCCGCGCATCGATCGACTCGAGCGCTGCCCGTGACTGAGTGAGCTCCTGCTCCACTTGGGCGCGCCTGGCAATCAGCTCCTGTCGCTCCGACTCCAGCGTCTCCTCGGGGTCAGCAACTTCGGCCAGCGCCTCGCTGAGCGATTCATTACGCTCGAGAAGCTGCGAGCGCTGCCGCTCAAGCCTTGCAATCGCCTCATTCATGGAATCAAGCGCTGTCTGTGCGCTCTCAACACGAAGGGCGATGTCCTGCCGCGTCTCCCGCAGCGTCGCGAGGCCCTCATTGGCCTCATCCAGCGCGATCTGCGCGGCTTCCCGATCAGCATCCAGCGGCGAGCGTCGCTTCTCACAGTCTTCGGCCGCATCCAGTGCTGCCTGCAGCCGACCGCGCGCCTCACGCACCGCTTCATGCCCGGCTTGCAGCTGTTCAGACAACTCATCGCGCTCCTGCTCCAGCGCTTCCAACCGAGCCTGACGACTGGCCTGCTGCGCCTGTTCCGACTCAAGGGTCGCGCGCTTGGCTGCCAGGGCGCGGTCAACTGCACTGCGCTCAGAAACCTGCTCGGCAATATCCGCCTCAATGCGTTCAACATCATCACTGGCCGCAGCCAGATCAGCTTCATGCCGCGCGACTTCCTCCTCCAGCGCCTGGATTTCTTCGGCAATGCGCTCGAGTGCTCTGGCCCGGGCAATGACACCCTGCTCCGCATCGGCGGCGTCGGAGTGAATACGCAGCCAGCGATGCCCGAACCAACGCCCGTCGCGGGTTACCACGGAGTGGCCCGACGGCAGGGCGCGCAAAAGCTCGAGTGCCTCTATCTCACCCTCTGCAGCATGCACATGAGCGAGCAGATCCTTAATCAGCGCAGGCCCTTCCACCAGCGCCTGCAGCGGATTGCCCGGCTGCTCGCCCGTAGGCGCGACGGGTCTTGCGAAGGGCTCGTCCTGATAGAGCATGATCTGCCCGTGGGCGAGGGTCTCCGCCGCGCCGGCAAGCGTTGTCACACCCTCTGCCGGGATCGCCTGCAGTGCATCGGCGAGGACAACTTCAACCGCCGCTTCCCAGCCGCCGGTCACCTGCAACTGCTCACCCAGGCGCTGTGCCGCGTTGACACCGGCCTCGGAGAGCCAGCGTTCAAGTTCATCATCGGCACCCAGCGCAGCTTCCTGCAGGGTCTCAAGAGAGCTCCGGC
Source organism: uncultured Ectothiorhodospiraceae bacterium (assembly GCA_913057145.1). Taxonomy (GTDB): domain Bacteria; phylum Pseudomonadota; class Gammaproteobacteria; order Nitrococcales; family Nitrococcaceae; genus Spiribacter. The sequence goes on from CAJXNJ010000005.1 coordinate 55,328, forward strand.
GCGCCTGGCTGTCAACCAACGCCGCCCGTTTCTCATCAAGCTGCACACGCAGCTGATTCCGTCGCTCGATTGCCGCGGATTTCCGGCCCTGAAGTTTCTCAAGCGTCTCTTCCAGGCGCTTGTGCTCGGATTGCAGCTGCCCAATCTCCTTATCAAGGGCCTGTATGGCGTCGGACTGCACACCCTGCAGGCTCTCGAGTTCGGTTGTAAGGCGCTCGCGACGGCGCTGCTGGTCGTATTCCCGATCCTCCAGCTGTTCAATACGCGTGCGCTCCACCTGTGCCTGGCGCTCTGCATCGCGTTGCTGCTCGACCAGTTCGTCCAATGCCGATTGTTTTTCATCAAGCTTTGATCGGGCCGCGCCGACCGCGGCCTCAGCCTCGGCGATTGTCTGTTCCATGGCCTCGAGCTCGGGCTGCAGGGCCTCAAGCCGCTCCGTGAGCAGCGTTTGTTTCTCACGGTCCTGCTGCAATGACTTCTCGGCTTCAGTCAGGGCCTCGGCATTGCGCTCGAGCTCGCGCGCACTGCTCTCCTCGATCTCCCGGCGATGACTGATGCGCTGCTCCAGTCGCGCCAGATCCGAGCCGATCTGGTAGTACCGTCCCTGAACGGCATTCAGGGCATCGCTCTGCTCAGCGTGTTCTGCACGCAGGGCCTCCATGTCGCGCTCAAAGCCCCGCTGCTCGGCAATCTTCGCCTCAAGCGCCGTATTCTGCTCGGCAAGCTGCTGATTCAACGCCGCTTTTTCTTCCTCCAGGGCGCGAATTCGCAGGATGAGAAGCTCACCGCGACGCTGCCGCTCCTCAGCTTTGAGTTTGCGATAACGCTCGGCCGTCTCTGCCTGACGGGCAAGTTTCTCAAGCTGTCGCCCGACCTCATCGCGGACATCTTCCAGGCGCTCGAGATTCTCATGGGTATCCCGCATCCGCCGCTCGGTCTCACGGCGACGCTCTTTGTAAAGGCTGATCCCGGCCGCTTCCTCGAGATAACCGCGCAGCTCCTCAGGCTTGGCCTCAATCAGCCGAGAAATCGTGCCCTGCTCAATAATGGAATAGCTGCGCGGCCCCAGTCCGGTGCCCAGGAACACATCGGTGATATCCCGCCGACGGCAGCGCGTGCCGTTGAGGTAATAAGCGGATTGGCCATCCCGGTTCACCTGACGGCGAACGGATATCTCGCTGAAGGCCGCGTACTGCCCACCGAGGCTGCCATCACTGTTGTCGAATACAAGCTCAATGCTCGCCTGGCCCACCGGTTTGCGGCTGCCCGAACCAGTGAAGATGACATCCGCCATGGAGCCGCCGCGAAGATGTTTTGCCGAGCTCTCGCCCATCACCCAGCGCACGGCATCAATAATGTTCGATTTACCGCAGCCATTGGGGCCGACAATAGCGGTAATACCGCCGGGAAACGGGACGGGTGTCGGGTCAACAAATGATTTAAAGCCGTTCAGCCGTATCTTGCTAAGACGCATTGCGGCGGTCTGTCATCCTGACTGGAAAACGCCAAAAATACCCGGTTTAACGGCCGCTGGGAAATAGCGCAGCCTCACGGGCGGCCTCAGGGCATTACCGCAGGCGGCCGAGGCGCCGATACAACGTGCTTCGACTGATGCCGAGTGCACGCGCCGCCGCACTGTAATTGCCACCATGTGCGGCAATGGCCTCTTCCATGCATCGCTCTTCGGCACCCCGCAGACCCGTTTGATGATCAACCATCGTCGTGCCTTCCGGGACCATCGCGGGAGCGCACTGAGGAGCGGAGAGCGTGTCCGGCAGCTCCGCCTCCGAGATTGGCGCTCCCGGATCCCTGAGCGCGAGCGCCGTGCGCAATGTATTGTGCAACTCACGCAGATTGCCGGGCCAGGAGTGATTAAGCAGGCACCGCCAGGCCGATGGTGTGATTTCAGCAGAAGGATCTTCACCGGCAACAAACCGCTCAATCAGCCCGGCTAGATCATCCCGGTCGCGCAGCGCGGGCAGGCTGACCGGCAACCCGCAGATCCGATAATAAAGATCGGCTCGAAAATCACCGGACTCCACCATCTTGCCCAGATCCCGGTTGGTGGCGCTGATCAGTGTGAAATCAACCTCGCGCGGCACCCCACCGCCAACCGGCAGGACGGTGCGCTCCTGTAATACCCTCAGCAATCGCGTCTGTAGCGCCAGAGGCATATCGCCAATTTCATCCAGAAATAAGGTCCCACCATCGGCCTCAAGAATCCGTCCTGGCGCTCCCTTGGGGTTGGCACCGGTAAAGGCGCCCGGGACATGACCAAAAAGTTCGGACTCAACCAGTCCTTCAGGGATTGCCGCACAATTGACAGTGACCAATGGCCCGGCTGATCGTGGGCTTTGACTGTGGAGCGATTGCGCCAGCCACTCCTTGCCGGAGCCGGTCTCACCCTCAATCAGAACAGGAATGCCCTGATTGAAAACCCGGCTGGCCCGACGCGCTGCATGGAGGACGTTGGCATCACCGGCATGCAGCTCGGAGAAATCGTGCTCTGCGGTCCGGCCCGCACTGGCGGCTGTAATTGGTGATTTTGCGCGTGGCCGGGTCAGACGGACGCACACGGTGATGCCATTGGTGGTTCTCACGCGGGTGGAATTGGACCGCACGCGCAGCAGTGCCTCCAGCGACGAGTCAAACAGAGTCTCAAACTGCATCGCCTGATCGACAGCGCCAAAATGCGAGCGAGCGACTTCATTCATCGCCAGAATCCGGCCATCAGCATCCACCGCGACAATCCCTTCGCCAAGCGTACCCAGCAACTCGGGACGGGCGTGGAAATGCACATAAACCCCATCAGGAAAATCAGCAAGCAGAATGCGATTCTCAATCATCCTGGCGCCCATGCGCACCAGACCGAGGGCGTGCAGCTGCCTTGCCGGCTGATCACCGGAGACGTCGAGCAGACCGAGAATCTGGCCACGCGGATCATGGATCGGTGCCGCAGCGCAGGTTAAAAAGGTATTGCATTCGAGGTAATGCTCCGGGCCATGGACCGACGCGCTTCGGCCTTCAGCGAGAGCAAGTCCGATGGCATTCGTCCCCCGGGCCGATTCCCCCCAACAGGCACCGGGTGACAGGGCAACCTGGCGACTGCGTTCACGAAAACCCGGATCGCCCTGCCGCTCGAGAATCACTCCCTGAGAATCCGCCAGCAACACCGCACTGTTCGTGCCGGCGATCTGCTGGTGGAGGTTCTCGACTTCAGGCAGTGCAAAAGCAATCAGACGCTCATTCTCGGCGCGCAGCGCCCGCAGAGCAGCTGCATCGAGTACCGCATCCGCCGCGCAGAGCCCCGGAGCCAGACCGAGCGATCGGGTCCTCGCCCAGGATGCCCCGATACCATGAGCCGCTCCGGCCGGCATGGACACACCATCGAGCAATTGTTGCCGAACCGGGAGCAGACTCTCCCGATCCAGAAGCGGCACATTCGACATGGCCACCCTCCTCGCTGTTGCAATTTGCAACAGTCTGTATGAGCGCGAGACAGTCATGGTGTCCCGCTTTTTTATGCAGACGATTCAGCATCGCCGTAAAAATACCGTAACGCAAGCCTCAAACGGCAGTTGGAGCCCGCTGGCCTGAATCTTGCTGGTTATCTCCCAGGTGCGCCTTGAGCGCATCAAAAACAATGTAATGGAGGAGAACACCATGATTTATGCCGCACCTGGCAGCAGTGATGCCATCGTCAGCTACAAAAGCCGATATGAAAACTTCATCGGTGGCGAATGGAAACCACCCGTTGGTGGAGAATATTTTGACAACCCGACTCCGGTAACCGGGGAGGTCTTCTGCAGCGTGCCGCGCTCGCAGGCCGAAGACATCGAACTGGCATTGGATGCCGCTCATGCCGCCAAGGCCGCCTGGGGCAGCACTTCGGTCGCCGAGCGCTCCCTGATTCTCAACCGCATTGCCGATCGCCTGGAGGAGAATCTCGAGAAGATCGCCGTTGCCGAGAGTTGGGAGAACGGCAAACCGGTCCGCGAGACCCTGGTGGCCGATATCCCGCTTGCCATCGATCACTTCCGCTATTTCGCCGGCGTGATTCGTGCACAGGAAGGCAGCCTTGGCGAGCTGGATGGGGATACGGTCGCCTATCATTTCCATGAGCCGCTGGGCGTGGTTGGCCAGATCATCCCGTGGAATTTCCCGATTCTCATGGCCACCTGGAAACTGGCCCCGGCGTTGGCCGCCGGTAACTGCATTGTACTCAAGCCGGCCGAACAGACCCCGGCAAGCATCCTCATGGTCATGGAGCTGATCCAGGATCTGCTCCCCGCCGGCGTGGTCAATATTGTCAACGGTTTCGGCGCTGAAGCCGGCAAGCCGCTGGCCTCCAACCCACGCATCGCCAAGGTGGCCTTTACCGGCGAAACCACGACGGGCCGACTGATCATGCAGTACGCCTCGGAAAACCTGATTCCGGTTACCCTGGAGTTGGGCGGCAAATCGCCCAACATCTTTTTTGCCAACTGCTTCACCAAGGATGATGCATTCAAGCAGAAATCCCTGGAGGGCTTTGCAATGTTTGCCCTCAACCAGGGTGAGGTCTGCACCTGCCCGTCCCGAGCACTGGTTGAGAAGCGTTTCTACGATGAATTCATGGAGGCAGCGCTGGAGCGGGTCGGCCGGATCAAAACCGGCAACCCACTCGATACTGAGACCATGGTCGGAGCACAGGCCTCGCGTGACCAGCTGGAGAAGATTCTGGCCTACATCGATATCGGCAAACAGGAAGGTGCCAAGGTGCTCGCCGGCGGCGAACAGCTGAAGCCCGAAGGCGATCTCGCTGGGGGCTACTATGTCCAGCCGACAGTCTTCGAAGGACATAACCGGATGCGTATCTTCCAGGAGGAAATCTTTGGTCCGGTGGTCTCGGTGACCAGCTTTGAGGACGCCGATGATGCGCTGTCCATCGCCAATGACACCCTCTATGGCCTGGGTGCCGGTCTGTGGACGCGTAATACCAATCAGGCCTATCGCATGGGCCGCGGTATCGAGGCCGGCCGTGTCTGGACCAACTGCTACCACTTGTACCCGGCCCATGCCGCATTCGGTGGCTACAAGCACTCCGGTATCGGCCGTGAGAACCATCTGATGATGCTCTCGCACTACCAGCAGACGAAAAACCTGTTGGTCAGCTATGGCGAAGAGCCACTCGGCTTTTTCTAAGCGCTGATGACAGGGTTGCGGCAGCGGCCGCAACCCTGCTTTTATAAGCATCTCTCGGGAGGAGGAACAATGACACAGACGGCAAGCACCACCGCGAAAGTCAGCGTCACCCCGGAGGCTGAGGCGCTGATTAAATCCCTGCACAAGCGCCACGGGCCACTGCTGTTTCATCAATCAGGCGGCTGCTGCGATGGCAGCGCACCCATGTGCTACCCACGGGATGAGTTCCGGGTTGGCGCAAGGGATGTTCATTTGGGTGATATCGCCGGGGAGCCGTTTTATATCGGTGGCGATCAGTACGAACTCTGGGCCCACACCAACCTGATTATCGATGTGGTGGATGGTCGAGGTTCCGGCTTTTCACTGGAAGCGCCGGAAGGCAAGCGCTTCATTACCCGATCTGAAGTCTGCGGCCTGCCGGGTGAGCGCTGAATCCGCTCAGCGGCCGGTACTGCGTAAATACTGCTCGATCCGCTCCACCGCCTCGGCAAGCCTTGTCTGATCGGTTGTGTAGGCAAAGCGCAGATGTCGCTCAGGAGCGGTGCGTTCAAAATCAAGACCGGGTGTCACCGCAACGCCAGCCTCTTCCAGAAGGCGCCGCCCAAGATCCTCGCTGTCATCGCAGAGCGCTGAGACATCGGCATACAGATAAAAGGCGCCAGCCGGATTGCCGGGGATATGAAAGCCAAGCTCCCGCAATGCCGGCAGCAGGAAATCACGGCGCTCTCGAAAGGCTTCTCGCCTTGATTCAAAAATGGCCTCCGCCTCGGGGGTAAAACAGGCCATGGCCGCGTACTGCGCTGGTGTGGATGCGTTGATGAAGAGATTCTGCATCAACTTCTCAGCCACTTCCGTCCAACCTGCCGGCACGACCATCCAGCCCAGGCGCCAGCCGGTCATCCCGAAATATTTCGAGAAGCTGTTCACCACAATGGCATTCGGCGCATGTACCACCGCCTGTGCCGGATCATCGCCGTAATGCAGTCCGTGGTAGATCTCATCAACAATCAGCCCGATCCCGCGCTGATCCGCCAGTGCTGCCAGTCCCTGCAGATCAGCAGCGCTGGCCAGCGTGCCGGTGGGATTACCCGGCGAGCCCACCAGCATGGCGGCTGTCCGCTCATCACAGGCGGCTTCTGCCAAAGCTGCCGTCAATTGATAATCGGTATCCGCCCCGACCCGCACCGCCTGCGGTATGGCATCCACCAGCTCAACAAAGTTGCGATTACACGGATAGCCCGGATCCGGTAACAGCACATGCCGCCCGGGGTCAGCCAGCATGGCAAGCGCAATCACCAGCGCACCGCTGGCACCGGGGGTAATCAGAATGCGCTGCGGCGCCACATCGGCTGAATATCGCCTTGCGTAATAGTCTGAGATCGCCTCGCGCAGGGCCGGCAGCCCGGCAGCCGGGAGGTAGCCGGTATGCCCGTCGGCCAGGGCTTTCTGTCCGGCAGCACGCACCGGCTCGGCGGTGGCGAAGTCCGGCTCGCCAATTTCCATGTGCACGATATCCCGGCCCTGCGACTCCAGCTCTCGGGCACGCGCCAGCAGCGCCATGACATGAAACGGTTGAATTCGACGGCTTCGCGCCGTCAGCAACGTCGGGGACACAGCCTGACTCCCGGGTAAAGCGATCATGGTAAACGCGGGGTTATCATGATGCCATGACGACCCCCCCTTACATCGGCCGGTTTGCTCCCAGCCCCACCGGGCCACTGCACTTTGGCTCTCTGGTTGCGGCCCTGGCCAGTTATCTTGATGCACGCGCCGCCGGTGGTCGCTGGCATCTGAGAATCGATGATGTGGATTCGGGGCGGTCGCGGGCTGAATATGCCGCCGAGATCCCAAGAACGCTGGAAGTCCTCGGCCTGCACTGGGATGGCCCCATACAAAGCCAGGATAACCGACGCGAGATCTATCAAACGGCCCTTGAGAAGCTGATCGCAGCGGAGCAGGCATTCCCCTGCGGTTGCACCCGCCGCGAGCTGGAGGGTGCGCGGCGCGGGCCTGCAGGCGTGATTTACCCGGGGTATTGTCGTGACGGACTTCCCCCGGGCCGGTCTGCCCGCAGCTGGCGCTTCGCCGTTGATGATCATACGCTCGGTTTCCGCGACCGCTGCGCCGGGCAACAGACCATCAACCCCAAGGATGCTATTGGCGATTTCATTATTCGCCGGGCCGATGGGCTGCATGCCTATCACCTCGCCATGGTGCTGGATGATGCTGCACTCGGTGTCACGGATGTGGTCCGGGGAGCCGATCTGCTGCCGGCGACGGCGCCGCAGATCCTGCTACAACGGGCACTGGACCTGCCGACACCAGGGTATCTGCACATTCCCGTGGCACGGGATAACGAGGGTCGGAAGCTCAGCAAAACCAATCATGCGCCCGCGATCGATCCGCATGCGGCTAACACACTACTCTGCAATGCGCTGATTCATCTGCAACACCCGCCACCCGACGAGCTGCAGAAAGCACCCGCCGATGAGCTCCTGGCCTGGGCCGTCAGCCACTGGCAGCCGCAACGGCTTTCCGCGTCGATGCCACTGTGATACTTTCGGTAACAGTTGCAGGAGGAGGGACGCCATGTCTAGAGCGGCTGCGGGCAACGGTCCGGTCAGCTTGTTATTGCTGGCGGTGGGATTGTTTCTTTTCCTCTCCCCGTTCACCCACTGGTGGAACCAACAGAATCTCCCCTGGTATACGCCGTTTCTCATCTGGCTCGGGTACATCATCGTAATCGGCATTGCCGTTGGCCGCCGGAGACGTCATGACCTTTAGCCTGGGCACGCTTTTCTTCAGCGCGGTTGCTTATCTGTCTTTGCTCTTCCTGGTCGCGCATGCCAGCGAAAAAGGCTGGGTGCCGGCGGCATTAATCCGGCATCCGGCGGTCTATGTCCTCTCACTCGGTGTCTACGCGACCACCTGGAGTTATTACGGCAGCGTTGGATTCGCGGCGAGCTCAGGGCTTTTGTATACAACCATTTATCTCGGGGTGACGCTCGCCTTCGCGATGACACCCATTCTGTTACTGCCATTGCTGCGATTGATTCACCGTCACCAGCTGACCTCAGTGGCTGATCTTTTTGCCTTCCGCTTTCACAGCCGCCTGTCAGGCATCCTCGTAACATTGATGCTGCTCACCGGCAGCCTGCCCTATCTGGCGCTGCAGGTCCGGGCCGTCTCCGAGTCAACCCAGGTTCTCACCGGCGACTCATCCCCGGAGGTCATTGCCGTTGTCTTCTGCCTGATGGTGAGCGTCTTTGCGATTATCTTTGGTGCTCGCCATGTCACTTTGCGGGAAAAGCACAATGGACTGGTGGCGGCCATTGCCTTTGAGTCATTGGTCAAGATCGTGGCCCTGCTGGCGGTCGCCTGGCTGGCATTGGAGATCGGGTTTGGCGGGTTTGCCGGCCTCGATCAATGGCTGCTTGATAATCCTCAGGCGCTGCTACAACTGCGCGAAGGTGCGAGTTCACAGGCCTGGGCCGGGCTGCTTTTTCTCGCCTTTGCAGCGGCCTTTCTGCTACCGCGGCAGTTTCACATGCTGTTTACCGAAAACCTCGATGACCGCGGACTGAGAACGGCCAGCTGGGGCTTTCCGCTATTTTTATTGCTGCTGGCCGCCGCCATCCCCCCGATTCTCTGGGCCGGGCAGGCGCTCTCTCTGCCGGGGCCGGTCGACTACACCGTACTCTCTGTCGCCGCCCTCAGCGAATCACCGGCAATGGTGCTTTTTACTTATTTGGGCGGCATCTCAGCGGCAAGCGCGATGATTATCGTCTCCACATTGGCCCTCTCGTCGATGTGCCTGAATCATCTGGTTTTACCCCTCACCCGACTCGCCGGCCTACCGGATCTCTACACGACGCTGCGCTGGGCGAGGCGAGCGCTGATTGGAGCCATCATCGCAGCCGGCTATTTTTTCTATCTCTCCCTCGAGCGCACCGAAGGGCTCGTCTCCTGGGGACTGATTTCATTCCTCGCCATGGCGCAGCTCATCCCGGGCGTTCTGGCCGTGCTGTTCTGGCCCGGGGCCACTCGCCAGGGATTTATCGCCGGGCTTCTCACCGGTGGCACGATCTGGGGGATGGCAACCCTGTTACCGGCACTCAATACCATGGGAGCGGTGCGTTTTATCGGCATCGATCTCGATATCGCGAGCACGCCGCTGGAGTTCGGAGAGCTGGCCTTCTGGTCAGTGGCTGCCAATGCCCTCGCATTTCTCACCGTCTCACTCATCACCCGACAGGACCCCAGGGAAACCGAGGCCGCAGCCGCCTGCCGCGAGCTCAGCATGCGTGTCCCTGCCGGTGCGTTGATTGCCGAGTCACCGGCGCAGTTCGTCGAGCAATTGGCGCCGGTAACCGGCCTGCCGGCCGCACGCGCCGAAATCTCCAAGGGACTGGAGGATCTCGGACTTGAGTGGAGTGAGGACCGACCGGACCGCCTGCAACAGCTGCGCGAACAGGTACAGCGCAATCTCTCCGGCATGATGGGGCCGGTGCTGGCGCGCGATATCGTGGATGAATGCCTGCGTCTGGATGCCGACAGCCGCGGGGCGATTGCCCAGAATGTACGCATCATCGAGGAGCGGCTGGAGCGATCCAGAAGCGGATTCAAGGGCATTGCCGCTGAGCTCGATGCTCTGCGACGGTATCACCGGCAGATCCTCGAAGACCTGCCGCTGGGCGTTGTCGCCGTGACCCCGGCCGGACGGATCGCGCGCTGGAACCCGGCCATGCAGAAGATTACCGATATCAGCGCCAGTCGGGCGCTCGGACGCACGCTCGGGGAACTCTCCACCCCCTGGGCTGGCCTGCTTGGCGAGTTTGTCGAAGCCACTGATGAGCAGACTGCCAAACGCTCGCTTGCGCTGAGTAACGGGACGCGCTGGCTGAATTTGCGCAAAGCCATGATCAGTGACGCCACCGGTACCCCCAATGGTGACCGGCTGGTGCTGGTTGAGGACGTCACCGACATGGAGCGGCTTGAGACCGAGCTTGCCCATAGCGAAAGGCTCGCTTCCATCGGCCGGCTGGCTGCCGGCGTTGCACATGAGATCGGCAACCCTGTCACCGGTATTGCCTGTCTGGCGCAGGAGCTTGAGGATCACAGCCCCGAGAACCAACAGATCCGACAGATTCTCGAGCAGACCAAGCGCATCAGTCATATCGTCCAGACTCTGGTGACTTACGCGCATGCCGGCCGCAAGGATGCCCCACAGCTGCCGGAACCCACCTCCGTGCTGGCCGTTGCCGAAGAGGCTGAGCATCTGCTGCAGCTCAATCCCAAGGCGCGGGATATGAGTTTTGAGCGCACGATCGACCCGGCCCTTCTGGTCATGGCCGACCATCAAAAGCTGGTCCAGGTTCTGGTGAATATTTACAGCAACGCCGTTGATGCCTGTGATGGCGCTGGCAAGGTCTCAACCATTGCCAAGCCACTCCGCGATGGTGTGCAGATTCGTATTATCGACAACGGCCGAGGCGTCTCCGCCAGCATTCGCGATAAAATCCTCGAGCCGTTTTTCACCACCAAAACACCCGGCGAGGGAACCGGTCTGGGGCTCGCCCTGGCGCACAACATCATCACCGAATACGGCGGCAGCCTGCGTCTGCAACCACGGCGCGGCCGAAGCAGTGGCACCGAAGTCATCATCCGGCTGGCCGCAGCCGAAGTCAGCGAGGAGATTCCTGTTAATGCCTGAGATACTCGTCATTGAAGACGAAAGCATTATTCGCGAGGCCATTCAGCGACATCTGAGCAAACACGGGATGCGTGTTGCCGGTGCAGAGTCACTGGAACAGGCACTTAGCGAGGACACACTCGAGCGCTTTGATCTGATACTGGCAGACATGCGCTTACCGGGCCGCAACGGCCTGGAAGTCATCAAGGAAGCCGGTGAAGTCCCCGTTGTGATCATGACCAGCTATGCGAGCATCCGCTCGGCCGTGGAGGCCATGCGAGAGGGCGCGGTGGATTACATCGCCAAGCCCTTCGATAACGACGATCTGCGGCTGACCGTTGAGCGGGCGTTGCGCGAACACACGCTCAAGCGCCAGAACCGTGCCCTGAAAGCACAGCTCAATGCCGACTACCCGGTCAACGGCATCATCGGAGAGTCGGCGCAGATGCAGAAGGTCTTCGAGCGTATCAACCGAGTGGCCCCCACCGATACCACGGTATTGATTCTGGGTGAGTCGGGCACCGGCAAGGAGCTCGTCGCCAGAGCGCTTCATGAACAAAGCACGCGCCGCGATGCACCGTTAATCGCCGTGAATTGTGCCGCCATTCCGGAGTCACTGATCGAGGCGGAACTCTTCGGCCATGAAAAAGGCGCATTCACCGGTGCCGATACGGCTCGCGAGGGGCTGGTTGAAGCGGCCAATGGCGGGACATTATTTCTTGATGAAATTGCTGAGCTGCCGGCAGCAGCACAAGCGAGACTGCTGCGGGTGCTGCAGGAATCCGAAATTCGCCGCGTTGGCGCCTCGCATTCAAGGCAGGTCGATATTCGCCTGGTGGCCGCAACCCACCGTGACCTTCCGGCCCTGGTCGATAATGGCGCCTTCCGCGAGGATCTTTATTTCCGCATCAACGTCATGGAGATCCGTTTGCCATCACTGCGCGAGCGCACCGAGGATATCCCGAGCCTCGCTGAATTCCTGCTGAAAAAAGCCTGCCAACAGCTCAACCGGCCCATGATGCGATTTGATGCCGATGCGCTGGAAGTCATGGCCGCCTACAACTGGCCGGGCAATGTCCGTGAGCTGGAAAACATCATCGAACGGGCCGTGATTCTGACCGACTCCGATATCGTGACCAGCGAGTCTCTGGGGCTGTCGGCAGCCCGCGAATCCGGCACAAAACTGGACCTTACCCTTTCATTGGAGGACTATTTCTGCGAATTTGTACGTGTCAACGAATCAACGATGACCGAGACAGAACTGGCTCAGAAGCTCGGCATCAGTCGCAAGGCCCTCTGGGAGCGACGCCAGCGACTTGGCCTGCAACGCCAGCGACAAGCAGGATAGTGAAAGGAATATCGCGTATTTAATTGAGTTTCGGTAACCAAGGAGGAGAAACGGCATGGCCGAAGACAAAATCTACCCGGTACCTCGGGAAGCAGCCGAGCATGCATTGCTCACGCGTGAAGACTATGACCGCATGTACAGGCAGTCTCTGGATGAGCCGGAGTCCTTCTGGGCAGAGCAGGCCGAAAAGTTTCTTACCTGGTTCAAGAAATGGGATCGTGTCCAGAATAATGACCTCACCAAAGGTCAGATCCGCTGGTTTGAGGGTGGCAAGCTCAACGTCAGCTATAACTGCCTGGACCGCCACCTGGACACGCATGGCGATCGGGTTGCCGTCATCTGGGAGGGTGATGAACCGGGCAACACTCGCCATATCACCTACCGCGAACTGCACGCTGAGGTCTGTCGGCTTGCCAACGTTCTGAAAGATCGCGGCGTTAAAAAAGGCGACCGGGTCTCCATTTACATGCCGATGATCCCTGAGGCGGTCGTCGCCATGCTGGCCTGCACGCGCATCGGTGCCGTCCATTCCATCGTCTTCGGCGGCTTCTCTCCGCATGCCCTGCGCGATCGCATTGAAGATGCGGATTGCCGCACCATCATCACCGCTGACCAGGGCCTGCGCAGCGGCAAGCCGGTGCCACTGAAAGAGAATGTCGAGAAAGCCATCGACGGGCTCGACAGCGTTCACACGGTGGTGACCGTCCGCCACACCGGCAACACCGTGCCGTGGAATCCGGATCGTGACATCTGGTACCAGGAATCCATCGCCGAGGCATCCGCAGAATGCGAACCGGAAGAGATGGACGCCGAGGATCCACTGTTCATCCTCTACACCTCGGGGTCGACCGGCAAACCGAAGGGTGTCTTGCATACAACCGGCGGCTACCTGCTGCAGGCCTCAATGACCTTCAAGTACATCTTTGACTACCACGACGGTGAGGTTTACTGGTGCACCGCGGATGTCGGCTGGGTCACAGGCCACAGCTATATCGTCTATGGCCCGCTCTCCAATGCGGCAACCACGCTGGTTTTTGAAGGTGTACCGACCTACCCGGATGCCGGCCGCTTCTGGCAGGTGATCGACGATCACAAGGTCAATATCTTCTACACCGCACCCACTGCCATCCGCTCGCTGATGGGCCAGGGCGAGGAGCTGGTGAAGAAATACTCCCGCAAGAGCCTGCGCATTCTCGGCAGTGTCGGCGAACCCATCAACCCGGAGGCCTGGGAGTGGTATTACCGGGTGGTGGGCGATGAGCGCTGTCGCATCGTGGATACCTGGTGGCAGACCGAGACCGGCGCCATCATGATCTCCGCACTGCCCGGGGCAATCGATCTTAAACCCGGCTCCGCCACACTGCCCTTCTTCGGCGTTGAGCCGCAACTGGTCGACAACGAAGGTGAAGTGCTGGACGGGGCGACCGAGGGCAATCTGTGCATCAATCGCGCCTGGCCGAGCATGATGCGCACCATTTACGGCGATCATGAGCGGTTCATGAACACCTATCTGACGACCTACACCGGCAAGTACTTCACCGGGGATGGGGCGCGTCGTGATGAGGATGGCTACTTCTGGATCACCGGTCGTGTGGATGACGTTCTCAATGTCTCGGGACATCGCATGGGAACGGCCGAAATCGAGAGTGCGCTGGTGCTGCATGAAGCAGTTGCAGAGGCCGCAGTAGTGGGCTACCCGCATGACCTCAAGGGGCAGGGTATCTACTGCTATGTCACGCTGGTCACAGGCGTTGAACCCAATGACGGCCTGCACAAAGAGCTCACCGAGCTGGTGCGTAAGGAAATCGGCCCGATTGCCAAGCCGGATGTCATCCAGTGGGCCCCGGGCCTGCCGAAGACGCGCTCTGGCAAGATCATGCGCCGGATTCTGCGCAAGGTCGCGACCAACGAGCTCGACAGCCTTGGTGATACCAGCACGCTGGCTGATCCCTCAGTGGTTGATGAGCTGATCAGCAACCGGGCCAACCAATAAGGCGGTCCTATTTGCAAACGGCGATGGCCCATCGGGTCATCGCCGTTACTTTAATCTACACCGGCTGTTACTTTCCGTAACTCCCAGATCAACCTCCTCCACCGTCCGCCGCTGCAATCCCGCCAGTCGCGCCTGTTTCGGCATTCACCGAAATTTGCACGTTTTTTGCATCATAAAAGAGGACGAAGCTTCGGTTTCGTTAATAACAAGGCGACAGGCGTTGACGTCATGTCCCCGTTTCGACCATTCAGGAGGAGCTCAATATGGCTTCAAGTCAGCAAGAGGCCGCATCGGCCTATTGGAAGGAGAACGTCAGGCTGATGATCACGCTGCTGATCATCTGGTTTGCCGTCTCTTACGGACTGGGCATCATCCTTGCCCCCGTTCTCAACAGCGTCGCGATCGCCGGATACCCGCTCGGGTTCTGGTTTGCCCAGCAGGGCTCGATCTATGCGTTCATCGCACTCATCTTCACCTATGTGGTGAAAATGAACGCGCTGGACCGTAAATACGACGTCCACGAAGAATAAGGCGAGGGATTCAAAATGGATCTTACACTGACAACCTATCTGATTGTCGGCGCGACGTTTGCGCTTTATATCGGCATCGCCATCTGGGCGAAGGCCGGTAGCACCGGTGAGTTTTACGTCGCCGGCAAGGGCGTCAACCCGATTGCCAACGGTATGGCGACGGCTGCCGACTGGATGTCCGCCGCCTCCTTTATTTCCATGGCTGGCCTCATCGCCTTCCTGGGATACGACGCCTCGGTCTACCTCATGGGCTGGACCGGTGGTTACGTGCTCCTGGCGCTGTTGCTTGCCCCTTACCTGCGCAAGTTCGGCAAGTTCACGGTGCCGGAGTTCATTGGTGACCGCTTCTACTCGAAGCCGGCACGCGTGATCGCCGTTATCGCCTTGCTGGTTGCCTCGATCACCTACGTCATCGGTCAGATGCGTGGTATCGGCGTGGCCTTCTCGCGCTTCCTGGAGACGAGCTACGAGATCGGTCTGTTCGCAGGCATGGGCATTGTGTTCATTTATGCGGTGTTTGGCGGCATGAAGGGTATTACCTACACCCAGATTGCTCAGTACTGCATCATGATCTTCGCCTACACGATCCCGGCCATCTTCATCTCGCTGGCCATTACCGGTAACCCGCTGCCGCAGCTGGGTCTGGGTGGCACGGTTGAGAATGGTGGCTATGTGCTCGACACCCTGGACAACATCCTCGTTGACCTCGGGTTCTCGCAGTACACGGTGATGAAAGGCACGACGCTGAACATGTTCTTCCTGACCATGTCGCTGATGATCGGTACGGCCGGTCTGCCGCACGTCATCATCCGCTTCTTCACGGTGCCGCGTGTGCGTGATGCCCGCCTGTCCGCTGGTTGGACGCTGGTGTTCATCGCCATTCTCTACACCACCGCACCGGCTGTGGGCGCCATGTCCTTCTACAACCTGATCAATACCGTCCAGCCGGGCGAGATCGGCGCAGAAGAAGGCAACCTGGCTTACGAGAACGTACCGGAATGGTTCTCACGCTGGGAGGAGACCGGTCTCCTCGGCTTTGAGGACAAAAACGGTGACGGTCGTATCCAGTACTACAATGATGGCAATGAGGCATTCGCCGCGACAGCTGCCAGCTATGGCTGGGAAGGCAACGAGCTGACCGTCGACCGTGACATCATGGTGATGGCCAACCCGGAGATCGCACAGCTGCCGAACTGGGTGATTGCCCTGACGGTGGCCGGTGGTCTCGCAGCAGCACTGTCCACTGCGGCAGGCCTGCTCATGGCCATTTCATCGGCGGTCTCTCACGATCTCATCAAGGGCGTCTTCAAGCCCGATATCAGTGAGAAAGGTGAGCTGCTCTCTGCCCGACTGGCGATGGCAGGCGCCATTGTCGTTGCCGGCTATCTGGGCCTGAACCCACCAGGGTTTGCGGCACAGGTGGTGGCTCTGGCCTTTGGCCTGGCGGCATCCTCGCTCTTCCCGGTCCTCATGCTCGGTATCTTCAACCGCCGCATGAACAGCGCCGGTGCCATGGCGGGCATGCTCTCCGGTCTGAGCTTCACCCTCGTTTATGTGTTCATCTACAAGGGTTGGCTCTTCATTCCGGGCACCAACATGCTGCCGGATACGCCGGAGCACTGGGTGCTGGGTATCGGCCCGCAGTCGATCGGTGCCGTGGGTGCCATCATCAACGTGGTGGTCGCAACCCTGGTTGCCCGGGCGACGCAGCCGCCGCCGGCACATATCCAGGAGCTCGTCGAGAGCATCCGCGTGCCACGCGCCTCATAAGATTGAGGCGATCAGCGGCAAGGGCCCCCAGGGCTCTTGCCGCTCAAGCAAGAACCCCGGTGGCTTTGCCCCGGGGTTTTTTCATTAGAGCTGGAAACGGACTTCCAGGCGCTTTTGCAGGCGCCGTGCCTCGCGGAAGGCCTCCTTGAGAATACGCCGGTCCATCGGGTTGAGATCATCCGGGTCGAGACGATTGTGCATCGACTCCCCCGCCGCTGCCTGGCGCTGGTGTTCCCGCATGCGCAGCAGCTGGACGAAAGCAAATGACCGCTCATAGGCACCTGCATCCTCCTCACTGAGCACATCCGCTTCCACCAGGCCACGAAACCGCATAGGTGTATTGGATTCGCTGATACCGGCCTGCAGGGCAAGCACACGGGCGCCATCGACAAATGGTGTCAGGCCACGGATTTTCAGATCCAGACGCTGAGTCCCATCCGAGCCCCGCTCGGTGACAAAATCCCGAAAGACGCCCAGAGGCGGGCGAATCGCCATACAGTTGCCAGCGAGCGTATGCAGGAAAAGACTGTTATTGGCCGCCATTTCAACAACACGACGATGCAGTGCCTCTCCGGCAGCAAAATCGCCCCAGATCGGCCGGAAATCAAAGTAAATGGTGGAGTTGAGCAGATGTTCCGGCGTGGCACTTGCCACCATGGCGCGGAAAGTCTCTTCCCACTCAGCAAAGCTCAGACAGAGCTTGGGATTACTCGCCATGATATTGCCGGTACAGAGTGTAAAGCCGCACTCATCAAGGACTTCATTGATGCGCCAGGCCATCGGCAGCAGGCGTTCACGCACCTGCTCCGGATCCTCGCCGCCCGGGTCAAACAGAATGCCATTATCCTGGTCCGTGACCAGCGTCTGCTCGCTGCGGCCCTCACTGCCAAACGCAATCCAGGTAAAGGCGATACCGGGGTCACCCTGCTCTTCGAGCACCAGTTCAATAGCGCGTGTCACGGTCCGGTCGTTGAGCAACGTGATGATTCGCGTAATCTGCTCCACGCCTGCGCCATGGGCCATCATGCTATCGATGAGCGCACCCACGCGGCGGCGTGCCTGCACCAGACCGTCCACCGATGTCGCCCCGGAAATGGCCCGCGTGAGATGCACCAGATCGATTCGCTGCAGCGCAAAGATGTCCCGCTCCGAGATCACACCGGCGACCCGGCCATCATGATGTGTGACGATCATATGGCGTATGTGATGCCTCGCCATCTCGACGATGGCCTCAAAGGCATAAGTATCAACGTCCAGCGTCAACGGGTCGGCAGTCATCACGGTGTGCAGGGGCGCACTGAGATCCCGGCCATCGGCGACCACGGCGCGCAGATCATGGAGGGTAAAGATACCGCTCGCCCGACCGCCTTCATCCACGATCAACACGCTGCCCACCTTGCGGGTGTGCATCGCCTCGACCGCCTCGGTAATCGTGACATCGGCCGGACAGGTCAGAGGCTCCGGATTGACCAGTTGCCCGAGGGGTGTATCAAGCGTTGAGTCTCCGCCGAGATTGGCGGCGGCATGCTGCTGGATATCCTGCTGGACCTGATCAAGCAGGCTGCTGACACCACGCAGGCAGAAATCCCGGAACGTCTTACTCTCGCCGAGCAGATGCTCAAAGCCCTCGCGCGTGAGCGCCAGACACTGCACCGCGGTTCCGGCACGGTAAATGGTGCGGGTGGCGCGTTGGCCGATCATGGCGGCCATGGGGAAATTCTCGCCTTCCTCAAGCGAGAAACGCTCAATGCCTTCTTCGCCCTCTCCCGGGCGCTCGGCATCGACACGTCCGGAGACGATCAGATAGAAGTCAGCAACCCGGCCATCGGCGGGCTTTAGGATGAGCTCTCCGGCCGGGTACTCACGCAGCTCACAATGTTCCAGAAAGTAACGCTGCAGTCTCTTTGGGAATCGATCGAAAGGCGCGTTCTCGTTGAGAAACTCACGGGCAATTTCTGCTGCACTGCCACCCACTTTATCGCGGGCCATACCGGCCTCCTCGCCGAATTAGTGATCAGGCTCAACAGATTACCTCGACAAACAGGGGTAGGAATAGCCTATACTGCGATTGAGGTAGGAGGAGGCGACATCCACAGATGTCGGACTGCGATGTATAACAATATTTTAATCGTTGATAGTGAACCCAATCTCACCATGGGGCTTTCGTTCCTGCTCCGCCATGCCGGCTGGAACGTAAGCATCGCCAGCAGCTATGCCGAGGCAATGACCGAGGCCGGTCGTCAGACGCCCTCGCTTGCACTCATCGATGCCAAGCTCCCGGACCGCAGTGGCTATGACCTCTGTCAGTCACTACTGGGACTGCCGGGGATGCAGGCACTGCCGATTCTCATGCTGACCACCCATGGGCTCGAGGTCGAGCGGGAGAAAGCA
The DNA here is from genome assembly GCA_913057145.1 of uncultured Ectothiorhodospiraceae bacterium. Taxonomy (GTDB): domain Bacteria; phylum Pseudomonadota; class Gammaproteobacteria; order Nitrococcales; family Nitrococcaceae; genus Spiribacter. The sequence continues at coordinate 74,236 of CAJXNJ010000005.1, forward strand.
TTATCGCTGGGAGCGGTTGACTTCATCGTCAAACCGTTCAGCCCGGCCGATGTCCTGGCAAGGGTTCAGGAGCTGCTGAAAGAGGCAGCCTGAGGGTGCGGGGCTTTCGGCTCCCGCCGCTGCGTAAACGTCTATGGCTTATTGTGGCCGGGCTGGGTGCGGTCGAACTATCCGCCGCAGTCCTGCTCACGCAATACCTGCAACCCATCTCACCGACAGAAGCTGTCGCGATTACAACCATCACCGCGGTTGCCTTGTCTGCCCTGCTGCTACTCGCTTTTCTGGTGGACCAACGCATCTGCAGGCCCCTGGTGGCCACCGCTCGCGGGGCAGAAATCATCGCGAGCTCAAACCCTGGCCATCAGCTCGAGATCAAGCGCTCACACTGGCTTGCCCGACTGCCCGAGACCATCACTCAACTCGGCGGTACCGTGGCCCGCAGCCGCCGGGAATTGGATGAAGCGGCCACCGCCTGGGCTGCCCGTATCGAAGCCCGCAAGGCCCGACTGGAGACCATCCTGCGAGAAATTCGTGAAGGCGTGATGGTCTGTGCCAGCGACGGCAGCATCAAACTCTATAACCGAACCGCGCGTGAGCTTCTCGCCGATGAACCCGCCCTCGGGCTTGGGCGGAATATCAGTGAGGTGCTCAATGAAGGCCCGCTTCGTCACACGCTTGCCATCCTTGCCGAGGATGACGATAAAGCGGACTCCGGACATGCCGAGCTCGTCTGTGCGACTGCAAGCGGTGAGCGTCTGTTGCGCTGCCGGCTGGCGAGACTGAATACCGAGGACAGCGATACCGACGGCTTTGTGATGACGCTGCAGGATGTCTCCCGGGAGACGCGCGAATCCCTGCGACAGGAGCATGCCCTGCGGCATGCCGTCGAAGAGCTGCGCAATCCGCTCACAAGCCTCGGTACAGCGGTGGAGAGCCTGCAACTCGCGCAGCAGGAAGGGCTCAGCAAAGAGGCCGATGGCTTTGCAAAGATCCTGCGGCAGGAAAGCCAACGCCTCGGCCAGTTGTTCGAGGCACTCTCGGCAGAGACCACCGCCATGGTCACTGCCGGCTGGCATCTCGAGGACGCTCATCTGGGCAGCCTGATCGCCGGTATCCGTCAGAGCGCACCGGCGGAATCACTGCCCCGAATACAGTGCAACGCCGATGTCTGGGTCTCTGCAGAGCCCTATCTGCTCAGTCAGGTCATCGAATCGATTCTGGGCAAACTCAAAGCGCTTTTGAACGTCTCCGCGGTTGCCATATCCGGGCGCGAAGAAGGCAGCCTCGTTTATCTGGATTTGAACTGGTCAGGAGATGTCGTTGCACCGGATCAACTGGATGCCTGGCTGGACGAGGGACTGGAAGAGGTTGGAGGGACCGTGAGCCTGCGCGAGGTTCTGCAACGACATGACACCACGGCCTGGAGCCAGCCCGATCTATCACGAACGGGGCGCGCGTTACTGCGCCTGCCATTGCCCGGCGCACCGGATAAGGCAGAAGCCCCCGCAGCCGTGGCGGCTCGGCCCGAGTTCTATGAATTTGCCATCGAAGAAGAGCCCCGGGATCTTGGCGAGGTCGGCGAGGAGACGCTGTCAAACCTCGACTTTGTTGTCTTTGACTGCGAGACCACGGGCCTTGAGCCAAGTCAGGGCGATGAGATTGTCTCTATCGGCGCTGTTCGCATTCACCGTGGGCGGGTCATGCATGGCGAGACCTTTGAGCTGCTCGCCAACCCCGGACGCGAAATACCGGCACTTGCCACCAGTATTCATGGCATCACCAACGACGATGTCATCGAGGCACCGCCGGTCGAAGAGGTGATCCGACGCTTCCATGCCTTTGCCGGCGACGCGGTGCTGGTCGGCTTTAATATTGCCTTTGATCTGCGTTTTCTCAAGCTCAAGCAACGCCAGTGCGGGGTGCGTTTCGATCAGCCGACACTGGATGCGCTGCTGCTCTCAATTCTGCTCCACGATCATACCGGCGAGCACACGATGGAGAGCATCGCGGAGCGTCTGGGTGTTGGGGTGGGAGGCCGTCATACGGCTCTGGGTGATTCGTTGACCACCGCGGAGATTTTTATTCGCCTGCTTGACCTGCTGCCGGCCGAGTCGATCACGACACTCGCGGAGGCCACAGCGGCTCAGGAGCGAATGATCGAGTATCGGCGCCAGCAGCACGCCTTTTGAATCGAGGACCGGATCAGTCCTCGACCGTCTCTTCTTCGAGCGCCTTGATGCTCAGACGAATGCGACCCTGGCGGTCCACCTCGAGCACCTTCACCCGAACTGACTGACCTTCGCTGAGCTCATCGGCCACGCTCTCGACCCGACGATTCGAGATCTGAGAGATGTGCACCAGCCCATCACGCCCGGGCAGGATGTTCACAAAGGCACCGAAGTCCATCAGCTTGATGACCTTGCCCTCATAGACCTGGCCAACCTCGACATCGGTTGTCAGCAGTTCAATACGACGACGGGCCTCTTCACCGGCGGCTTTATCCACCGAGCCGATCGTCACAATGCCATCATCCTGAATATCGATGGTGGTGCCGGTCTCCTCGGTGAGCTGACGGATGGTTGCACCACCCTTGCCGATGACATCGCGGATTTTCTCCGGGTCGATGCGCAGCGTGATCAGGCGCGGTGCGTAAGCGGACATCTCATCGCGATGCTCGCCAATGACCTCATTCATCTTGCCAAGGATGTGCAGACGACCCTCACGAGCCTGCGCGAGCGCCTGCTCCATGATTTCACGGGTGATTCCGTTGATCTTGATATCCATCTGCAGCGCGGTCACACCGTTATCGGTACCGGCCACCTTGAAGTCCATATCACCGAGATGATCTTCATCACCCAGAATATCGGTGAGCACGGCAAACTCATCGCCTTCCTTGATCAGGCCCATGGCGATGCCGGCGACCGGCGCTTTAATCGGCACACCGGCGTCCATCAGCGAGAGGCTGGTGCCGCAGACCGAGGCCATGGAACTTGAGCCATTGGATTCGGTGATCTCAGAGACCACACGAATCACGTAAGGACAATCTTCCGGCTCCGGCATGACCGCCTGAATACCGCGCTTGGCGAGTTTTCCATGGCCGATTTCACGGCGCTTGGGCGAGCCGACAAAACCGCATTCCCCGACGCAGTACGGCGGGAAGTTGTAGTGCAACATGAACGGCTCACGACGCTCACCTTCGATGGCATCAATGATCTGCGCATCCCGACCGGTGCCAAGCGTCGTGACAACGATCGCCTGAGTCTCACCGCGGGTGAAGAGCGCAGAGCCATGGGTACGCGGCAGCGAGCCGACTTCGATATCGATCGGACGGACGGTCCGCTGATCGCGGCCGTCAATGCGTGGCTCACCCGCAAGGATGCGCCCGCGAACAATCTTTTTCTCAAGCGTCTTGAAGGCGTCGCTCACGGCCTCGGCACTCCAGCCTTCGGCGCCTTCTTCGCTTGCCACCAGGCTGTTGGCCACGGTCTCACGCAGCTGACCGACAGCCTCCTGACGCGCCTGCTTATCGGCAATGCCGTAGGCTTCGGTGAGACCCGCCTCGGCGAGCTCGCGCACTTTGCCAGCGAGCACTTCATCCGCCGGTGCCGGCGCCCAGTCCCAACGCGGCTTACCCGCCTCGGCTGCGAGCTCGTTAATGGCGTTGATGGCCGTTTGCATCTGCTCATGTCCGAACAGGACCGCATCAAGCATGGTCTGCTCTGGCAGGCGGTTGGCTTCGGATTCCACCATCAGGACGGCATCGGCCGTACCGGCGACCACGAGATCGAGATCAGATTCCTCAAGCTCGCTGAACGTCGGGTTGAGCATGAAACTGCCATCCCGATAACCAACGCGAGCGGCACCGATCGGGCCGTCAAACGGCACACCGGAGACGGCCAGCGCCGCCGAAGTCCCGATCATCGCCGGGATATCGGCATCCACCTCGGGATTCATGGAGATCACTGTCGCGATGACCTGGACTTCGTTGGAGAAGCCTTCCGGGAACAAAGGCCGGATCGGCCGGTCGATCAGCCGCGAGACCAGTGTCTCTTTCTCGGATGGACGACCCTCGCGCTTGAAGAACCCACCCGGAATCTTACCGGCCGCGTAGGTCCGCTCCTGGTAGTTGACGGTCAACGGCAGAAAGCTGCGCCCGGGCACTTCCTCCCGCTTGCCGACCACGGTGACCAGCACGACGGTATCCGCCATGTTCACAAGAACGGCGCCTGTCGCCTGGCGCGCGATTTTTCCGGTTTCCAGCGTTACTGTCTGGCCACCAAACTCAAAAGACTTTTTTACGGCGGTTGGAGTCACTGCAATTACACCCTTGGTCGTTGGTCGGTTGCCTTACTTACGCAGGCCGAGACGCTCGATGACTGACTGGTAGCGCTCAAGGCTTTTGCGATGCAGGTAATCCAGCAGCTGCCGGCGCTGGTTGACCAGCTTGAGGAGACCACGACGGGAGTGATGATCCTGCTTGTGTGTGGAGAAATGTTCGGTGAGATGCTGAATGCGGGCGGTAAGCAGCGCGATCTGTACCTCCGGGGAACCGGTATCCCCATCGGAGCGTCCGTAATCGCGGAC